>NZ_JAWOTX010000017.1:101557-109341 GCF_033339115.1 Vibrio sp. 947 | reverse complement strand
CTCGCGGCTTCCGCATCAGAGAAAACCAAACTTGCGGCATTGCGTAAAAGTTGAACTGGAATGTCTTTTAAAAATAAGAGTTCAGGATTGTTTTTGATTGAGGCGTAACCTTGAGCGATAAGCTCTGGTGTTTTGTTTTTTAGAAAGGTTTTATATTCGTTAATCTTTTGATTACGGATCACATTGGCAGCACCAATCCACTGAGCAAAAAGTGTGGCTTGCTCTGGATTGAGTTTATCAGAAATATTGTAGCTAAAGCCTAATATTGCCAAGGTAAATCCCAATAAAACACTAGATAAATAGGTATCTTAAGTTATCACGCGATACTTTATGTGGCAACAAGGTTTTTAGTGAAAACAAGAAATAATCTCGTTTTGTTTATTTAATAATGAGTTCGTATGGCGAAATGTAGAACATACCTGGTTGGTAGTCAGCGTAGCTTACCCCATGCTGCTGAAAGTAAATCTTGATATCTGAATCATCCTTAGCCGTATACCAGTAGTACTTAACACTATCCCTGTACTTGGGATCTTTAAATCTGTACTGTTCTCCATCCTTACAGCAAAGGCTTTCTCTGATCATGTCTTGCTTACTAATCTCTAGGAAGCTCCCATAATCACCAATAACAGTCCGAGAATAGCCTGTAGCGACTTTTGTTCCACTTTTGGTATATAGCCCTACCCTATCACCTTCCATCTTGACCTCTTGAGGTTGAGACTCTAAATAAAGCATTCTTGATGACATAGATAGGTCTTTAGGAAGTTTTGAATACTTTCTTTTTTTGGCTAACTCTTCCGCATAAGCAACGGGATCGATTTTTTCATCTAAAAACATACGCCCTCCGTCTCTTAATAGTAATGCAAATAAAAAAACCTTCAACATCGTTGAAGGGTTTTATTGATCTGAATCTAATTAAGCTTCAGCGCTTTCTTCTTTCTTTTGTAGCTTGTCTGCAATTAGTGAGTGGACGATACCACAAACAATACAACCAATGACTACGTATAAGCTTAAGCTATGGTCGATTTTCGGAATTTCAAGACCGAAGGTTTTGTTCAATCCACTAATGATAAGTTTTGCTGCGATGAACAGAAGAATCAGACCAACCCAAGCTTCTAGTTTACTTAGCTTATCTACTGCTGCTTGAAGCAGGAAGAACAAGTTACGAAGACCTAGAATTGCAAAGATTACAGCAGAGTAAACCAGGATAGGCTCTTCTGTGATTGCAATGATTGCTGGTACGCTATCAAAGCTAAACGCAACGTCTGTAAGTTCGATTACAGTAAGACATAGGAACGCTGGTGTTGCGTAGTATGCTGCCTTTTTAATGCCGCTTAGTGACGGATTCGTTTCTTTTAGCTTTTCAAATGTTTCATGGTTTACAAAAAGTGATTTACCATGAAGCATTGGAATTACAGGGAAGAACTTCTTAACTAAACGTACAGCTTTGTGTTGCTCGTAATCAATATCTTCATCATCCTCATCACGGAATACCATCACGTATGCTGCGTAAAGAATGAATGCCGCAAATACAAGTTCAACCCAGTTACCCATTGAATAAAGCATTGAGCCTGCCGCGATAAAGATCGCACGGAAAACAAGAGCACCAATAATACCCCAGTATAAGATTCGGTGTTTGAGAACACTATCTTTAATACCAAATGCACTAAATACTGCGACAAATACCATCAGGTTATCAACGGAAAGGGTTTTCTCAAGCGCATAACCCGACAAGAATAAGCTTGCGTAATCCTTACCATATTCGACGTAAAGAAATCCGTAGAACGCTAAAGCCAAACCTACCCAGAACACAGACCAGATACCTGCATCTTTTACTGAAATTTCTGTTGAGTTTCTGTGACCCCAAAGGTCAAGTGCTACCGAAGCTATTACAGCTATACCAAGTACAGTTATAAGCTCCAATGGAAAGCCAAGTGGCGCTAATTCCATCTATATCTCCTAATTTTTTTATTAATAATTAAAAATTTATTTGTTAATGTGTCTGTGATTGGACACGGTGATTATGCGTCAATTATTATCATAAGTAAATAATATTTTTAATCTTAATTGTTAATAATTGTTTTGAACACAATTTGAACTACTGATACTATCCCTCTAAAAAGGAGAGCCAAATGAACAATAAATTACAAATATTTTCCATATCTTTTAGTACATACCTAATTGGCGTAATGATTGCTTGTATTGCAAATTGGTATATTGGCATTGAGTTTAGTTCAAGCTCACTGTTCTATATGATTGGAAGCGGATCCTTACTACAAATCACCTCTTTTATTATCTATTTAATATTCGATATAAAAACATCTAGCCAACCAAAATCCCTCGATACCCTCAAGCACCCACAAAAACTTTGAACAACATGTGGCTTTCTTAAGTGAAGGAAAGCCATCTTCCTTATAAAATATTCTGAATATTAATGAATGCTAATTTAGTGGCTCTGTTATTTTACACAACACAACCCAACAAATCTGCAAAGTACGCTGTACTGTAAGTTTGCCAATAAGCTATTGAAATATCATAGCTTTACACCAGTTTTGCTAATAATAGAGTTGTCATTAAGATTCATAATTGGTCTTTTTTTATACTGGAATCATAATCTGTATGGCAAAAAAGAAAAAAAGTATTTTCTCCTGAAACTGGTTTCAAAACCAGTATTAAAATCTGGTGTATGCGTCATTTTGTACTCGAATATATCAAAAGAATGCGAGTGCATAGTCCCTTTCAAGGTGAAATCACTGATAAAAAACACCTTTTGGTTGATTTTTAGATATGGATATTTGACTAAAAATACTCATTGATCTAAATTTACCTACATCGATGCACAACAAACTATGTGCATAACAAAAGAGATTACTGATTAAGATATAAACATTTTGGAAATCATTTACTAATGTGCAAAAAGGCACTGTTTAAGAACCAATAAAGTTTACGATATCAAACTAGATTAATAAGGATTATGAATATGAATGCTCAAACAGTTACAGTTTTTCAAAAAGGTAAAGGTCGTCTAGGCGCACAAACTCTTTCACTAAACTCTGGTAATCGCCGTGAAGAGAAACCTAATCGTCCACAGTTGAAAGTTGTACGTCAATCTATTTCAGATGATGAAGCAATTAAATGTGCTAACATGCTCGCGCCAGAAGATCAAAACATGCATACAGCAAATACGCGCAGAAAAATGCGTGTTGTACACAACAATATGCAAGACGATCAGAATGCTTATGAACCACGTCAGTCTTTCTACGGTAAGCCTGCTGCCAAAGAAAAAGAGCACCGTGTTCCTGGACTTTACGGCTGCAATCGCTGGAAATCAAACCAACAAAAGCAAGGCTTTGATTCTCAAGAGTCATTCTCATTTTTCTGATTCGCGCTGTATGGCAAAAAAACAAAAACATTTTTTGGTGAGACTATGAATACTAATCCTGTAGCAGATTTTTTAAATAACAGCATTCTTTCCATAACTGGTAACAAAAGCTCGTTTCTTTCTAAGGCGCTTCATAAACTTCACTCAGCGAGTGAGAGCAACGCTTCTGAATCTAGTAATTCTGCGTTTATGGTGAAACATGTAAGCGAAAAACCTCAATCTATGCTCCGAGTCGTAAGAAATGTTGAACAGCCTAATTTTGCGTTTTGTGAAAATCCACTAGTTCAGAAGAAACTTAGTCGTGTGCCTGGTCTTTATGGATGTAACCGATGGAAATCAAATCGCAACAAAGTAGAGCAAGAAGCGATTCAAATTTTCTAGATGCCAAGAATCTTAGTGTTTTGGAAATCAACCTCTTTATATGACAGTTACTGTCTTTTTTTTGAAATCGCTTGTATGGCGAAAAAAACAAAAAGTTTTTATTTTGGAGTTAAGGTTATGCAATCTACAAGAATTTCTAATTCATCCTCAATAACTAACAGAGGGTTAAGAGTTGTAACCCAAAAGATTGGAAAAGTAAGCGAAGATGAAAGACGAGTGGCTAGATTTTTTCGCAAAAGACTAAGAGTAGTTTCGTCTACTTGCTAAAGCTCAACCATTGGAAAACTCTTATTAATTGAAACTATGATTTGCGATCAAAATGTCGTATTATCATTCCAAATAAATAATTAATAAACTTAATCAATAAGAGTTTTATGAATAACTACACTACCATAATGTCTAAATGCTTAGACTCGATAAGTAGAAATCTGGAAGATGAAAAGAGTCATCTAGATGATTTACTGATTAAAAGAACGAGGATTACAAAAAATCTTCAGCAAGCCATATCCACAGCCCTATCGAAATCATTTTCTGAATCAACTACTGTTGAGGAAATGGTTTCGATTATAAAAGCCGCCTTAAACCTAGATCTTACTCCGTTCCTTAACAAGATTCAGTCTGAGAATGAAGAGGAAGAAGCTAAAGCATTTGCTAGAATAAATCAGTATCAAATCACATACTTGGACTTCAATCCTGGAGATGTAGAGGATGTTATTGATGCCTTGCAAGACCAAAAGCAAACAGCGCTTAAGCGATTAGCTACACTTCTAAATCAAGACCCAATATTAGCACCATACTTGGAAGGAAGAGAGATTAAGCACCTTTCAGTTTCTAAAACTCAATATCGCGATGTATTTCATATCGCAGCCACATACTCAGACCAGTTTTTCGGTAAGTGTATAGGTAAGTTTGGCGCTATCACTAGATTCATGAACAGCATTAGCTCCGAGACATATTATCGAATGATGAATGCGAACATCATGCTTAACGAAATGGATCCTGATGCTAAAGCGTATGTACTAAAGAATAAGGGTAAGTTAACGCCTTCCTCCTTTACTGAAACGGTTGATGATCTTAGAAAAGAGATTTTTCAATGTGAGCTAACTGAATCTGTTCAAAAGACTAAACTTAGCAAGTATAAATATGAGCATCGCATGTATGAGGTAGCTAAGAGCCATAAACCTATAAGTGTAGAAGAGGTTAAAAGTAGCATCCTAATGAACTTAGAGAGAGAGTCATTAAAGGGTGATATTAGAAAGCTACTGCTCTATTTAGAAGATGTATCGAAAACAAATGAATCAATAAAATACATTGCTCGCGACATTTCTGAGCTTTACGCATCTAGATGCCTGTTGATGAACTTAATTGCTTACTATAGCCGTTCGACCAGTCTTTTGGATGAGGTGTTTGAGAAGAAGCGCTTACTACTTAACAAAGCATCTAAAATAGTAACAGAAAAAGACTTTAAAACTTATGGCTCTACTATGTTTAACCCTGAACAGTTCAACGCTATCTACCTTGCAAATGCAGAGATGAGGGGTAAATCTGAACTGATAAGCTATGATTTCTCAAAATACAGCATTGAGAGTCCTTTCGACATCGAAGAGCATTTAAATAAATTAAATGCAGAGCCAAGTATTCTGCAACTCTTCCCTGTACGATTTGGGTTTTCAGTTGAGAAGTCACCTGACAGAAACTTTGAGAGCAGTGGTCTGTTTAATGAGTTTTTCAAAACTCATTACGAACTAATCTATGAGATAGAGAAAGAAAACTCTCTAATCAATAAGATGGTTTCCAACTTAGAGAACTTCAACAAACTTCAACTAGAGACCGATTCTGATAGCGAGTTGAATTTAGATGAGGGTATCTCAGTTGGATTTGATGCAAGTGGATTTAAACACAATTAATAAAAAGGCTCCGAGTTGGAGCCTTTAATATTTTATAGAGAAGGGTTTTCTTTCAAGTATTTAATAACGAAATCACGCTTCATATTCTCAATCACATCTTGTGGATAATCCAAGCCATTCAAAAGATCATTAATCGTCAGAAAACTGTTCTTTTTCTTTAATTCAGGATCATCAGACTCATGGTATTCTTTATTGAAGATATAACAGTTAATCCGATGAGTTGTGACATTTAGTGCTTTTGCTTGTTCACGGTATTTTTCAAGAACTTTCTCGTACCACTCGCTCGCTCTGAAGTACCCTTCTAAGTCGTCTATGTCTTGAGAGTTATCATTACTCAACTCTGCGTAATCGTCTCCATGCTTTTCAATTGCTCTATATTCCTCAGCAAATTGATTAAGTGAGATATCCCAGTTTTTTTTGTCATGCCACACCTCTACAAGGCTATCAATGCTCTTTTGGCTGTCAAAAAATTTTAATGCAGTACGGAATCCATCAATCAACACGCCGCTTGAAAAACAAATTTCTGTATAGATAGGTTTCATTTTACTACCCTCTCAAATTGAACATCCCTAGTTACCGAGATAACTAGGGATCTATAATTAGCCGTTTGGTAAGATTCGCAGTTCTACACGGCGATTACATTGGCGACCTTGCTCAGTTTTATTTGAACAAATAGGCATTGATTCGCCATATCCAGTGATGTCAGTACGAGAGCTAGATAGACCCATTGTATTCAATGCAGTTTTAACAGACTGAGCACGATAGAACGAAAGCTCTTTGTTTCGTGCAGATGAGCCTACGCTATCAGTATGCCCTTCAACCAATAAGACTGTATCTGGATAGCGATTCATTACAGTAACGATGCTACGAAGCTTAGGATATACTGCTTGTTTGAGGCTAGATTTGCCAGTATTAAATGTAATAGCCCCATTCATGATTAGGCGGATTTCGTTTCCTTGACGCTTAACCTGAACACCTGAATTTAGTAGTTGCTTTCGTAATTCTGCTTCTTGCTTGTCAAAATTATTACCAACAAACAACCCAGCACCACCCCCAGCTCCACAGCCAATCGCTGCGCCTTTTCCACCATTTAATGCACCACCGACGACAGCTCCAGCAACGCACCCTAATAAACCACCCTTCACGGTAGAGTTTGTTTCATACTCACCTGTCATTGCATTTTGACGTGTAACCTGACAACCTACCAGCGACATGCAAATAAGTGATAGCGCGATAATTTTTTTCATAATTTTAACCATTTCTTTATTTAGTTGATGGTTTTTATTATACATATAAAAGCTTTGAAGTCAATAATTGAAGGCGCATTCATTTCTATGCAAATTTCACTTATCGCGCAAAACCCGCCTTCTAGTTAGAATGCTGACCAAGAACAACTCTTTTAATCCGAATATATTCACTAGCAAGCGCCCTAACCTATCAGTGAACATAGACATGATTATCCAATTTATTCCTAGTTAGGAACCTAACCGAGAAATGAAATCGTGTTTTTCAGATTCCAAGGCAAACCCTTCGACTGCATAGTACCCGTATTCGTCTTGGGAAATTCCAAGTTAGGAACCTAACCGAGAAATTGGAGTTTGATCTGGTAGACGCTGCGGCAACCCCTTCGACAGCATAGTATCCATATTCATCTTGGAAAAATTCCGAGTTAGGAACCTAACCGAGAAATGAAATCGTGTTTGTCAGATTCCAAGGCAAACCCTTCGACTGCATAGTACCCATATTCGTCTTGGAAAAATTCCAAGTTAGGAACCTAACCGAGAAAATAGAGTTTCCTTTGGCAGATTCCAAGTCAACCCCTTCGACTGCATAGTATCCGTATTCATCTTGGGAAATTCCAAGTTAGGAACCTAACCGAGAAATTGGAGTTTGATCTGGTAGACGCTGCGGCAACCCCTTCGACAGCATAGTATCCATATTCATCTTGGAAAAATTCCGAGTTAGGAACCTAACCGAGAAATGAAATCGTGTTTGTCAGATTCCAAGGCAAACCCTTCGACTGCATAGTACCCATATTCGTCTTGGAAAAATTCCAAGTTAGGAACCTAACCGAGAAAATAGAGTTTCCTTTGGCAGATTCCAAGTCAACCCCTTCG
>NZ_JAWOTX010000017.1:0-101457 GCF_033339115.1 Vibrio sp. 947 | reverse complement strand
ACTGCATAGTATCCGTATTCATCTTGGAAAAATTCCAAGTTAGGAACCTAACCGAGAAAATAGAGTTTCCTTTGGCAGATTCCAAGGCAACCCCTTCGACTGCATAGTATCCGTATTCATCTTGGAAAAATTCCAAGTTAGGAACCTAACCGAGAAAATAGAGTTTCCTTTGGCAAACAACCTGGCAAACCCTTCTGTTTTGGAACAATAAAGTCTGAACACTGCATAGAGAGTTTGTACACTAACTTAGTTTGGAATAATAAAGTCTGCACACTAATCCCTAACCGCTTATGTGCCAATGGTTCTGGCGAGGTGACAATCATTGATTTTTCCGCAAAAGGTTATCTGAGACAGCCTTCAAAACACATTTAGTGTACAAACTATATTGTACGAACCGCCCTATAAGAGCCAATTAGTGTGCAAACTTTATTGTGCAGTTACACCTTCGACTGAATTTTACCCGTATTCGTCTTGGAGAATTCCAAGTTAGGAACCTAACCGAGAAAATAGAGCTTTCTCTGGTAGGCACTACGGTAATCCCTTCGACAGCATAGTACCCGTATTTGTCTTGAAGATTTCCAGGTTAGGAACCTAACAGAGAAATTGGAGCTTGATCTGGTAGACGCTACGGCAAGACCTTCGACTGCATAGTACCCATATTCATCTTCAAGAATTCCGAGTTAGGAACCTAACCGATATAGCAGTATGCTATTGATTTGTTTCCAATAAGCAAGTAACAGATTAAACTATCTTAAATTGACACAGTATCTTAGTTGTTGTAGTTTGAGAGTTAGGGCAACACCTAGTCCTGACCCACCACAAAGGCAAAGCGTATGCATAGGGTAGTTCAATGAAAATTACTGATTGTTTTTTCCAGTCAGTAAGAGTGGTGCTTATTGGCATAAAATCGGAAATTACTATCATGAACCAACGCATCTATTTTTCTGTAAAAGAAGCAATCCAACTTAAAAATGACATCAAGACTTTAAATAATTTTGTATGCTCAGAATTCACCCTTAAAAAGAAAATCACTAAGATCTTAAATGAGTTTTCACAACAGTTTGGGTATACCTCATACTCACATTTAAAGAAGATTTCAGAGTCATGGAATGAGTCATCTTATGATAAATTTCTGAAAGATCTAGTTAGCGCGAGTGATGCAAAAAAACACTTCATTAATACATACCCTGAAATCACCAATAATCCAAGTGTATTTGAAAATGCCTACAGTTTGTGGCTTGTCCCGCCAGCGAAAAAAATTGAATACGATTTCAAACTTAATGAACTACATGAATTAATTAATCAATCAGAACTGAATGAGCATGTTTACAGCGGAGAAGATGAATTCCCAATTGAGTTTCTGATCCAAGCTAAAAATCGAAAGTTCAAAGAATTCAATTGTTGGGATAGTTTGACTGTTGTTAACGGTAATGGAGTCGTAAAGGAATACACTATCATTGAGCAATATTCTCACATCTACACCAATCAACAAGTATTGAGAGTAGGGGAGGGGATTTGGGTAGAAGTATCAAATGGAGCATTTAGAGTAAAGTAATCGAACTTGCCCCGCTTATGCGGGGCTTTCTTTTTGTAAATACTTGATTAAAAGTGAAACTATAATATCATTTCTTTAAATTAAAATTAAAATTAAAATTAAAATTAAAAATGAAATATATAGTCATGAAAAAAATTAGAGAAATTTTAAGAAAAACTGACAAGCTGATAATTTTAGCTGGAGCGGGGTTTTCTGCTGATAGCGGCTTACCAGTGTTTAGAACAAATAATGGGTTTTGGGATAACTACCCACAATTGAATGGCAAAGAGTTTACTCAGGTATCCTCGCCAGAGATGCTTTATGAGAACGAAGATCTCTTTCAAGGGTTTTATATCCATAGAAAAAATCTTTATGATTCAACTAATCCTCATATTGGATACAAAAAGCTTTTAGATTTTATTAATGAAAATAATATCGACTACTTTGTTTTAACAACAAATGTGGACGAACACTTTGAAAAAGCTGGCTATTCCAAGGATAAAATCTACGAGGTTCACGGTTCAATAAATCACTGGCAATGCGGAAAGTACAGTTGCGATTCACCAATTTTTCCCATTAATGAAAAAATTGAAGTGGATAATAACCTTGTTCCTGAACATAAAGTTTACTGTCCTAAATGTGAATCAATCGCTAGACCCAACATTCTTATGTTTGGAGATTTTGAATTTAAAAGTGATAGGACAGATATTCAGGCTAAGTTGTTCAACCAATGGTATTACAATATTTTTCGACATGATGATTTAAATGTATTCGAATAAACACAGACCCCGAAGAAATTAGCCTTATAAGAAGAAATAATATGATGCTTGAAACCAAAAGTAGTTTGGAGTTTATAAACGAACTATGTTTCTACAAACTTTGAGCATCAAACCCCAGCAGAATCGCTGGGGTTGTCTTTTTAGATATCAAAGGAAGCTTCCTTATTCTTTTCTTTTGAGATTGACAGGACTTTTTCTTTTGAAACAGTACCATGAACAATCCCTGACTTTTTGGTTATGGCGTTAGTAATTTCCTTTCCATGACCATTGTGGAATACTGTTCCTAGAGATTTCCAAAATCTAGCTGCATTGCCTGGTTGAATGTCCATAATCTCAAGATCTTTTCCAGTGGTTGCAACAATCGATTGAATTACTTTTGTTGCATACCCCTGTCTTCTCTCTTTGAAATTCTTTTCATTTTTGATAACGATATTAACCAAGCCATTTACATCAAAAAGCGTACCATCTTCGACAAATAATTCCACATGCCCAACTTCAGAAAGCCTTTGTGCTTCTACTTGATCAATACCTTCTTTCATTAAAGACTTGATTCTATGGTTATCCATAATGATGTATTTCAATCGGGTTTCATGACCGCGACTATTACCAGATCTTAAACCACCAGCAAGAGTGATATCATCATTTTGAGCACAAACAAAAAATCCGTACCTTTCAACTTCCATTTTCATTGTAGTTTTCTCTATTTTTTATTTTAATATTAATTATACGCAGCTTGAGGACTTGCTTCAATTCAAGTTCCTGCTTATGAATGATATAATTATTAAAATAACTAAGAGAATTTGAAATGATAACCACTTTTACAGCCACCCCAAAAAGATTCGACAAGTTTGACTTCAATAAAATAGGTACTGGTACTGGTTTAGCAAGGCACGGTTTTGGGTTTTATTTTGGAAGTCCTGATTTAGCCAAAGATTATCTATCAACATACAAAACATATGATGGTGCAGAGCCTACATACATGTATAAATCTAAAATAATCGAACCTGAAACCATACCGTATGAGGTTATAGAGGTAATTGAGTCGAAAGGATTTGATCAAGCAATTGACCACTTCTCTGGCATGTCTGAACATATAAAGTTTTTGAACGTACTAACTAATAATGGTAATGGCAAAGCATACTCTTGCCCTCATAGAGGTGTGCTGTATCAGGTCTCAATCCCACACATAGATATTTCTGATTTGAAGGACTGGAGTGAAACTCTGTATGAATCAGATGATCTAATAGATATCTATATCGACTTTTGTAACAAGCATGTAAACACACAAGATTTCGACCCCGAAACTTTGAAATATTTGGCTGATGCGGGTGTCTTTATAGATGAAGATACTGATTTTGAATCAATTATTGAGAACTTGCTTGATAAGGGGTTTGACGAGACTTATGACGTAGATCCTGATGATGACGGAATATATCCTTCTGCAACTTGCAGTACAGATCTAAAAGACATATGTATACACAGAGCTTTTGATGACTATGACTTCGATGATGGATTCCAAGAGGATTTCGATAACCTTAGTCAAAAATTTCATGCCGCGTTTCAGTCTTTAATCAAAAACACACCTGATTTTCACCATGAGGACTTCTCTTTGGGGGATATTCATTCAGCTTTAAATCACGCCATATCAAACCTTAATCCAGATCTTACAGAGATTGAATGTGCAAAAATGGCTAATGAATTTCTATGTAAGAATCTCAAAATATCTGGATATACAGCCGAAGCAATGTATGGAAAGCCTGGAGAAAAAGAGATTGTAATTATTGATCAGCAATTATTAGAGTCTGCCAAAATCGTAGAAGTGAACCCATATAATGATTTTGAGCTTGGTTATGATTACTAACAAAAGGGGGCTAAGCCCCCAATATCAGTTTTCTAGTCTTCTTCTTGCATTAGCTTATTGAGGTATTCTAACGTCTTTTCTTTAACTTCATCGCTAGCACCTTTGAAGCTAATCATTAACTCACCAGACTCTTTTTGAGTTGATCTGATGTACTTTTTTCTTTTCAAAGATCCCCAATGATAAACTGTTCGAGCTTTTTTGGGTGTAGGCACAACATTCTCAGGGGCTTCAATCTGACCATCAATACCAGATCTTCCCTTGTTATCATCTTGATAGCTGCTTAGACCATCTAGGATTGTTTTAAATGCACTTTCCAGCCTTTCCAGTGGTATGTGCTCAGATACGGTTTCTGGCGCATCATCAGTGGCTTCTATAGGTACTCTATGATTTTTAAGCTCAACAACAATTTCATCTAATATACCCAGATCATTGGCTTTGATATAGAGAGGGTAAGCTAAATGTGACACAAACCGTTCGGTGATTGCTTCTCTTGGTACATAAAGAAACATATCTTCCGAAATTTCAGATAATTGCTCAGCAAGCCCATCAAGTTTATCGATCACCGATTTTGCATATGGATCAGGAATAACGTTAAAGTTAACATCTGATAGATCGTTATCATCATCAACATGCTCTTCAAACACTCTAACTTCATTCTTTAAGTTCGCATCGAGAACATCAAGCATGTTTAACGCATTAAATTTCGTGTACAGAGGGTATAAGCTCTTATCGAAAAAATTGTATCTCAGAGTGATATCTGAAAAATTCTTGATAATTGAAAGTGGAATCTTTGTAAAAGACACCATTCTCTTTACTTTACTCGAACTATATTTTGAATCAATATTCGAAAACTCTTCGATACTCGCTTTAGGATTCTCAGTTTTATACTCATGAAGATCCGCAGCTATTGCAATACATTCCTCTAAGAACGAGTGCTCTTTAGTAGCCTTGAATGTTTCTCGAAGAAATTTTCTTTGAATGGCTGTTACATTACCCTTCAGAACAAAGACGTAATAATCTTTCTCTGCAATAATGCAGCTTCGTCTACGACGACTACCGTCAATAATCTCGACTACTTTACCACCATTACCATCATCGATTTCAACACCGATAGCTGGCAGGCTTTGACCAGACTCCTGAAGAGTACCTAAAATATCTTGTAAAGATAGAGAGTTAAGAAGTTCTTGAATACGGGCATTCGATCTCGTATTGACAACAGTTTTTGACTCAATTTCGTCGTACTTGTAAGTGCGAAGCTCCATTGGTCTTAATTCAGTTTCACCATAAAGTGGGCTAGTTAAATAAAACGTGCCAGATGAATTAACGTTGACCAAACCGCTAAAGCCAGACAGGTCTACCTCTAACTCTTTTGTCAGCTCGCCTAAAAACTGATTGATATCTACTCTATTTAACTCTTCAATGTGGGAGTTAATTGCTTGAGCCACCACTTTTACAGACTTACCTAACGCCTCAGCATTTGCCTGGTGGTTGAAGCTTCCTCCTGTAGAGGTAGCCTTCTTTTTTTTGCTTGGGGAAACGAAACGATCATTCATATCTCACCCTCCTAAAGAAACCTTTCAGAGACAACGTCGATGTAAGACTGATAAAGCCTATTCATGGAGTTCTGCGCCTCTCTAACGCTAGCTTTTCTTGTTTTGTATAGTTGGATTGGCTTGTAGTCCTCTGCCGATTGAGAGAACGCCACAGACTCCTGTATGATTTCTGGCAAACAATCAGAAACGCTTAGTATTGTGCTTACATTTTTCCAAACTACTTTATCAGCCTTTGTTGCTCTATTGATAATTGTTTTAATAGAGTTCAAACCCTTCCAATCTTCAGGCAGCATTTCCTTGAAAACATATTCAAGGTTAACAAGATGCTTCTCATAAGCTCTAAAGTCGATAGGTTTACCCGTAGCAGGCATTAGAAGGTCTGTAGCAGCGTACAGCGCATTCATTAAGAACATGTCTGGACTTGGACCCAAGTCGAATACAAACAGGTCAAAATCATCTTTAAGAGGCTCGATAATCATATCCCTAACATATGACATAGAGAATTGCTTACCTTCCTCAAGTAGCTTCGCTGATGAATAAAGCTGAAATGAAAGGTCAGTCAGAACAGAAGGGATTAGTTTTAGCGCAGGAACGCTAGTAGGAATAATGACATCCTCTAGTAATTCATTACGATAGAATTCACGCTTTTCTTTGCGTGTTTCTAGATCGTCATCCATCCAGTCTTGGAACTTGTCTACAAAAGAAATGTAGTTGTCATCCTTAGCGTCCACGGCTTCTTTCGAAAGAAATACTCTTTGAGTACCTTGAGGATCGAAATCGACTAGGCAAACACGCATGTTTCTAATAGGGTCTAAAGCAGCTTCAATAGCAACACCTTGGGCAGTTGTGCTTTTACCAACACCACCCTTAGCTGTTTGAACTACGACAACACTAGGGCTGATATTTTTCTCTTTCCTTATTTCCTTGAAAGACTTAACACCGCATCGCTTTACAAACTCAATCGCTTGAACCCTATCAAGCTGATATTGATTACTATTATTCTGATTGAAGATATAACCGTCCTCAATCATACCTTTTTTGACCTCTTCAAACTGAGCATCGCTGATATTTAAAGCGCCTACAAGTTGCTTTTTAGAGTAAAACTGCTCAATTAGCTCTTCTTTAACTTCTACTTTACCTGAAGTCATGCTCTTTACTTTACGGTGTTTTTCTAGAGCGGTGCGTTGACGCTTAAGCGCTTGTATATTCTCTGCACGAAGATTTGTCATGATATCCGCCTTCCCCAAGGTTAGTGATATTCGAAAAAATATATTCTGAACAGGATGATAGCACCAAACTCAATCAAATCAAGCGAGTTTGGTCAAAAATACCAAGTATGGTCATTTAGAGCGAGTATGGTCAAAGAAACCGAGTATGGTCATTTAGAGCGAGTATGGTCATTTAGGGCAAGCATGGTCAATTATCATCTCTTAATCGTTATAGGACACTTATTTTTCTGAACATCATATCTCTGTAAATCAACTAATGCGTAACACAGGTAAACCTGTGAGCAGGCGATTGGTTCACTATGTCTCATTGTATTTCAACGTGTCTCAAGCTGAAGTGTGTGCAAGATATATTCATTAAACTAATTAAAAAATAACCACCATACCGTTTTGTCATAAGTTCATCCGTGGTATCATATGAACATAGACGAAATAATTAAGAAACCAACCCATAACGCACCAGTAAACCGCAAGGTAAATGTATTAACTAAAATTTTACCTGTATAAAAATCAATGACTTACAGCTTAGTAGTGTGTTAATTGTTGCTTATGCAACTATGTCGCAAGCAAGTATGCCAAAAAAGATAAAAATAAACTTTACTTTTGTCTTTATCTAGGTATAATCTAACGAACTGAGCAGAATAACAAATAAATAAAAGTTCAAATTAATTGGCTGTAATAGAGGAAACAATCAGAATGCAAATCAGAGGTTTAGAGGCGAACGTATCCCAAGAAATACTCGCTCAAGATGTAAGATTAGATAGCCTAATTGCGAAAGCGGAGGAAATGGCTAATGGTGTTAAATATCTTTACGTAAAGAGAAGTAAAAACTACGGTTCGTTTGTCGTTACTCTTAGCACAAAGACAACTAAGACTTTCCGTTTTGACTGCCTTGATTCACTAAGCGAATCATACGCTGATGCAAAATTTACGATTTTCGAAGATCGCGGTCAAAACACTAAAGCGGTAACAAAGAAGCGTTCACAAGGTGGCATCTACATGCGAGCTATTGAGCGTAAGAACAAAATCTCAACCGAAGTTAAGATTGTTATGTCGTTTGCTGACAACTCTGGTAAAAGCGCTTTTCTTGGCACTTTCGATTCAGAAAAAATCAGTGTTGAAATTGTTGATGCATGGGCTAAAACTGTAAAACAAGCAGCGGCAAACGGTACAGTGACTTATCAAGAAGTGAAAGATTCGTTTAACTACATTAAGAAAAACTACGTTAATGCTACTCTTGTTGACTTTCTAACACTGAGCCGTGGTTGGTTCGATATGGAACTGAAAGCTAAAAACGTTACTGGCGTTTTTGCACCAGCACCAGTGGTACGCGCAAAAGGAAGTCGAGTTCTACCAGACAACACTTCATTTCAGTCGCGTCATGGTCGTGGTAACATCATCGTTTCAAAAGATGGTCATCGTATGACCTTATCTTTTCGAGATACACCAATTAAAACAGTTGAAACTAAAGCAGTTCAGTGGCTTAATGAAAACATCACATCACTGAATTCAATGACTGATTCAAACAAACAAAAACTTAAAGAAAACTGGAACGCCTTTTTAAATCGTTGTCAGACTTGCAAGCCTCAGAACATGAATCATTAATATAGGAAATAAATAATGTTGGAAGTAGAGATAGAAAGTAAAGATTTTGAGTCAAACTTAGATTCTGTTCTTGAACGAGTATCTTCGACGGGAAAAACAGCAGTTTTAAAAATGAATAATGAACCCGTTGCCTACATTATGGATATCCATACGTATAACGAAACAAAAGCGCTTATAGCTGATCCTATTCCTCAAACAGCCAATCAGTAAAAGCAAAAACACCGTTACATATCGGGCATTAGCCCGATTTTTAATATTTAAAAGTGGAATAAAAAATGTTAATTACAGAAAACTTTGTGTTCTTTTATGATAAGTCAGAGGTTTACTCTCAGCAGAGTAAGCATGGATTTACATACAAAGGATTTAAATTCAAGTCAGCAGAGCATTGGATGATGTTTCACAAGGCTAGAATTATGATTTTGGGCGCAAGCTCAACCATGAAAGATGTATTCGAATTTATGCGTATGCATCCGAAATGCCTGTTCAGAAAAATCCTTGATGCCAAGACACCACAAGCAGCTAAAATGCTTGGTCGAGATGTTAAGCCATACTCAGAAGAAGTGTGGAAAGAAAACCGTGAAGATGTTGTATTCTACGGTAATGTATTAAAATTCCAGCAAAACAAGGTGTGTAGTGAGTCAATGGCTACAGTAGGAACAAAGCAATTTGTTGAAGCTGCAAAAAATGACTTAAACTGGGGCGTAGGTTTAGATGAAAAGAACCCTAAGATTTTGAATCCAAAAAATTGGGTAGGTCTAAACCTTCTAGGTAAACAACTGGATAGGGTAAACCAAGTGCTATTTATCAACCCAGTATCAGTCGAGATCCCATACTAATTAAAAGCCCTACATAGCGATATGTGGGGCTTTCTAATATCAGGCATATTTCTCCATCAATTTCTTGATTTCGATGTCTACAGCAGGAGCTAGAGAGGTATTTTCTAAGAAGCTATCTACCCCTTTACCTGACTCATGATTTACGCATTGTAGGAAGATAAGACCTGAAATCTCAAAACCAAAATGCGGAGCATCAAGAAGGTTTTTATACATCAATCTTTTTTCTTCTTCTGTAATCTCATAAGTAAAGAAATGCGCATTTAGATCATCTTTAACTTGATGTGTACAAAGCAATTCTAGCTTGGATTCGTCAATACTAAAATTAAGCTCTTCACGAACCTCTCTAACTGCGCCATGTTTTAGAGATTCACCCTCTTCAACTAAACCCCCTGGAAAACCGAACCTTGAATCCCAGCGTAGGTTTAAGGCTACTTGCAAGATCTCTTTATTTCTAGCTTCTACAGGCAAAGATTCAAAACCACGCCATGCTTCCGATTTGAAGTGAAAGCCAACAAATGCTGCATTACGCTTTCCAAGCGAACCAGGAATGTGCTCAATTACTTTTCTTTTCATTATTTATTTACCATTCAAAAAACCGTACTAAGATACATGAATGTCAATCATTTTAAAAGCTAAAATTTGTTTGACTATGACTCTAATATATGTATAATTTAAAACAATCAATTAAGGAAAAAATAATGCATCACATCATTGCAATGGGCTTGGGAGATCACAAATCCTTCCTTGTAAAATCAGATCTGATTAACGATTTCTTTGCTGAGGTCTCTGACCATATTGGGTATAACATCGCCTTCCCTGAGATTATCCCTGCAACAGAGCTTCCAGAAACTATCAATCTGACTAATGGTGATGTGTTAGTTCGATGCGCCGACGAATATAGCGCTGAAATTGCCTTTGGTTTGCTGCGCAAAGCAAAACTATCAAATGGATATCTTTATAAAAAGGAAGATTTATTTGATGAGTATGGTGATATTAAAAACGGCAGTTTTGATCTCTATGCTTATGACGCTAACTCAAAAGAACAGGTAAAATTCTTAGAAAGCATCCTAGATGAAGAACTAACACTACTGAATGATGAAGTAATGTCATTCATCAAAAGTGAAGTAAGTAAGAATGACTTCCATGAAGATTCAGACATCATGAAATTGTATCGCGGTGGTTTAAAAGCAAGTCGATCAAGAGGTAACTATGTTGCAACAATCGAATACCGTTAATAAAGACGATAAGTGACTTCCTCTTTTGCGCTTTATCGAATCAATCCAAAGAGGGGATCTTTAAATCTACAGGGGTATGCTCAATTAGCGCCACCATTAGATGTCTAGAAAGCGCAATCAAAGATGAAAAAACAGCTCTTGTTGTTTTAGATGAGCCAGACGTGGGTTTGTCTGACTATTGCTCTCCAGCTTTAGGTGAACATATCGAACAAAAGCTGAATGGCTTTTCAGACAATAAAATGATGATTTTGACATTCTCCACTCCCTCGCTTCGCGCCCACTGCGTGGGTAAGAAAGGGGATTCATTGTTATTTGATTAACAATGGCTGACTTCTCACAAAGCCAGTTGATTCCTGCTTACAGAACTCTTTCTAGTAACATCAGGAATGCCATTAGCGATGTTAAACCGAAAACAAAGCAATCGATGATTTAATTGTTTTCTAGTTGTTTAGAATCATTGTTAGTGACAGATTTCTCTTGTATTATTTTGGTCAAATAAATACCAATCAAGAATAATTAAAAGATGAATTTGTACATTTTGACTGAAGAAGTAAAAAGGGATGTAGTCGCTAAGGAAGTATACTGGGATAATTGGGGAACAATTACAGATTACTCATTGTCTGGGGCATATATAAAAAAACCTGAGCTTTTAAAGCCTGGTCATCAAATGGAACAATACAAGTTATCTATTGATGCTGAAAGTACCGTATATGCTCTTGTATTGAGATATTCAGAGATTGACTCATTTGGAAGTAATAGCGGAAAAGGCGAGCTTATCTGGACTTATACAAGTAAGAGTATTGCAGAAAAAGCTATGCTGGCGTTTCAAGAACAAGTAAGCGCTCATAAGCAAAAACGACCTATTAAGGTAAAAATTCCCATTGAGCTTGATAACAAAGAAGTCATATTAAAAGAACTGCAAAACCCCGCATCAAACGGCGGTGATCATTTTGATAGAATCGATGTCATTGAAGTTCCTATTATCCAATAATCTCCAACAGAAAAGGGTTTGATAGTTGTATCAAACCCTTTAAGTATTGCTATTTCAGCCTAGTGCTTTTTAATTGTCAATGTGTACGTATTGGCGTTATCTTGAAAATGCATTACGGTAATTTCTTTATCTGATACTAATGGAAGTGCAAATCTACCATCGGAGCCAAATTTAGTAATTACTGGCAACTGAATTCTATCATTCTCACCCATCATAACCATTTCTATACTTGATAGAGTTTTACCGCTTACAGAAATGTATGCGTCCGTTGGGCTACCACTTTCATCATAGTTTACATCGTCAATTATAATCTCTAGATTGTCATTTCGATTTAAATAGTGATTGGTTAAGAGAGTCTTCTTATCTTCTTCTGATAGACTTCCATCATCATCACTTGAACCGCTATATCTAAACCCATCAAAGCTTGAATCCTTTGGGATAGACACCAGAACAGAAAAAATATCATCAGGCATCATAAATCGAGACGGAGAATACTCTCTCAAAGAAACCTGGTATGTAGAAAGATTTTTGCTGAGTTCAATCTTCTCTTGCCCATCTGGAGCTTGTTCTGCTTTATCAATGCTAGAGCATCCTGCTAATGCCAATACCGACACTAAACCGATAATTACTGATTTTTTCATTATGGATTCCTAATAAAAGGCAGGATGACCTGCCATTAGTCGATTACTCAACTCTTTTTATTGTTACTAACGTTTTCTTATCTGAATCTTTGAAGCTTCCTTTTGAAACAACAAGATCTTTACCAATTTCTGGTAGTTCGATATTTGTAGCAGTGAATGTTGATGACATTTCTGGCAGGATAGCGTCTTTAATCTTAAAGCCTTGCTTATCGTGCTTACTTACTTTGTATGAATTTAGATAATCATCTGTGTTCACCAAAGTTTGCGTATTGATTTTCATGCTGGCATAGTTGCCGTTGATAAGAGAATATCCCTTAAATTCAAGCTCCACGCCGTACTCAATGATAGGATCTCCTTCCTTAGTGAGTACAAAATCACCTTCAGCATCTTTCAGAAAGTAATTTTCACTAAATTTTGAAACTGTATGGTATGGGTTATTGTTGCTCAAAAGGATTTGTTTTTCGAGAATAATGTTTGACTTGTCTTTGATTGATTCAGAAACAGTTACAACATAGACACTATTCGTTTTTATTTGTGGGCTAATTTCTTCTGCATGTGCAATTCCCGATTTTGCTGCACCACAAACAGCTAGCGTCCCCATGCATACGCCAAGTAATGTTTTCTTATTCATCTTTTATTCCGAAATTTTTAATTTTTTAATAAAAAAGCAGGTATATACCTGCTTTTAGTCTATTATTTATTTTCTTGTTTGGCTAGTCCTAGATGCTTATCTTTTTTCAATCCTTTTAACGCTAAAAGAGTCATAGCGGCTCCACCAGCGAATAGGATTGTAAACACGAGGCTTTTTGTTATCTCAAAAGGTTTGAAGTAGTAGACCGCGCTAGCTACTGCGAATGAACAACTCATTCCTGCTATGTAAGCCATTATCAACAGCTTCAAATTCACATTAATCATAAAGAATCCTTTTGTTTTTTACGATTATACATCCATCTAATCATGTTTCAAGTCATAGAAATAAATTTAAAGCTTTAATATCAGACAATTAGAACAAAGGCAAATTTTGCTTACATAATAGGCGAGTTTTTGCTCTAAGCGCTATTATATTGATAATATTAATAATTAAATTATTGCTAATCGATACCACTAATGTATAGTAATGCCTGTTCGAGGGGAGTTGGTTTGCATCTCAGAAATAGACCAATATCTGCTTGTAAACAAGGAACGATTTCTCTCGAACACACAAAAAAACCTGAATGTTTCCATTCAGGCTTAGCAATCATTTCTCAAGAACTTTAGATTCTAACCAGTGCATATAAGAGTTAGTTGCCCTCTCTTTCTCTGGAACTTCGCTTTGATACTTAAGGTATAGATCTAATCTAGCCTCATCCAAGGCATCAAATGCCAAAGGATGAAAACTGATTGAGCAGTAAACCGACTCTTTCATTCTTTTAGGGACTCTGCCAGATTCTTCCGCATTTAAGCCATCCGAGTATTCTGTCATGTACTGCTTGTTTTCTTCATAGAACTCTGAGAAATCGAGCACAAACTCCCAAGAATCTAGGTGGTCGTGCTGACAACCAATAACCCTAGCCTTCATGCCTGGCTCAAGAAAGCTATCGACAAAGATCGTTTCATTAATTCGAACAACAGGTTTAGTGCCTGATTGAATCAATTCGAATAAAGCAATATTCTCAGGGTGGATCTGCTGGATGTTTTCCATACCCTCTCCTAAATAATCCCTAGCGCTTTGGCGCGTCTATACACAATGTAATCACAATACTCTGCATAGTCCCATGAAAGAAGTCCATTTGCACAGCCTAAACAAGCACAAGCTTGGCTTTTACACCATCGCTCTACCTTTCCATTAGCATAAGTGCTACCGCTTACTTTTCGATGAATACTTTCCAGTCTTTCAGAAGGTGTTTTCAAAGATTTTAATTTGTCTTCATACAGTGCTCTTAAGCTATAGAACCCCTTATCAAGAGTGAAGAACCGACACAAATCAATATCATTCTTTAGCTTAAGCTTTTTGTTTTGCTTGACACATGCTTTTTGTCGATCAAAGCCCATACTGCCAGGTTCAAAACCTTTAGAGGACAGATAATCACACTGATCTTCTACATAAGCATACTCAGCTTCAACTTTTCCATTTTCATCGTAAAAAGTAGTAGTGCCATGCTTATACCAAGCGCCTGCGCCATTTTTGCTTCCATCATCATAAGTCACAGAGAATCCTCGATTCTGAGTCACTAATTGACGCAATTGTTTTTTCGATAGGGTATCAATAATTTGCATAATTCATCTTTAATTGGTTTTTTCTTGAATATACGTAAATGAAGGTAAAAGTAAACAAGAAGCCATCAACTGGCTTCTTGTTTAGCAATCAAATAATGGCGAAATCAATTCCTGCAACTAGTGAGTTTTTAAGGTCTTTCATTCTATTAAAGACGTGGTAATGAGCAGAGAATACTTCATCCAACATTGACACATCTCTGAACTCTCCCATGTAATCACCAGCGACCTTTAAAACCTTATTTCCCTTGCTCTTTGTCAATGTATAGCGAATCTTTAGCCCATTTGGTTTAAGTGTTAAAACAAATGTGTCAGTGAAGACAAATCCCTCGTAGTCAGATAATCTGATAAAAGTGACGCTATCATCTTTTAAATGCTTTACCTTTAGATCTTTGATTCCGATTAAAGGAGCTACTGAGTTAACATGCTTAGCTAAACCATTCAGCAGAAGAGGCTTATTTCGACCCTCACTGAAAATTTTATTTGCAACCTCATGAAATCCATTCATGAAAAACAGTGAGTAAATTTGCTTAGCGCTATTACGCTCAAAAATCTCAATCTTTGATACTAAAGAATGGTTTGATAGTGCTTTTTTCAATAAAATCATTGTGTCATAGGTGACACGAGCCACTAGTTTACAGTCTGGATGAGCCGCTCCACCGTGTGTATACCAAGCACTAGATGTTCGATACCAATGATCAACAAATGTTGCAATGTGATTATAGAATTCGTATCCAGCCCATCGAGTGGCAGCTTTCAAACAATCATTATCAATCCAAAATTGTTGATATTTACAATCTTTACTAAAGCTTAGATGAGAGTAACGCGAGCTAACCACATGATAGATACAGATCAGGCAGATTTTATGCATGGTTTCTTCGTGATTATCAACAAAGATAGGTGCCTTTGAATTTTTGATCTCATTGATGATTTTATCCACAATATCTCTGGATAAGTCGGATAACTCTAACAAATTCAACGCTGCGCTTACCTCAACAGTTACACGATCTGAATCATCACTTCTCTTAGACAAAGCTAATGCAGTTTCAAAGTTTGGCTGCTTCCAAATTTTTGCAACCAACTGATCAAGCTTGCATCCCTTCGGCGCTCTGCCAAGCTCAGACATTAAAACTTCTTCAATACGTTTACGTTCTTCAAGTAGTGCTTCACTACTGTTTAGGGTCATTTTAAGCATGATATATACCTTCTAATGGTCGGACATTTTTAAAGGCTCGCTCATTACCTGTGTCCGAATTAAAGAAAGAAATATCAGACTCAGTAAGTTTGTTTTAAGTTCGTACATGCCAAAGTGAGCGAGGCAGGCTCGACAGCCATCATTAGGGCAGAACATTGTTCTGGGCTAATGTCTTTATTATACATAAATTAAGAATTATTTCAATAAGAACGAATCGCATAATAATTTGTTTCTGGTTAATTATTAATGATAAAATAATTAAAAATACTCAAAAAAGAAAAACTATGATCACAACAATAAAGCTAGCTGGACTAAAGCGTAATCTTGATTCTGGTAATGGAAGACTGTACGTACATGAGTTAGGCAATCCTAGTAAGACATTCGTACTTTTAGATGAAGGTGAAGCAATGGCAAGCTGGGGATTGAAGCGCTTCAATTTATATACCTGCGCAAAGCCATTCAGCGAACCTGCAAGCCAACTGCAAAACGTTAACTGGGAGTTAACCACTGAACATGGAAAAGACATAAATTGCTTCTTCAATGGACTATCTTCAGATAATCAAGTAAAGGTACTCAGTATTAAAGAAGAACTTGAAAACAAGTTTAGAACTGAGCAGGCTATAGGCATTCATTATGCCGAATACGGCTCTATGATTCCTGCTGACCAGTTTAGCGAAGAAGAGAAAGAGAAAACTGATATTTATGCATTCCTTCCAAACGATGAAGAAATGGGAAAATGCACAAACTGCGCATTGTTTGTAGCAGAACAATACCCTGGACGCGCTGAAGTATACGGCTTCTATTGTGAGGACAATCCAGAATGCACTCATGAAGAAGTTACTGGCGCATCTGGTCATGATTTCTGTGTCATTGATAATCGATACATTGTTGATTTTTGGGTTAGCCTGTACACAGGCAGTGAGCAACAGTCCGTCTTCGACTTAGAAGATAAAAATGACCATGAAAAAATTAAGCAGATTTACGGAAACCCTGAAAGATGGAGTGTTATGGTTGGTGATTCATTTGTGAAATATGATGATCATAAGTTTCCAGAAAGCCTAAGAATTAAAAGGGTAGAATCCAAGAAATCTGAACTTGCTATCTAGTAGTTCATTATGAAAAAAGCCTCAAGATATTCTCATCTGAGGCTCTTTAATTATTCTAGAGAACAAGGTTCTTGAACTTTTCTAAATCTTCCCTTGTCTGTATAAACTTACCTTCGCTTCTGTAACCAACACCAGCCAGGCATTTCACCCAGTACTTGTTCGGCTGATCATAATGATAGGTAACATTGTCAGTGAAGCATAGGTAGGGGGCATTCTCTCTACCTTGTTCTACTACAATACCAAGACTTTTCATGAACTTAATGAACTCATCATAAACCTCTTTATCGGTATTGTTTTGAGGAAAAGATTTTGATGAGCGAACATAAAAATGAAGCAATTGAGGATACTTGCAAGGTATGAATTCTTGTTTCCCTAGCATTGCTCAATCTCTTGTGATAGTGAGCGACTACCAGCAGAGTAGTAGCCAAGCTCTTTAAGCTTCTGTAGGCGGTCATTAATCACATGATACGCCTTCAGTTCTGAATCTGTAAAAGAATGACCTGATAGTGACAAAGAGAAGTATTTTTCAATACACCAGCTATGCACATCATCAATCGACACTGAAACGCCAGCATTGTTTTTTGCCGCTTGAATAACATCGGCTCGCTCAGTCAGTGTGATTTCAGCAGCAAGCCACAAGCTTTCCTTCGAATAGTTTTCACGGTTTAAATCTGTCATAGAGACCTCTTTAATTATTAATAGCTGATTAGTTAACCTGTGATTCTCCCCGCCCTATCGGGCGAGGCTTCTTGAATCGTTTGCCGCAACCTAATTCTTGATTAGGATTGACGCAGGCATCATCAAGCAGAAACGGTTAATCCAGCCGCTTTTAATTCAATTACCCCTGCAATACGCAGGTTTTTGCCTGAGTTGGTATCTCGGCAGTGTACTTCATTGCATCTCGGGCAAGTCCATACTCTGATATGAAGCGGCATTTTATCCATCTTGTAGCCGCAACAAGAGCAGGTCTTTGAAGAGGGCAACCACTGATCACACTTAATCAACCACTTACCGTACATTTCAGCTTTATATGCCAACTTAGAGACAAATGCTCCCCAAGCCGCATCAGCAATATGTTTCGCAAGTCGTTTGTTTTTGAGCATGTTGGATGATTTTAGCGTTTCAACAATTATCGCTTGGTTTTCGTCAATAATTCGTTTTGAAAGCTGGTGCTGAAAATCATTCCGAGCGTTAGCCACACGCTCATGCGCTTTGGCAAGTAATAGTCTTGCTTTCGCTCTATTTCTAGAGCCTTTTTTACATCGACTCAGGGCTTTTTGTTTCCGTCTTAGGTTTTTATATGCATTAATTAAAAACCGAGGATTGGCAATCTTTTCACCTTTATCACTAATAAGGTAATCCGTCAGTCCTAAATCGAAACCTGATAGTTTGGTGATGTGTTTTGGTTTGGCAGGTGCTTCATTGCCGCAATCGACCAGAATTGAAGCGTAAAATTTACCAGTGCTAGATTTAGAGATAGTTATGCTTTTTAGCGTTCCACTTATCTCTCGGTGGATCTTGGCTTTGATAGGTTTGCATTTCGGGATTTTTATTGCGTTTTCAAGGATTTTTAGACCAGCACAATGGTAACTGCTCTGATAACCGTGTTTACGCTTAAACTTAGGAAACTTAGCTTTTAGTTTCGGGCTGAAAAAGTTCGAGAAAGCCTTATCGAGATTGATGATCGATTGTTGCAAAGAAATGGAATCGAACTTACTTAACCATGAATACTTTCTGGATTTCTTACCCAGAGATAACAATGGTTTTATCTCTTTTTTAAGGCTTAATGAAATACTTTTCTTTTTGTAAAAGTGATTTTTTATGTGCAGAGCTTTATTATACGCAAACCGAACCGCGCCAAACTGAGCTTCAAGAAACTCAGCCTGTTCTCGTGTTGGGTAAATGCGTATCTTCGTGGCTCGTAACATTTCAATAAAACACTATGAATTCATTGAGGAATATCTAATAAATGATTCGAAATGTCAATATTTATCTCTGTCGAGATAACCGCCTTATATCCCCGCCCGATAGGGGTATAGAGTAAAAAGTGTGTTTATTAGCGAGTGAGTGAGTGCCAGCCTTTTAATGCTAATGATCTATGGCTCACTGGTGTTTATACACACTGTGTATGTTCGGTGTGTATATTGAGCTAGAGATGTCGCTGATAGACCGTAGGCTGCTACGCAGCGGCTTAGCAGGAAGGTGTTGCATCACACGCATACACAATACATACGAAACACTCTATATCTGCACATCTTACTGGTGTGAAAAAGGCAGCAAAATGCTGCCTTAATACACATTATACACCCCGAAAGTTACTATATATAACTGATCGGGCGAGGGTTTACGGCGGAGTTGCTAAGTCCTTCAGCATCTCGAACAAAGCGATAATTTGAAGTTGAGATGAGAAGGCATCACTTCTGTAATAGCTATCGACAGGCTCAACTCTGAAAATCTCACCTTTAAAATCAATTGAAATCAAAAGTGTTTTTGGATCTACATCTACAGTTAAAACATGCTTTACGCTCTTACCTCCCGCAGACTCAATGTATACAGATTGCACCGCCTTACAAGTAAACTCACCAGCTTGATGAAATTCAGCGCCAGATGTTTCAGAAACAGTCACTTCAAAGTAGCTCGTTAGGTTTTCAACCACCTTGTCTAGCACATTCTGATTTAGACCTTTCAACTTATATTTTGAGGCTAAATTTTTCAAAAACTCACTGTTAGGGTCTAACAGCCCATTTTCAGACCAAGCCCATTCAAATGCCAGCTTCGCACCCTCATGTAGTGACTTAGTATGAACGGATTCAATACCCGTAACACATTGGTAATAGCCTGTTTTTGAGTTCAATTCAAAGTGAGTACCTGAAAACGGGCAATAACAGATAACATCCTCACTTTCTCCAACCACATAATCAGTTTCGTAGTTTTCGATAACATGGCTAACACGCTCATCTTGATTGAAGTTGCCGTTCTTATCAACCATGTCCATAATAAGCAAGCTTTGAATGTATGCATCAAAGATTGGATGAGTAGGAATGTGAGAAATTTTTGATTCAGAAACCTCTACGATTTCATTTGAACAGTAAAAATCAACACCGTATACGACACCACCTTCTTTTTCTAATTTTTCTCGCGCAATACCAATACGACCATCTTTGGTATAAACATAGTTTGCGTATTGAATGCCACCCTCTGCAACGCCAGAATCAGGTAGATCTCTTGGTGTTTCAATCTTACTAATGGTTGTCATAGCTAGTTCCTTGAAGAAGTATCTTTCTCTTTATGTTTTTAGTATATGTCAATTACATATAGAGTCAATAAATATTTTGACCAATCGTTTAAAACCAGATAGAATAAACGAAATTGAAAACTGCAATGCAAGGCATTGCTTAAGTCAGGAAAATCCCGTGCAAGAAGAGTTTATGTTGAGAGCCTATTCTCAAAATCACTACAGCAACAAGGAAGATTTCTTAGCAGCCATTCTCCCATTTATTGGAGAGGGGCTATTTTAAAGCGTATGATTACGCTGATATTCTAGACAGGCTATACTAATGAGCAACAAAATTAGCAACAGTAAGGTTTTTCACTATGTGTGCTTTGCTACCATGTATGGAGCACAAAGCAAACTTTTGACTTCAATTATGATCGTTCTCTTCATTGTAATTGGAGCGTTAGTTAAATCCCAAATCACTAACGATATGGCTGCTAATTTAATAGTGCAGACATTTGGTGTTTTTGTCGGTATTCGGTTTGTTCTTTTAGCAATTCCTGAGATTAGAAAAGATGTTTGTAAAAAAATGAACTGGGTATACCGATAATTCCACTACAAATTCCCTTCAAGAATTAAAGTCAAAGAGAACTTCCAGCCGATTACGTGAAAGCTATATAAGGCATTATTAGAATTGTTAAAGGATGAGTTTCAGCTCATCCTTTATTCATACAAAAGAAAGTTTAAATTTGTTTTTCAACGCTTATTTTTTAATCCTGCTTCTAAATCTATACTTATGAAAAATCAAAAGTGAGAAACCACCATACACCCAAACTACTAATGCTAGAGAAAACCATGTATAAAAATAAAGCTTGGTTTTACCGTGAATATCTTGTACGGCTAAGAAGTTGAAAGTGGCAGCAGATACATCGGTTTTTTTATTGTAAACAAGCATGAAAGTGTGTTCTTTTTGATTATTGCCTAAGTCTCGATAGTGCTTACTTACTACATCGTCTGACTCGATTGGGAATCTGTTTGGGTATTGCTTTACCCTATGAATTTCTGAATTCTGATTATCAGAAACAGACTTATATGCTTTGTAAAACTCTAGATTACCTTTTTTGTCTGATGACCAATTGCATATAAGGCGTTGTTCATGACAATAATCATAATACATTTCCTTTTGATCGTACCTCAAGAATATAGCGATTGCCTTTTCATGAACTGACATATCCCTCTCAATAGAATCAATAAGATTTATGCTTATCATGGATACATGAATAACAAACCATAAGAGATTCACTGCCGTCATAATCCCAAAAGTAAAAATCCTATCCATGCTTCTTTGTTTTTTGAAAAATAGAAGAACACCTAAAATTGATGGTATCACAACAAGGAATGCAACAGTTGATACTTGGTTGTTTCCATTATAAGCACTATACAGACTATAGATCAGGCTGTTGATTTCATGATAAAGAGCACCAAATAATATAGAAAACCCAAGAGACCACTTATTGATCTTCTTGGTGAATATGAGCGTTGCACCAATAGCTATAAGGAAACCCACTGAAAATAATGTGAACTCAAAAGGTATGTTTGCATCCAATTTATTTATAATTTCTAGCATTTCAATTACTTCAAATTCATGTTTTTTATATGATAAATTAATTGTAAATACCTGTCACTTAAAAGAGCCGACTTATCGGCTCAATCTTCAATTGGTTCTTTGTTCTCTTCGTAAGCCTTAAAAAATCCATTGTGTGCTAATCGGTCTTTCATTTCCCCCCATCCAATAATGGTATTTTCATCAACAGTGGCAAATTTCTTTTCAGTACCATAGAAAAGTACGTGCCTGTTGAAAGGATGGAGATCTGAAACAACTTCGGCAAGAGATTCATTGTATGGATATGCCTTCTGCCAAAGCATGACATCCTCACCGCGAACATAGTCTCTAACCCAAGCAACTGGACTGTTCGATTTACCAATCGTATCATGCGCCACAATTTGACCGATAATGATGTCCTGGTGCTCATTGGGAACAGCAATGATGAATTCTCCAATGGGGTGGTTCACTTCAAACACAACGTTTCGAAACTTTTCATGTTCATCGATTGAGTCTTGCTTAGCTTTTCTGTAACCGATGTTATAAGCTGATTTTTCGATAGATGCGCATGATTTTCTGAATACAAACTTCAACATCGCAATGATTAAATTTTTCATTAGACCTCTCTATTTTATCCTAATTATACAATAATTTGATTGACTTGCAATAAGCTTTACTTTTCATTTGAGTAATGTATAATTAGGAAAAAATTATAGGGGTAATTATGAATATTGTTATCTTGAAAAAGAATGCTGAGCATTACAAGAAAATGCTTCATTCTAAGGGGTTCGAAGATGAATCCAAGATTTTTGATCAGGTTAGATTTGGTCGTGAAAACGACAAGATTGACTTTGAGTTTAATGGGACAATTTCAAATGAATTGATTAATGCCCTAATTGAAATCTCAAAAGAGCTGAATGATATCGTTGGCTTGAGAGAGTGCGAAAAACTCAAGATGCTGATCGATCAAAATGACACCACCACCATTAAGTCTCTGAAAACTTTTCGTAAGTCGTTAGAAGAGTACTTACTTAAAGATCACTTGGATGGATGGCTTTATAGGCTAACTGAGAACAATATCTTTATCCCTTTTCTTGTTTCAAATATTCTTCACTCACCATCGAATCCTACAACTGGTGAGCAGGCTTCGGTGAAAGTATATTATGATTACAACTCTCCAAGGTTCAGTTCACGTCATGGAAGCAGAAAAGAGTTCTTCATTTTTTATTTAAAAGATATTCATGGGTATACCTTAAGCATAATCTTGGCTAAAAAAGGGCTTTTTAAAGAAACAAAGGAACTCCAATCTAGATACAACAATCAAATTGCTTTGTATGAGCAATATTCTAAACAAATTGGCGCTCAGTTTATCGGAAATGGTAATAGTGAGTCTATGGACTCGCGAACATACCGTAAAATTATGAACGATAAATTGGTTGTTGATGAAGAGCCAAATCGTCCTAATGAGTTTAACCAGACGACACGTACAGCGCTTAATAATGGCTCAAGAATGGATCTTGGTTACTTTGATGATGATAACATTACCGAAAGTGACGATTTCAAAGTAATGGTTCATCGAATTCCGTATCATCCCTTCATTAAGATGTTCAGCCTGGCACATCATGAGTGTGTCTGGATGTTAGCTGACGAGATTGTACCGTATGAATACACTAGCGATTTAAGCGATAAACTTGTACTTCCAGAGGATCATAAGGACCTTATCGACATCTTAATCAACGATGCGGACATTGTTCTTGATGATATTGTTGGCAATAAGTCTGGCGGGACAGCAATTTTATCAAAAGGGGCTGCTGGTTTAGGTAAGACTCTGACTGCTGAGGTGTATGCTGAATGCGTCCAAAAACCCCTATATTCGGTTCATGCGGGGCAACTTGGCATCAAGCCAGAGGAAATCGAAAACAGGCTTGAAAAAATCTTAGATAACGCTGAGAAATGGAAAGCGATTCTTCTACTAGATGAAGCTGATGTTTATATTCGTCGCCGCGATAATGATATGAGTCATTCTGCAATTGTAGCCGCATTCCTTAGAAAGATTGAAAGGTACAATGGCATTTTGTTCATGACAACAAACCGAGAAAATGATGTGGATGAGGCTATTGCGAGTCGATGCTCAGCAATCCTCAAATACGAATTGCCCAGTGACGATGAACTGTTTAGGATTTGGACTGTTCTTAGCAAGCACTACAAGATTGAAATGAGCAATGAACTGATCAACCACCTAATCGATAATATTGAAAATATGGTAGGGCGCGATGTTAAAGAGTTACTTAAACTAGCTGCTCGATACAAATCACAGAGAAATGTTGAGATTGACTACAACATTTTCAGGAAATGTGCGATTTTCAGAGGTTTATCTTTCAAAGGAAAAGGTAAATAAGTAGACGTATAAAGAAATATAGAAAGCCCTTAATATGGATTAAGGGCTTTTTTATTTACGATCCCTCAATTGAGTTAGCATTGATATAAATACTAAGGTAATATTAAAAAATAATGCACAACTAATTTGTAAATATGAAAAAAGTAAAAGTTGAGAACTTATACAAGTTACTATTAAAAATTGATTTGTTATCTAAGTCAGATTTTGAAGATTCAATAGAGATATCAATGATGGATTTGATTGAGCAGTTAACTGCCATGAAAGTTTTCATATCAGAGCTAGTCTATAAACTAGAGAATGGAAAACCATTTTGTACAGACTTTGCTATATCTAAAATTGAAATTATTGAAGGATATATCGAGCAATTAGAGAAGTTCAAAATCAAAATTGAAACTGATAAAAACCCTTACCCGAGCTTTGAATAATAAAGAGAATAAATGTATGAGCCTAAAAGAAAAATATGAAGAATTTAAGAGAGGCTTTGCTGATGATTTTGCAAAAACCAACCAATACATAACAACTGGCAACATAACAAAAAGCACTTTGGTAATGGTTTCCGCAATGACTTTATCAGGATGTAATTTTTTTGAGAGTGAATACACTTCAAACCTTAAAGAATTCTCTCAAGATTACCCTTCCCAGATCACTGATATTAATGAGCAATCCCTTCGAGATATTGCTGATGGTAAAAGTGGAGTCTTTAGAGATCAATTCGGTGAAATAGTATTCATTTCAAATTATGATGAAGGTGAAAATTACACACAATCACAGAGAATCGCTTTAGAAAATTCAATTCCAAAACACATCCTTGAAAAAATGGAATCTCGATCTGCATATAAGGAAGGTGTTTCTGATGATGAACCTTACGCTATAAAAAGCGCAAGATCTGAAGCTCACTTTATCAATGTAGAAACAGGCAAATCAATCCCTCGACTAGAAGAATTAAATGTAGACACTGCGTTTATCAAAAGCGATAAAGAAGCAGATAAAATGGTAGCTCTTCATGAGTTTGGTCACTTCCTAACTAAAAGACATATCCCTAGTGGATATGGTGACTATACAAAAGAATTGGTTAATGAAGTTGCAGCAGACAATCTTGGAACGCTACTCTATACTAAAATTGAAAACTTATCATATACTCAATTTAATCAATTAATTAATGACCAAAAAGCAGAAAGAGAGCGAGCGGCTATTGCATATTTAGATTTATCTCATTATACAACCCAAGGTTTCAACATGCTTCAGTCAGCAATTGAAAGGAACCCTTCCTTATACGGCGAGATTAAGAACATGGATATTAATCAATTGACTAACGTAAGTGTCAAATTGAGCACAAGTATGAATAGCTCCATTTCACATGAAGAAAAAAATGAAATTGATAACTTAACTTCAACAATGGTTGTCAGCGATATCCATGAAATGCAGACCAGAAGAGAATTATCTACAGATTCTTATGCTGCGAACTATTTTCCAAGTGATGTTGGAATATATAAAAATTACATAAATGCGATAAATGATGCTTCAAAATTAAGCGGTTACGAGCTATATGAGAAAGCAGAAAACATATCTAAAGTTTTTTCAAATACAAACCAATTAATATCGAGATCAGAAAGGGTAAGTATATCTAGCCCAGAGGTTATTGCCTTAGAAAGCTATATCAAAGAGATTTCAGAAAGTAACAACTCTCGTAAGCACTCTGAAATTTATAATAGTTATCCATCACTTTAAACTTTAAACCAATAAAAAAGCCCATTTTATGGGCTTTAATCTAATTAAAGAGATAATGATGAATCTTTGTCTTTTGGAACATTGATACCAGCTTCGATTTCAGCTTTTTTATGCATATCTTTAAAAGTAAGATTTAATGTAGAACAAGTTCTCTCAATTGCATTTTTTAGCGCATTCAATCTAATGAACCCTTGAGTTCCATATTCTGAATCACCCTGCCATTTACTAATCTTGATGTTTAAGTTTTCAATAGCTCTCTCTGGATAAATTACTTTACCGTCTTTAAATTGAACCCTGCCTCCGTGAGAAACCTTCACTGAGTCAAATTCTCCTTTAATTGAAGTGTTTTTCGCTTCAATAGTCATAAAGGCATCGTAATCTTCAGGATCATCATTAGAGAATAGATTTCTTGGTGTTTTGATACCTTCGATCATTCCGAGATTGTATTCAGTGAAAGCTTTGATTACAAAATCCTTGTGATTCTCGTACATATAAGAAATGGTTTCTGTAATGGCATCGCGAATACCAAGCATCTCAATATATCCGCACATCCCTTTCTCACTTTCCCCCTGAAATTTACTCATGTGAAAACGAAATGACTCAGGGTTTGATTCTTCTGGCATTGAAATAGTAATACCGTTATTTGGATTACCTAAACCTGCTTTAATAAATTTTTGCATTATACATTCTCTTTTTATTTTTAATAACTATATCATGTTTTAATGGTTAAAAAACCCTGATAAAAGAATAAAATTATTGACAGGCACGTACAGATATATATACTTAAAACAAGCTAAAGTCGGAGCTAAATCAAATGGTTTGTCTACCAGCCGCTCGCAAAGGCAAAAGACATGAAATCACAATTAACTTTCTTTATTGAGCATCAGCGTCAATTTGAAAGGTTAAGCGAGCAAACTATCCGCAATTTGAAACGCCAGATGCTAAAGTAAGGAATTTTAAATGATCTTCATCGAAACACATGAACAAGCTAAAAAGCTAACCCAAGCCATTCACACCTATTTTATGAAAGGCAAACCAACCCTAAATCAGTTCCGTGATGAATTCGCTTCGAAGTTAGGTTACAAATCTTTAAGAGACCCATTCACATCTGAACAAAGTGTTGATATGACCGTTCAGGATGCTCTGTACAAGGCATTTGTTGGTATCGTAGTAACACCTCTAGATGATCCTCGAATCACGCTATCTGTCGCGCTAGATTACAAAAAAGACATGTCTGATAGCGCCTGCTTGAAGCTAATCAATTCTTTAGGATCTGAGCATGATATTGCAGACCCTAAATTCAAAGAGAAACCAACGATTGAGGAATTTAAAGATCGCTGTGAAGAACTTTTAACAATCTTTGGCTATCAAGACGATTTTTACGAGACTCGTCATTTATTCAAAGTGCTTTTTAAGATCTCAATGCCAGCTCACCGCATTCAATATGAGCGTCACGGAAATCCCGAACGAGAAGCTGCTAAAGAGTTTCTTAAATCCATTTCAGAACATATTATGCTTGAAAAGATTTTGGAGATGATTAAGTACGATGAGAAATCAGACTTCTCTCCACAAGATGCTTTTAGATCATTACGTAGCAAAATCGAAATCTTTACCTCCTGCTATGTCTGGACTTCTAGCCCTGTAGGGCATCACCTTCACAAAACAGCAAGAGATATTGCGGGTTACAAGTCATGATTGAATTTAAAACGGAATACACGTATGAAATGCCAATCGATGCTTTAGGCATGAAAATAGATACAAACCGTGACCTAGAGATTCTTGATTTGTGTGTTCTTCCAGATAACAGGATCGTTAACATTCTTGCGGCTACTCGACTTTCAGTTGGCGATCCTACGATGAATCACAACACTGCGGAATACGGATTTGAGGTTGAGATCGTTCAGGAAGGGTGTGAAGGTCTATATCATTTCATTCTCTTTGAAAATCAGCGAGAATTAATCAAAAAAGTTCGCGAGAAAAGACTTAAGGATAAAAAGTCAAACATAAAATGGGATAAAGACATGAAGCGAGTTGGCGCAGTGCTTCTAGATGACCCATCTGAAAGAGCACAATTCCTAGAGCTTGGTGCTGAAAACTACCTTTATCAATTTAAGTTCTAAAATTAAAGCCTAGAACACAGTTTGTTTTCTAGGCTTCTCTTTGTACTAAACTTACCAGAATTTCTCAATTTCAACTTGCTTGATTTTCGAGTCTGGGTATTTATCGTAACCATTCTTTCTAAAGAATGCTTCATACTTATCGATATGCTTTTTGCAAAATTCGTTTAGCTCATCTTTTGGTAATCTTGGCGAATACACAAACGCATTATCAAAGAGGTCACAGATCATGAATGTGCCATCTTTAAAGTCTGTGAGACTACTCATTGTGTAGTCCATAGCCATGTGAAGGTAATCAAACCCTTTCTCACCAAGAGCAATTGTGATAACCCCTGGCTCATAAATTTTAGCTGGAATGTGAGTTTTACCTTCGAATTCGTATGGTTTATCAGTGACGATATAGGTTCTATCTCTTAGGAATATCATATCATCAGCTACCAAAGTGGTAGCATCAACAATCTCCCATTTGTCATTCTTGAAACACTTTACTTGATTATTCATTTATTCACCTATTTAAATTACGCTCAAAGCCAGTTTTGCATTGTTATCAATTGTATCTAGAGGTTTAGTAACAATGTCATATGAAAAAGCCGTATCCCAATCTTTCTCGTCGCTTTCAAGAGATCTCATACCTTCCTGAATTGCCGATTCTGACTCAGTTCTTCCAAGTAATCGTGACTTACAGGTATCAATGCTTTCATTCACATAAAGCACTACCGAGGAAATTCCGTTCTCTTTGAGTTTTGCTTTTGCATTTACCGCACCACGAGGATCTAGAATTAAACAGGTATTCGCCTGTTTTAGTGATTCAATCACAGCGCTTAATGTAGATCCGTAATAGTTACCCTTATTTACTTCATGCTCTAGAAACTCACCAGATTCAACTTTGTACAAAAACTCGTGCTTACTTAAAAAATGATAGTGAACACCGTCTTTTTCATAAGGTCTAGGCTCTCTAGTTGTAGTGGTAATACATTTTTGGAAACCGAATTCTTGAATAAGCCTGGTTGCCAGTGCGTCTTTTCCTGAAGCTGTTCTGCCAGCAATAATTAATAATTTATTCATAAATTAAACCTTTTATATTATGTTTATTATTGTATATAAATTGACTGAGTTTTCAAGATATTTATCAATGATTAGCCGTCAGTCAGACCATAAGTTCAGACTTGACCGTTTAATTTATATATGTATAATAAGAGAAAAGAAAAAGGATACCGCCACTATGAGTTTATTAAACACAAAATTTAAGAACATTCTTCTGGCTTTGCCATGTAGCAATACGCTTGATGGAAAAAGCCCTGATGATGTAAAGACTTTAAACCTAGAAGCAAACATTGTTATCTGTTCTGAGATTGACAACCTTCCGAAAAGCATTGTGATCAATTCAGAAGAAGATTATGGTTTTGTACGAACTCTTAGAAACCGATTGGACGCATTAATCATGCAGGGTGCTGGTGGTATTACTAGCGCGATGCAGGAGTCATCAAAGCTATCAGTTGATGAGCTGTTGTCAAAATTTAGCGACTATTACATCATTTTCACTAAAGCGATGACCAAGTACAACAAATCAATGCTTGCCAATGACGCAGACACTAAAACATTGATCCGTTATCTTCTATGGAACCGATATTACTCTAGCGTTGATAAAGTAAAAATTCTATCTGAATTGGCTGATAAAGGCTTCCTGTACCGACTAGAAATCCAAGGTTCTGTGTACTACCAAGTGTCAGGCATTGATGTTAGCGTAGGGACGAATGAGTATACGGATAAAGGCAACCGAATCATGGCAAAAACCATTGGTCGCCAACTTTTTAATGTTTATGTTAGCTTCGAGCACGACGAAGAATTTAAACGTCGATTCCCTGATATTCACGCTAAACTGTCAGCTCCTGCAATTCAGATGTTTGAGACGGATTTTAGTCGCACTGGCAAGAACTCTGCCAATCCGATTTCACTGAGCTTCAGAGAAAAGATGTTCATCGAAAACAAATACACAATTGAAGCTTGAAAGTCCAAAGGACTTTCTAATAAGGGATACGCGCCATGCTTGCTTTGACACAAACATACCCTAACTCACGAAAGAGACTTGTCGAGGTTAATGACAATCAAGTTACCCTGATCGGTACAGGAACAACCTTTTTGTATTCTCACTTTTTTGATGTCAATCGAATCAGCGATGAAATTAGTAAAGAGGGTATCTCTATCGAAGACGCAATTTTGATTATCGAAGATGTAAAATCAGCATATGAAAATCATTTTGATGGGGGAGGGTTTTCTGTAGCTATTGTGAAACAAGCGGTTGCAGAGATTGAATTTCTAAAAAGTAAGATGGATTAAGTTATGAGATACATCTGTCATGATAGTTATGTAGATCTTTCTACCTATCTTGCCCTTAAGCTTTTAAATTCAAAGCTATATAGTGACTTAAATTCGACTCAAATCGAGTCGGTGATTGCAGCAAAGCAAGAATACAAATCACATAAACACAACTACCCCATGTTTGTTGATACTTTGAACCGTGAGCTTGAGTCATTGAGATTTCACTACTCACTTTATTCAAGTGAGCAGTACTACCTATGTCTAGACGATAAGCTAGAAGAAGAAAGCCGCATTAAAGCCAAAATCAAAAAGCAGTCGTCAAACGGGATTCATTTGTACCAAGTTTATCGAAATCATCTAAGTTTACTGAAGTCAATGCCGAGTAAATTTCAAGACTTCCTGAAAATTGTAGCGCTATCTTCTGAAGGTGCAATCTCAATCCAGGCTGAGACTCAAAACTTAGTTAAAGTTATCTATAGGGAAATTGAGTACATTTTTCGCCATGTAACCGATGAGGATGGGAGAATGAGCATTCCATACTCATTGGGGTATGATATTCGAAATCATCACTTAAAATCAGTTGTAGGCAAACAATTCACCTTCGAAGTAGGAAATGGGGTCGCGTTGCCGTATCATTATTCTGAAGGCTTGAGTTATCAAGATTTGCGTCATTACAAAAACAAATTCGACAAAACCGAACTATCTAAAGTCTTACTGATTGAGATGTACAATTTCGTTTCAGACATGATGTCTTTACTCCCTAACCGCGAAGCTTTTCATAATGAAATGATCTCCAATTTGAAAAGCAACAATATGCTCTCAGAAAAAGCTGGTATCAAAGTGTTAATGACTTTCCATGAGCGATTTGAACGTGCTAAATCGGCAATGGATCGACTGAAAGATTTAAATCCAAATTACAAGCTAATTATCGCTTCTTAGTGTGGAGGAACAATAAAGTGAAAAACAATGTAAGAGTTCATCTTTTTGAAAGGCTTGGCACAGGAACAATGTTCCTAGCTCACAATAAATTTTGGATTTCATACTCAAAGACCGCAGCAAAAGAGCTATGGAATGATAGTCACTGCTCATTTTCTCTTGATGCTATCGATGCGCTTGTAATTCCAGTATCCTATGATTTTCCGAATCTTGGCGATCATATCTCAAAGCCAAGTCATGACAATCCAGAACTTTCCAGAGATAAGCTTGCAGCATTGTTAAATGAGGAAGATAGGTATTGTTTTAATACTGCTGAAGCACTAAGTATTTTATGTGAATCCTATAGCTTCTATGACAAATGTATTGATTCCAACATTAAAACGTTGAGCCGCGAGCTTCTTGAGGGATTTTTCGAATCAAACATTGAAACGGTGAAATCCAAAATGCATAGCAAGCCGTTTGATTCTAGCTGCCTAAGTGAATTTACAAGCTTGATGGTTAATGACTGTTTAGGCTTAGAGCCTGACTTGTTTTCTGAAAGATTGAGGAATAACAATGCAGGGCATTTTTCTAAATGGTACATTGAGCGAAATCCTGAAGCGGATAGATACTATCACTGATTTTTTTCCCAGCATTTGAGTCACGGTCTTGACGTTCTCCACTGGTTAGTGATAATGACACATTAAACACTTAATTTATTGGACGTTATCGCTAACCACTATGAAACAAAATGACCCATTATGGTTTTTCAATCCTGCGATGCAAGGTCTTGGAATTCGAGGGCTGATTATTCAGTTCGACTCAGTTACATTGAGTGATTCTGAACGAGCTTACTATCCAAATCTTGTTTGTCATAGAGCCAAAAATGAAATTCAAGTCAGGGGTAAGAAAACGAAATCTGTACACAATCAGACTTTCTATTTCAACGATAAATACTGGGCTTCCGATTTCAGAATCGCAGTAAAGATAGCGTACAAAACACACCTAAAATTCCACGAAATACATGATTCAGACACACTAAAGGAAGAGCTTGAGGCTGCATTGAAATATGTAGGTACTGAAGAGTTCTTCGAGCGTGTACATTCCGAGATCATTAACAAGTCCAAGTCTTTAAAAGGCGGGTTGAAAGCTGTAAGGTTCTATCCTAGATGGGTTAAGAACGCTGTACCTACAGGCGTTACATTCAGTAATTTAAAAAGCACTAACCGATTCCCAACACTTGAGTTGAATAACGTTAACTTAAAGGATGAAAAACTTAAGTGCAGAAAAAATATCCATGACTATAGAAGCCTATTCTTATGGTCTGCGAATTACGTAGCAAGACTTATTCGTCATAATTCAGAGATTGAAGATGTGGCACTTGAGTACGCTATGGGGATTTACTGGATGCTAAAAGGCGACTGGTATAGAAAAGCTGTAAGTTACGGCTTTGAAGTTGGTTTAGAGGAATCCAGATATAATCTTAATCTAACATATTGGTTGGAGAGGATTGATATTGAGTATGGTTTTATTAACTCAGACCGTTCAAAAACAATCCTTGGGGTCACTCCTAATTCATTAAACAAACCGTTCGACTTCACCATTGAAGATCAGCTTGAGACAAAATCTTTAGTAGAAACCATCCCAAGAAAACACTGGCTAGCCGTGATTCACTCGTTTGGAGATAGAACCTTTATTGCTACTGAGGTTAAGCAGTTTTTAAGCGAAATAGGCTACGATATCTTGCTTACTTCGGTAACTAGCAGGCTTGTTCGAGACTGTGAAGTGGTTAGCTACACTGATAAAAACGGAAGACCAGGAAGGCAATTTAAAGCGCTAAAATCCATTTAAGTTGCTTCGCAACCACTCTCGATGTGCTCTTTTCTTCTCTTGTATTAGCTATTGACTCTGTGCTCTTTTTCTGTATAATTAAGACAAATAAAGAAATTAAATATTCGTTTAGGAGCACACCATGACTGTTGATTATAGCCAAATGACCCAAGAGGAAGAACGCTCTTACCTATTGCAGGTATTAGCCAATGAAGGCTTCAATATTGTTACCGACTGTGGTGAGTGCCATTCAATTCTACGTGAGCACTTCAATAACGATGTCTTAAGTAAATTCGAAGCTAAATATCCACAAAAAGCATTTGGTGAGAGTGGTGAAGGTGAGGCTGATTATTCTACACTTAATGAAACCCTGTTTTCTGAACTTCTAAACGAAGTAACTGATGAATACTCTAATGATCAGTTACTCTCCATTGACAACATCTACAGCATTCTACGTGAACGCTTTAACAATGAAATTCTTGAAATCTTTGAGATGGGAGAGTAACTATGGGTATGTTTAGCAACGAGCTGATGGTTACGTCACAGAACACTACTATTGGTCACTTCGTCTCAATGAAAAAAGAAGGTCATTTATATCTGGATGCCGACTATCAGCGTGAATACGTTTGGACTCGCGATCAGCAGCAATGTTTACTTGAATCTATCTTTCATCGCATTCCCTTGGGTGGAATTTCGGTAGTTGTAGATCCTAAATCAAGTGATAAGTATCTTGAGGTGGTTGATGGCAAGCAACGCTTAACTACAATCCTGAAGTTCGTAGATAATGAATTCCCATATATTGATGAGTATGGAAACTTTCTATACTACCGCGATCTAGATGTCGTAGATCAACGTACATTCACTAATGTGATTCTTCCATCCAATGAGTTGCGTGAAGACGGAGTTCGTAAGCCAAGCCGACTGCAAATTCTTAAGTTCTTTTATCGCGTTAACTTTGGTGGCACACCACAAGCAGAGTCTCACCGCAGAAAAGTCGCCAACATGATTGCTGAAGAGAAAGGTATTTAGTTAGCACAGAAAGCCCAGAACATTGTTCTGGGTTTATTTTTTCTAGTATTTAATTTAATATTAAGAAAAAATAAAAATGCAACAGGTGCTAAATAATGAAAAACATTGACATTCAGCTTAAGAAACTTGAAAGAGAAGGGGATTTTGAATTAATAAATCTTGCAAAAAAAACTCTTATATCAATGAAAAAAAGCGGATTCGACCCTGTAGACCAACTTGTAAGAGTTGCTTTATGTCTTGATTTTTCTGGCAGTATGAGAAAAATGCTATCAGACGGAACAGTAACAAAAATTGTAAAAAAATGTCTTGCTCAATCAATAATTCTTGATGATAACGGTGAAATTGAAGTGTTCGGCTTTGGAACGGACGCAAAGTATTTGTGCTCTGTTAATGTCGAAAATTACAACAATTTCTGTGAGCAATTACAAGTTGAAAAACCAAATTTTGGTCAAACTAATTACAATCGAGCATTAGAAGAAATCATAAAATTCTATGATACAACTGGCTATGACTTGCCTGTTCTAGTCATCTTTGTTACTGATGGCAATACAGCTAATAAGCGACTTACCACACAAATTATAAAGGATTCATCCACTAAACCAATATTCTGGCAATTTGTAGGAATTGGTAAGGATAACTACGATCCAACTCAAGACATGACAATTCTCGATAAACTAAAGAAAAACACAGAATTTAAGTATTTAGTTAAATTAGATGAACTAAGCGGAAGAAAAATTGATAATGCTGGCTTTTTTGCTGTGCATGACCCCAATTTAGTTACAGACGAAAAAATTTATGACTCGATAAATCATGAATTCCCCGAATGGCTTGAGGCTGCAAAGAAAATTAATCTTTACTAAAAATTGATAAGCGCGAGTATGAATCTCGCGCATTTTTCATTAAATCATAGGAATCTTGGCAAGCTCCCAATCGTCTCGTGTTGGCTTTGGAAGCTCTGAATTTAGTATGATTTGCACCGCCTCTTTAGGAAGCATGTATCTACCAGTACGAGCACCTGGTGGACAAACAATAACGAATTCATTCTTAGAGGCTATCTTTTCTGCAAAAGACTGAGTGTGCTTCGAGTTCAGCAGTTTGAGACCTGAAATCCCGTATAGATTCACGTCCAGATCCCCACTTCGACACATAGTCATCATCGAACGCTCAGCAAGCTCAATAAGCATTTTTCTCTCATCCTCATCGATTTTGCTTTGCGCGTGTAGGACTAAAAAATACGTATCAAGATACTGTTGAGAATAAGTACCCTGTAGCACATCTTTTGAAAAAGTAACCCAACCATTTTGCATTGCTCTTTTCATTTCGGATTTAGATGGCTTTATATCAAAACCCATTGCTCTAAGGATTTTATTAATTAATAACATATTATTTCCTATTTACTTTTAAGTTTATTTTTGTATAATTACAGCATAACGGAGAGCGATATGAATTACGAAACCTTAACTATTGTTCGTCTATCGAACTTTAAAGAAATTGAAGATGTCCTAAATCACGAATTTCCTGTAGGCACTAAAGCAAATGGAAGCGCTGTTCTTTTTGCACAGGGTCAGAAGCCATTCGATTTAAACAGGGAATTTACTTTGCTTGCTCTGAATCAGTTATCAGAACTCGTATCATCAATGTCATCTATCAGACCATATGTTGATGATGCTGAAATTGACTCTGAATTAAAATCATTTCTGCTCGATTTCACCCGTATTGGGACTTGGACGCTCAACTCTGCTAGTGTCGCTCGAAGCGATCTAAAAGAGTTCTATGACTTTGATAAGATCGAGCTTAAGCAAATGCTTCTTAACTTAGCCAATAAGCTATGATCGGGTTAGCTGAGGGTTAACCTTAACCCTCGGCTAATTGATACCATCGATTACTTATCAAATGAAAGTAATCAGCATCACTAATTCCCTTGTATTTTCCAAGCGAATAACCGTCATTTAACTCAATAAGCGCGGTTTCACCTGTATCCAACAAACCAAAATCCAAACTGTAACCATTTGGAAAAAATCCGTTATTGGTTAAAGTTTCAACCGCATTCTCAACAACACTCATGTCAATTGACAGATCTTCGTCAGGATTGTCGTCGTACCTACAAGAAGCGAGAATTTTACCCTGGCTAACATAAACTCTGAATTCACACAGCCAGGTTACAATAGGGCTAACATACAGCTCTGTATCCCCATTTAAACCTCTAAGAATACTCATCCCCGACATAGGGCTGAACTCTTGCCCTGTGAAGAGCTTAGCTTGTTTAGGCTTGGCAAAGAGCTGTTCACCTAAAACAGCAATACGGTACATTGCTTGAGAGACCGTCAATTCTTCAACCTCCCTACACATTAGGTATCGAAGGCAGCTTGGATAATCCTCAATATCAACAGGCTCAACACCTAAAGATTTTAGCGTTCTGTGAATACAAGGAATGTTACCTACAACAATGTCTTTACTGCCTACCTCAAGAGGGGTTTCATTGAGTCCAAATCTAACAACTGGAATATCATTCAAAATACAGTATTGATAGATAGAACTTTCCTCTCTACCAAGACGATTAGAATCATCATTCATTTTTTGCAGGAAAACTTTCATCGCGATCCTTACATCATAAAAACGACACTAGAGATGCTAGAAGCAATAACAACCAAAGATATACCAGAAAACCACATAGCTTTCTTTAAGCCATTTCTTACGTCTTCGTCAATTGACTTGTCAAAAGGGTAATGGAACAAACTCATGCTTTTTCATCTCCACTGCACTCAGGCTGAGGCAGATCAATTTCAACCAATCTGTTCGATATTTCTTTCTCTACAATAATTTTCTTTTGAGAAAGGATTTCCAATACAGCAAACGGCTTGTCAAGGTGGTGTGTAGCCTTAAGGATCGAATATGAACGGTACTTGCTTACGTTTTTCTCTATATCATCATCGGACAGTTCAATAGGCAAGCTGATCATATCACCTTTTGTTAGTGGAGATTTTGAGTTCACAAGAAACACTTGCTTAGGATTAGAGCTGCTAAATTCCTGATTAGCCAGAACATTGAGCTGATAGCAGTACCCATCTGATTCGAGTTCTTTTGACTTGTTTGTTATTTGTTCATTCATTTTATATTTACCAAATTAATTGCGAAATGATTTTATCAACCATTTGATTCATTAAACAAGCAATAATTTCTAACCTTTTCTTCGCCATTGCAGAGTTCTCGCATAAAAGTAAAACCCATAAAAAGCAATTAGAAATGATTGAACGATCATAGCTATGTTAATGACAATCTGGAGATCAAGTTGAAGCATCAAAGATAAATCACACGCTGTGACCAAATAGATAAACAGAAAAGAAGTGACAACATTTTTCTTGATTCCAAACCATATCGAATAACAAATCAAAGAAAACTCTTCCAATATCTTAGACATTCCTTCCTCACCGCCGTGAATTGCATCAGCTATCTTGTCTGAACTAACATTTCTTAACATGGTAAAGACTACTAATATAAGAGGTGTGTAGATCGCTCCAGAGAATAATGAAACACAACCACCTATTACCAAAGAAGCTAGAGCAAGCGATAAAATTGATGATATTCCACCAAACTTTTCATAGTTTTCTGGGGTGAACAGTGGCTCAGTCGCAATTTCTGGTGACATCCTGGTTTCTCCAGACATCACCAAGACAATATCAATGACTAGCAGGATACCGAAAAGCAACTTCCAGTTATTAACAAGAAACTTATAAGGTTCAGAGTGGGAAATTTTATGATGGAAAAGGTGTTTATCAACGCTGGTGGACTTTACAAATGACTTGAGAAAGCAAGCCGTGGCGTAAATCAGCAATACTGAAAAGCTAAATGACAAAAATAGAGAGTTGTATCTTTCAAAATGGTGATTTAGAACTGAAATGGAAAAGCAAGAAATCAAAAGCAATGCGGCTTCCAATCCACTTACATTTATGTAGTTTTTTATATCTGTTTTAAATTGTATCCAAACGGACTTTTCATGGGCAGAGTAGAACACGATTAACCTTTAATTTTTATTAATTTAATGAGGTTAAATTATATTCATTATAAAAAAAGAGTAAAGTTAAAACTGCAAGGGTTGCTATAGTAACAGAATAAAGAAAGGCGCAATGCGCCATTGAAGCAAATGGTTTGCCCTGCCTCTCGACAGGGCTATTTAATTTATTAAAAACGCATACTTGCGTACAGACCTACCTCGTCACCATTCACGTATGGTGCGAACGCGATATTGGTCATTGAGTAACCCATACTTGTCACGGCATACTGGATACCCGTTGCTAGTGCTGCACCTGCTGCCACATCGCGCCAGTAGTGTTTATCAGCTTGTACGCGAGAGTAGCCAACAACCGCTGATACAGCGTATGCAGGTAGACCATATTCCCATCCGTAACGGAACTGTAGGAACGCTGCACCTTGTGTAGCTGCCGATGTATGACCAGAAGGGAACGAGTTGTTTCCTGAACCATCTGGACGTTCTTCATCAACCGCCCACTTTAGAGCGTGTGTTGCTGCTGCCGTGTAAAGTGCGCCTTCCGCTAGCTGAAAAAAGCCTTCTGTATCACCCTTCCATAGCGCGATTGCACCAGCAGTGATAGGAACACCGATTTGAGCAATATCACCGAACTGAGTAAGACTCTCGTTTTCCGCATGAGCCATTGGAGCTGTAACAGATGCGGCTACAAGAGCCAGTGCAATAAAAGACTTCTTCATGAACATTTTCCTTTGAAAGCTTATAGTCATTATATTTGGTATTGATATATATTTTAGCGGTGGATATATAACCCCGCCTGATGGTTACAATAATACATTTACAAACGAGCTAGTCAACTTTTTTCTGACATATTTTTACTGCGAAATGTAAGCAAATTTCAACATTTGAAAATATTTATTTTTATAGAAAAGACTCTAAAAAATAATGTGTAATTTAACAATTTAGATAAATTGCTTTAAAATTAACCACTTACGGTTATGGCTGTATTGATTTCTTTCGATTGTTCTGCTATATCTTATTTATATTCAATAAAATATTGAGTTTTTGATTTCTATAAGGAATGTGATTAATGAAAAATCAGAGAGTTAGACAGGGATCACAAAATTGCGACATTATCACCCCTCTATTGACATATGCTGTCATTGATACCAACGGATATTTGCTGGCTACATCTAATTTAGAAAAGGCTTTATCAGTTTTTCATGATGAACCCGTGGATAACGAGTTTATTTTGCTTCTTGAGTCTGCTGATCTGAATGAAATGAATTCAGAAGATGAAGTTTATGCTTTGGATGAAGATGGTCAGATTAATTTTGAAGGGACAGTTGAGCAATTCAAATACCACATTGAGAACATTGATTTCGCAAGAGGCAAACGAAATATCAAATTATCCACTCATACTAAAAGACAGGAACGTCGATAGTGAAGCCCGTTAAAGGGCTTCTCACCTTAGCTTCATATGTTTGGTAAATTCGAATTCATGATCTGTGTGACACTTATATTCTATAAGCTTCCACTCTGATACATTTCTTCTAGGGTCTATTTCGGACAGCTCTAAAAGATATTCGTTCACATTATTAAATCCAGCCTCGCCAAGCTTCCAGCTAGTTGTGAAGCCCGTTAGCGTATTCAGGAATACAAATCTCGTTTGAGTAGATTCACATGAAAGCTTTGATGCATGTAGGATCTGTTTCTTGATTTTCTGAAAGAAAATTCGCTCAATAAACTCATAAATATCATCCAGATTTTGCACATCTTCATCGGTCAAATTATCAGCAGAAAGGTCGCTACTGTATTTGTGTCCGTGAACTTCAAAATTGAACATTCCATCCTCAATATAGAGTGTGCAGTTTAGCCTATGAATGTTCTCATCAAGCTCTGTGTGATTAATAGAAACATAGACGGTATCTTGCTCTTCAGGAACTTGTATAAATAAGTGATATTTTGGATTGATATCAATAGTAACCTCCAGGTTTGGAGATACTTTGAATCCTGATATAGCCCTTTGACATGTAAAAGACATATTGTTCATTTATTGACCCCTTCGCCATTAAAGACATCAAAAGAAGACACCCTAACAAAAGAAACACTGTTTATAGGTACACTATCAATTCGTGTTGACACAGAAGCCAGGGAATCCTTTAGAGAGCTGATTACTATAGTGCCGATACTTTTCAAATATTCGTTTTCCTGATTTTCCATTTTAAACAACCTTTAATCGTTCCGCTTCCATTCTGTTAATCTCTAAGCCTCTATGAATTAATACATCTTCGCTTTGAGACCATTTTGCCATCAGAACCTGAGCAAGAATCCTAGAGTTATGCTCTCCAACCTTAAAATTCAGTTCTGAGAACATTTCATCTAATTTTTTAGTTATTGATTTTTCAATTCCGTTTGACTCAGAAATATTCTTATCAAAGAAATACATTGAACCCAAGTCTAATGGATCATACCCCAATGGTGAAAGGTATGCTGGCATTTCAGAGATTACCTTTATGAAGTGACCATACCCGTCAAAATAACCGTAAGAATCAGAAATTTTTATCACAAGTTTCCCTTCAAAGTTAGCAGGAACCTTTGATAAACAGCATACCTTAGAAATTTCTTCACTTAAAAGGTCAAGAAGTTGATTTTGATTTCCAATAATCTCTAATGACTTTGATATTGTATAACCCATTTACACACCATAAAGAAACCCATAACTTGAGATAAAGCATGGGTTTTATTCAATAATTTATTATGCATAGATTACAATACAATCAGTTTTTTGCCAATTGAAATACTGCATTGAACAGAGATTTTCTGTCCGCTTTGTCAGCAGGGATCACCTTTCCGCCTTTCAAAGTGATTTTACTAAATAGCTTTCCAAATAACGGTTTATTTTTCTTTCGGCTGAAATAACTTCCCCAAAGACCTTTAATAGCAATAGGGTAGACTGGTGCTGGAGTTCTTTTCAAAATGTGCTCGATACCAGATTTAAACTCATTCATCTCTCCATTATAGGTAATCATTCCTTCGGGAAAGATAAATACAGCCTCTTCGTTTTCAAGAGCTTCGGCAATGAGATCGAATGCTTTGCTAAAGACTTGCTTATCTTCTTTATAACCAGCAATAGGAATCGCCTTTATTGCCTTAAAGAACCGATTTAGCAAAAAATTGTTATATATCTTGTAATATACGATAAATCGAATAGGTCTTTTTATCTTGAGGGAAAGTAAAACCGCATCTAGATAGCTAACATGATTTCCAACTAGCAACAACCTACCCGTTTTAGGAACATCAAGGTTTTCTTTTCTAACTCTATAGCAAACATTGATAAGCCCTTTCAATATCACTCTGATTGAATTCACAAAGAAATTTTGAACAGTGTTTTTTATTTTGGACATAAAAATACCAAGAAGAATTATTTTTAATAAATAATACCATAAAAAACACATAAAAAAAGAGCCACTCGCGTACAAAGTGGCTCTTTTGAATTGTTGACTATAAAAAGAGAGTAAGCAATGGTCTAAATTTATAGTGGTAGTTAATGGCTATTAAATCAAGTAACTCGCAACTCGATTCTGTAACCTATAATACAGTACATAATTAATAAGTCAAATAAAAAGTCTGATAATTACAAAAGATTTTGTGACAATCCATCACATCCAATAGCAATGGAGTTTGCTAGAGTGACCATAAAGCCAAACACAAGGAGTTACCATGAAACACAAGATCACCATTAAAATTACTGCTGTTAAAGAAAAAGTCCATCATGAAGACCTGTCAGCTCTTGGTGAATACTTAGTCACGTTTGATTCTGACACATCTCATGATCTTGGAAGCAAATCTATGAGCATTTTAATGAGCACAGTTCCAATCTCATACCCTGAAGACCTTGCCTTCACCATCATTGATTTTGATGGCAGTGATTTAGAAGATTTAGGGAATGAATACACCAGCATCATCGGAACGGTTCACATGGTGTAGGTTCACATATTTATGCCATGTAAGACATATTGACATACTGGCACACATCCATAAAATATGCGCCTAAATCGCCTTATGGTAAATTACAATATAGCCGTATTGATATGTCTTACAAAAATAACAGCTTCCCATTAATTGTCGGGATTTCAAGCATATATATGCATTTGTGCTTTTCATACAAGCAGGACAAGAACAAGTTTGTCTCCAAAGACAAGCTGGCAAAAGACGCTAAGGTATCGATTGAGTTTATTGAGAATGAATGTGAACGACTGGTAGAGAAGGGGATGGCTGAGAGAAATATGTTTGGTGAATTACGCGCCTTAGAACCCTCAGATAAAATATTCACTTTGAATTCACCACTATCATTTTTCGATTTTTGCCAGAAAGAAGTGAAGAGAAAGATTTTTAGCAGCTAATTGGCATTTAATAAGATAAATAAAAAGCGGCTTGAATATCAAGCCGCTCCAACCATATCATTCTACCTAAGCTCTTTCTTGAGCCTTTTCAATTGCTTTTTGAGCAAATGAGATCGTCTCATCCAGACACTTAACGGGCTTATTCTGGATTAACCTCTCAACTACTTTTAAAAGCATCGCTGTTGACTCGAAAAGCTCTGGTGAGGCTGACATAAGCTGTAGAAGCTTGTGATCGGCATCTAGATCGACATGATTGTCCATATGATGATTACAAGGAACTACAGCGCCCTTACCGCTTTGATGAAGAATTCGTCGCCAGGAACTACCTGTTGCGAGAAATAGGGGATCATCTAGGTACTCCTGAACATCCAACTTAAGAGTCGGGCAGTAGGACTGACCACTATTCAGCTCTTTATTACTCATACAAAATCCTCCAGAGTGTATTCAGATAGGTCTAGCTTAACAGATGTTACTTCGTAACGTGAGAATCCATACGTATTTGCCACAGCCTCAGAATATGCGGCTTTAGCTGTAGAGGTAACACTACTAAAAGCTCCTGCTGAACCGTAAGAATTTGACAACCACTGTTGAGTCTTTTCAATCACATAATCAGCTACGTAATCAGGCGTTAGTACATATCGCTGCATTTTATAGTAGGTTGATTTACCATCAACAAATGTCCAACCGTTTTTCTTGAATGACTCTGTAAACTCGAAGTCTGTATTCATAATGCAATCTTTAAGAATAAAGAATACATAGAACAACATACATTGAATCGTTCGAGCCTTGCGAATAGATTCATCTTCAAGCTCTTCAATGCTCTTATCATTATCAAGCATCCAGAATGAAAAACCGAAGTTTTCATCATAAAATTGCTCAATCCATGTAGTTTCAGGCTGACCCTCAATACCATCATGCTTCATGCAAAGAGCCAGGATTTCTTTTGTTAGGTTAGGGTTGTGGTCATAGATTGAGACGCAAAGCTCTGTTTTATCGAAAGAATACCCTGAAAACAGACCGCAGTTATTATAATGCTCTAGTGTCCCTTCCTCGATAACCAGATGAGAATCCTCGATTCGATGAATACCGTAGTTTGTTGCCCCAATAATGTAATCAAGGATTTGGCTTGCAAACAAATGTACTGGTTTTACCTTTTGGGTTTTCATTTAACTTCCTTATCTTTCAACAAATCTACATAAAGCGAAAAATTACCGCAGCAATATTCTACCTCAAGCGATTCTTTCATCGCTTCATACGCACCATGAATCATTAATTGAACTTGATGAACACGAGACTCGCGACTGGAAATGATCTCAACCTGCTTCATAAAGTCCAAAAATACTTCTTGTGCATCATAAGAGTTGTAGACGGGGATTCCGAACTTGTAATCTTCCTCATCTGATTCATTAACCAAAATAACACCTGAAACATTTGATAAATGCTCTGGGATTACAAGTTTGAAATCACCATCAGAGCAAACCGTAACCGACAACACAGTTGTCGGAAGCTCAATGTACTTCTTCATCTTCTCTTTCAACGGTGAGCTTTCTGGTAGTGCTAGATACAACTCGTCAATATCTGGCAACAAGTGACCAAATAGGGCTAATTTATTCACTGATAACTCCAAAATCTGATAAATTTAACAACATATTCTTACCTTTACATGCTATTACTTTTCAAGTATTATATATCAATAAGATTAAAAGTAAAGTATTTAAGTTAAGGTGAAAGCATGGGTTATGAAATCGAATTAACTAACCAAAAGCTCAATATCATTTTGCAAAGCGGAATTGTTTCTGGTGTGCGGTTTGCAATCAGTGAGCACAAAAACCAAGTACATCAGCTCTCTAAAAAGTTTGACAATGCGTACACTGACTCACAAATGGACTTACGCATTGGAGATTCAACCGTTGAAGTCGTTTCAGGCTACAAGGCTCTTAGCGATCATTACAATAACACTTCGCTAACACACCTGACTGATAAGCTAAAGAATGAAAGCGCAAAGCTAACAGTAATGCTCAATGAATTTTATGATTCTTTTGGTAGCGAAGAGTTTAAAAAACTAGAGGACTTACTTAACAAAGTAAAATCAAACCACGAATTCGATAAACTCAATACAAAGAGAAAAGAAAAGTACAAACAGAAGGTTTTGTACCACATCGCAATGCTTTTAACAGGTAAGAAGCTCGATTTTGCTTTGCGAGATATTTTTAAGCTAGACACTTCCAAAGCTAATGTTAAGCTTGCGAAAGAAATGCATAAGTCACTGGTAAGCAAAAAGCACAGCATTTTGATGGATCTTAGCCATGATAAAGGAAGTAATCTATCAAAAGACCGTCGAGCACTATATATGCTTGCTAAAGACTCTGAAAACGACCTTCTTGATCTAGCCTACTTGATGATGGCAATTATTGATGATGAAAGTCTGGTTGGATACACAGATGAGAGTAAGTATCTTAAGAATCTTTTCAAGTTACTTTCCTTGCATTGCCAAAAGATTCAATCTCGCTAAGGAATGCATCATGAGTCTAACCAATATTGAGATCTCGCAACCAAAGTGTATTGATGGTCGCTCACTACAGGAATGGCTGTGCGAATTTTTATCTAATAACCTAAAAGATAAAGAGATCTATTTGATGCCAAACAAACCACATGATTACACAGGAGAGTCTGGATTTTTCAGCAATGTTGATGTTGATAGCCATATTAACAAAGACCAATTACTCTCAAAAATTTGTAGTATCAGCACAGACAAAACGGCTTATTTCTATGTCCAAGATGTAGTGGAGGCAGCTTGTGGCGCAGGGGTTCTTGATGATAGTCACTACCATGTTTTATTTAAATAATTCTAAAAGATAACCACAAAAAAAGGCTTGATCTTATCAAGCCTTTTTTACTAACTGAATTGTTTGTTACTCACATAGGCTCGAATCATATCTAAAACTGAGATATTTATGGAGTTTTCATTGATATCTTGATTATAGAAAAAGGCTAGCTCAGCCTTTGAGAAACCACTAATAATCTCCCTCAACTGCATTTCATTTCTTTCCATGATTTTAGACGCCACTTTTGAATGAATTTTAACGGTTGATAAAACCCAAAAACAAAAGCTCATAAGACCAATGATTAATTCAGCCCTAGAATCAAGCTCTGCAATCCACAGGGTAAACAAAGTCAAAGGTATGATGAACAATGATGCTGTAACAATAGAGTAAAAAAAAGTCACTTTAAGTTCTTTGTTCGTGCTATCAGTTACTTTCATTACCGAAGCTTTAAAAGCTTGGAATTTGCTAAATTTCGATGCGGTGGAATTCATAAAAATAGAGTCTTTTATTAATTGTTTTTAATGTATAAATTTTTTCTTTGTATGGATAAAGGCTGGCAAACCAGCCCTTAGAACTATCAACGCTGGAATTTTACTCAGGGTATTTATCTGCAACAAGTGAGTCTACAACTTCAGCATACTCTATCGCGTTAGCTCTACCACCAAACTTTTCACTAAGTTGCATAGCAATATTTTTAGTGACATTAGCCCCCTGAATGTTCAGACTCTTTATCAGCTCGGGTGTAATCTTACTTGATGCCTGAGGTTCTTTAATGGAAATGACATCAACTTTGTTCTCAGCCCCATTATCATTAGCTAAAACACCAGCCGAGGATATAGCAAAAACAATCGCAAATAAAACCTGTTTTTTCATGATATTACTCCATTATCCATACAAACTAACCATAATTCATAACACATGGTTCGTCAATAATGCGCAGGCACCACATTTCCACAATTATTGCATCTATGAACATCGCCAGATTTGCTTTTAACAAGCACTCTATTTATTACGAAGCTCTTAGGCTCTTTTCTTGTCCATCCACAGGATCTAGCGGTTCTTGCTGCTTTCCATACAGAACCGTACCGTTCCAAGAAGGTTTGGAAAATATCCTTGCCAACAAATGTTATTCCGCATTTTGCACAATTTGATTCACTCATATTAAACGTTTAGTAATTTTAGATAATTCTATTGTATCAAACAACAAACTTTACTTCCATAGTTATTTATGTATAATTGGGAACAGCAAAAGGAGACACCATATGACAACCACCGTACCACTTATTCTTAATGATACTGACAAAGATATGCCTCTCATTGTAACTTCTAGATGGCTAGAATGGCTCTATACCCCATGTACATCTATTAGTTACTTAGCACAGAACGAAGCTTTACTTTCAGGTCTTGTTGAAAAGTTTGGAGAATTCACTGGCACCGAATCGCACCCATATAAGGAGCCTGGCGACCCAAGAAATGCTTTCACTGGTAGTAACAATGAGTCAATTTTCCTTGCTGTTAGAAAAGGTGAGTTGGGCGTACTGACAGAAGCTGAAACAATGTATGTTCCATTCGATAAAGAAGAGCAAGTTGAAGAGGATTGTTGCCTGTATCTACCAGAAGCTCAGTTTAATCAGAAAGTTAAAGAATACTCTGAAGAGATTATTAAAATCTCAGAAAAATACCCGCAGACATTCTTTTGCCTAGCTTCTAACGACAACACTTTCATGAACCGTTTGTGTTTGATGGCGTTTACACCACTCAAGAAGAATTCAGAACTAGAATATGTATCGTCTTACACTGAGACATACCCTGACAACACCATTTCATTGATTGATGAAGAAATCAACGAAATCATTTGTCGAATTTAACTTACAGATAGGCATATCATGAGCGCAAAAACTAAAAGTATTGTGATTAAAAAAGAAACAGTTGAGTTTTTTTTCAAGATTTACAACAAAGTTCGTATTGATAAGAGCATTCAAGACCTGACATTAGAGAACATTGTTTTTATCACCAAAAGCAATTACTACTTTGCAAAAGAGCTTATGTCAGCTCAGTTTTACATCCTTCGGAATAAAAAGGATGATTTGTTAGCTGCAACCGAGACAGTGATGGAATTGCTTGAAGACAATTTTATCCCTCAAGATTTGGGTTCTGAAGTATTTGACGATGTAGAGTTCTTGATTACTGATCAGATGCTAGATGATTTTGTTAGCATGGCTTTACAAAGCCATCCATTATACAAATTTTATCCTACACTTCGCGCCGATCTTGAAGAAATGCTGGTTGAAATTCCTTCCCTATATTTTGAATATAAGCAGGGAAATCTTTCGAGTAAGACTGATTCTATCTCAGACACTTACGCTAGAGATTTATTTAAAGAAAAATTAGCCTACAAAATGACAGGCGTTTATCAAAAATATGAAATTACCCCTGATATGTATCAAGCAAGGGTAAATGAGGCTCTTTGGCTGAACTCATGCCCTGAGAATGGTGTTACGATTCATGAAGAGACACTAACCATTGCACACAGAATGCTTGGAAAGATCAATGAGCAGCTAAAGCAAGCAACTTATCCTCAGTTTGTATGGTATTTAACACAATACCCCGAGTTGCTACGAGCAGTATTCTTTTTGCATACTCAAGTTAGAAGCTTTACGAAGCCCTTACTTACGTCAAAAGAAGAGCTGGATGTTTTCTTTAGTCAAGTGGATGCTCTTAATCCACCAGAAGATTTTGATGCTGCCGATCTTACATTTTCTTTTGATGATGAGATCGTTGAAAAAGCTAGAACTCAACTAGAATATCTTCTTCCGCACAATCAAGCGATTAAAGAGCGTGAGAACTTAATCAAATTCCTTAAGCTCAATTTTGATTTTTATCTTGAATGGGTAATTTCAGATAACAGCAAGATCTGCAAAACATTCATTGAGCGACATTTGCCTATTTAAGGAAAAAGCATGTCAAAAACTTGCGTGTACATCCGAAGTCTTGAGCTAAATTCTCAAGCAAAACGAGATCATGATCGCTATATGATTGGCGATAAAATTGAAACCGAAGGGCTATTTGACCAGCATCCTTTTGACAACTTCCTGATGAAAGTTGTAGACCGAACCTGGAATGAGAAAGCTCAAACACTGACGATTGATATCGACTTCATCATGCGAATTCGCACACCAGCGGAAGTGCAAAATTATTTATTAAACTATTGCTCTCCAAGTTGGGTTTTTGACAAATTTGGTAATGATATCGGAAACATTATCATAAGAATGGATATTTACAGACTCTTTCCAGAAAAGAAAATCGAAAACAAAGCCGATATCTTTGAAAAGCTGGATGACGAGTGCAAAAGAGAAGGGAAACCATCAATTAGTACTTTAATGGCTCTCTTTGATTTATCTTAATTAACGAGTGACAAGGCAGGAATTAATTATCATGGAAAAACAATTAAGCGTATCGGCAGCAAAACAGCTTATTGAGTTTATTTTCAATACAAACTACCGACTGGCACCTGATGGTGACGGTCTTTTTGCAACCAAAGAAGAAGCAATTAGTTTTGTGGAAAGCTCTGAATACAATCCCTGCGCTCCTTTAAATGTCTGTTTTGACACAAAGCAAGGGAACTATTGGGATTCTGTATCTGCTACTTTCGATGGTGATATTTGGGAAATGGAAGACCACTCAATGGGCGGAGCTTACGCTAGTGGAAAAAGCATTGAAGATGCTTTAACTAACCTAAGAGAGCAATGTGATCTTGATGATGATTTCTGCCCTGTAGAGCTATCCATTAATCTATAAATCTATTTCTCAATGACTTATCCAAGCACTTTCCTCACATATAAAGCCGTTTGGATAGTGTCATAGGAATGTTTTTTATTCTTCATTTGTTGACTCTCGGCGTGATTTATGTATAATTGATAACAACAAATTAAGAAGGAAAGCACCATGAAAGAATTTTCTTATTACTTGCGACAATCAGCACTGAACTCTTTAAAGCTACTACCTACTGTTGGTAAAAAGCTAACTGACTCGGAACTCAATGAAATTCAAGCACTGATTGAGAAAGAAGAACCGAGCTTAAGCGTTAAGCGTCAAGGTTCTGGCTTGCTTATTACTTCTTCAAACTTCCGTCTGCGTGATGGTGATTTGTCTGAAATGGTTTCTGATTGCGTTCCAAAGCAACTAACCAAAAAAGAACTGAAAGACGCTGAGAACCAAGAGAAGCGCAAAAAGATTGCTCAAGAAAAAAATGAGCGTATCGAAGATACGATTGGATCAAATGAAAAAGCTGCCAAGTGGGTTGAAGACACATTCGGTCTTGCAAACATGAACAACTACAACAAAGCTGCTTTGATTGACTACATCACAGGCAAAGAGAAAGAGTTTAAAGGTATGCTTAATCGCTTAGCTGGCGAAATCGCATACAAAATTGGCGCTGTAAAAGACAATATGTATGATTACTCTGTCATCAAGCATAAGTTTGAGTCTGAAACTTCAAACTAACCAACTAGCACTCATAAAGCCAGCTAATAGCTGGCTTTTATATTGATATTGCTATGCATATTGACAGTAATTATTTTTTACATAGAATGTTTTTTATTGAATTAATTAAAGGGTAAATTTTATGAGCTTCCCGTTTGGAAAACCTAAACCAAAAACGGATGATTCAACTTCGTCAATGAATTCTAAAGAAAATGTCACTGTTCTTAGTGATAAGTCATTCGATAAGTTAACGAACATCCTTGAGAATCCACCAGCACCGACACAGGCAATGAAAGATCTAATGTCGAAGCCCCGATTAACTACCCGTGGTGATTCTCTGTAAGCATATAGTCAGAACATTGTTCTGACTATCTATTTTAGCCAATGAAAATTTAACAATGAAAATAAATAAGATACGGCGGATATTATTTGCGTTTTTCATAATAACCTTTTCAATGCCAGCATTAGCCTTTCCACTTGTTGATGGTGTTAGTGCGCTCTCTACACTTATCGGGGTAACAGGTTCTGTTATTGCAGGGATTTTTCCTTCCTTAAGAAAATCTAAAACGTCAACCTCTCTGATCTCAGCAATCATCCTTCTTACAGTTTCGCTACTTGGTTCCTTTTACTTTATTGATCATCAAACTTCATTAAGGAAAAGTGAGCTTGATATTGTCAGGCAGTCCAGACCAGATAGCCAGCTAAACAAGGATGTGATGAAGCGTGAATCGTCCATTAAATCTCCAGTTTTACGTGAAGATGTTGAGTTTTATGAATCTCAAAACATTAGTGATACTGTCATATCTATAACTGATTACAAGAAATTACCAAAAGAAATCTCTCCTGAGATTGTTTACATTGATTTCAAAGAAAGTTCAGTATCATTTCAACCTCACATTGTTACCTCATTCGAAAGGGAAGCGTATTCCAATTTAGCTGCCTATGTTAGCTCAATCAATGGTAACGCTATCTTCGCTGGTGGTTTCTTCAGTGACCGTGTACGAGCCGCTAGAGAAGTTTACGAAAGAACGGGCTTTAAAGTTAGCATCATTAAAGAATCAGATATCCTAAGCCGCTTCAATAACCTTAGTTCTTCAAGACCAATACCGTATGCCACCGATTCAAGCATCTTTGACATGAATTTGTATGACCTTAGAAGTGCTGGCAATATTCGTCAAACCCATACGGTCTACAACGCAAAAATCACCACTCTTACTGATTTGCTTCTTTTGCCAAACTGGAAAATCAAAGAGCTTTTTGATGGCAAAAATGCAGTATTTGTCGATTACTATGACAACACATATAGAACAATGAACAATGTTCTTGCAGATGCGGGAGTGAGTGATTTTAGCTTTTATCAAGGCGGATTGAAGCGACACTTTGAAGAAGGTGGAAATCTTACCCCTGACTACTATAACCAGAGGGTAGCCGATCCCTTTAAAATAACTCAGCTAGTAAAGGAAACTGACAAAGTAAGATTTCTATGTCTCGCGCAACCTCTGTGTATGGACAACATACCCAAAGATATGATGATCACTCTGTCATACCGTGATATTGGAAGGGAAGCATTTTTTGAAGAGCTTAAATCGTTACCCAAAGATTACCTTTATGTGGCTTTAAGTAGCAACCAGGAAACAGCAGGTTTGGCGATTACAGCAGGGTATGTACTAACCAATTCTGGACACCAGTACATTGGCGAACTTCCCATGTTTGAAAGATTTTCAATCGAAGAGATAAGACACCAAATTGGTAGAGAGTATACCTATAACACTTCACTTCAAGAATATCGTGACAATCACTGGTCAGTAGCAGACGTTACAAGTGAAATATCAAGTGTTATTAAAAGCCTTGGTTGGCTTTCTTGCTTCTTAGCAGCAGGTGTTGTTTTGCGTCTCTTTTGCTTCCCATTGCAATCACTAGTGTACAACTCATATTATTTTCAGACTAGGCAGAACCCATTTGTACTTTTGACCGCTTTGACCATCCCAGTCTTTATCATCCTGGCTTATTTTTACCTTGATGACTTGATCAGTTATTACGGAATAATCAGCCACTCTACGATGAGTCAACTACAGAGAGAAGGCTCAAAAGCCTATGTTCTGATTTTCTTAGCACTGGTTTCAATCCAATCCCTAATCTCATTCCCTAAAAGAAAGATGATTGCTTATGGAATCATCACACTAATGATTGGGTTATATATATTTGGTTATATGGATGAAATACCACAACCTATGACTTCATTTTTATTAGGGGGTGAAATTGCGGCGCTAGCTACGCAGATGCCGTACTTTTACATGTATATTAAAACATGTAATGCCGAGAGACTTGGCTATACAAATAAAGCGCTACTTCTCAGTAAGTTTACTTACCCTGATAAATGGAAGATTCTGAATCAATTCAAAAAACAAGACGGATATCTAATAGACACTGCGATTGGAGAAAAAGGCTGGAAAGAGGTATCTAGAAAGCTTCCAAAGAACACTGTTCTTATCGTTCGCAGTTGCTCTTCAAAGTCTAAGGAGCAAGAGCTAGGAGGCTTCTACGAATCCTACATTTGCAATTCCATTAATGATGCTTACGATAAATTGAAGTTGCTATCGGACTACGGCTGTTCTCATGCCTACATACAAAAATATGAGGAATTCGAACTAACTGGTGTTTCGAGTTCTATTTCGTCTAACGGGAAAGGAATTTACTATGCGCTAGGAAAGCCTGAATCAGCCACGGAAGGGCGAAAGGGCGTTATTAGTGGAATCATAAGCAGAAGTAAATCAAATTACTCAGAAGCCTTTGAGAAGCGGATACGTGATGTCATATTTAGTGTTGAAAAGGCATTTAATGCACCTGTGTCCATCGAATTTGGTTTATCTGACAAAGAACTTCGACTATTTCAAATTAGGATTCTCAAGAGGGATGGTGTTAACAAGTTATTCCCATTAAGTATCGATGATTATGAGCTAGGGGAGGCGTATTTAGCCAAATGCTCACCACTAACAGGTGAAGTGATCGAACTGGCTACGAAAGGGAACTTCATATATATCGATGGATTTTTGTACTCTAAGAAAAAGCCAAAGCTTACAAAACTGGTCTTTAATGAAAAAGGGTACGACAATCTGAAAGGTAAAATTGAAGAATTACTTGTGGAAAGTAAGGAGCTTAATTCGGGCTTAACATCACCATCTTGGAGTCTTGAGCGGTTAAAGGAGTGCATTGACATCTACAAGTCACTGTACAAGGCATCACTTTGCCGTTACACAATAGAGCGTCCAGTATCACTAAGTGATTTCGAAATTGCCGCAGCATCTAACTCAGAGCTTGAGGTGGATGGGTATAAGCTACTAACCGACAGTAGAACAAAGAAAGAAGACTGTGTACGAGAAGGCATCCATTCTCTAATTGTTTTAAACACGTACTTAATAAATTTCCATATCAAAACATCAATTAACGCAGATATGATCCCTGAAAATTTATCAATTAAAACATTGTTGGACGGTTCTAATCCTGAAGCCCTTATTGACTCAAGAAGAATGGATAATCCCTTAACTCAGCACAATACAGATAGCATTATTGTCTCAGGTTCTATACATGGCAAACCTTGGAATAGCATGAACAAAAGCCTCCCTGATGATGGGATGAAACGAGTTCTGATCGGTGATGAAATCCCTTCTGATTGGGTTAAACAACTAGACCGATTTAGCGGTATAATTTCTGTATTTGGTCATGAGCTTTCTCACCTAGCAATCTCTGCGAAAACGCTTGGAATACCTTACCGAAAAGTAAGTCAAGAAGAGCTTGAAGAGCTACTAGGACAGGAAAGCATAACGATTGAATAATCAGGGGGTTTACCCCCTGTGTTACACAGGCATCAGAATCATGTTCTGGTGCTTTTGTTTTATTGGAAAAATGCTAGTATCTAAAGACACTTAGGAGATTAACATGCGTTTTTTTTAAGATCCCAATTTTGTCATCATGGATTTTAGCTGTCCATATTGTAAGCAAGATACAACCGCCACGGTGCATGAAGATGGCGCATCATGTTGCAATTCGTGTAATTCAGAAGTGAAACCGCCAATGACGTATGCGGAAGCAAAGAAACTTAACTGAGGTAAAGTAAGTGGATAAAGAATCTCAGAGAGAACTAGACACTCTCATCAAAGAATATGACTCATTCGTAAAAGAATCATTAGCATCTCAACTTGGACTTAGAAACAAATATCTTCGAAGCGATAATGGTTCCATTTATGTAAGAAAGCTATTACATCCTTCGCTACCGCCTTGCTTCTGCATTTCAAGTATTGAGTTCAGTGAACACATGCGGGGAAAGGGGATTATGACAGGATTCCTTGATCATGTAGAAAACAACCTTTCTGAATATGCTGGCGTTGAATTCGAATGCATTCATAACCAAGAGTTAGTGAAGCATTTAGAAAAACGAGGGTATACATGGTCTCCATACCGTGCCGAGTATTTGAAAGATCTAGAGCATCATTTGTATAAGGCTAAAGATTAATATCAAGAGACTTTCCCTTTATTTATTGGTACAATAATTGAGCAATAAATAATAAAAAAGGAAAGTCTTATGATTATAGAAATGAAGTTTAGTAAAGCCCTGAAAGAGCTTAGAGAAAGAACTGAAATCGAACTTAATTCCATCTTAGAAACATCTGTTGAAGATGACTCCTTATCTGTTGTATTCAAAGATACTCAAGAATCATATGCTATGATCAGGTATTTCATGATTGGCAATGAATGGACTCATTCTATTGATGTAGCCAAAGGCACTCTTCAAGAAGCACTTTCTGCATACTCGGAATCACTTCATGGAAATGCTGGCTACATACAGTGCTATACCCCTGAAGCAAAATAAACTCACCATAGGTGAGAACTGTCAATGTTTCATTACCGCTGCTGGTAGCGTTAACCTTCCTGCTTTGATTGACGCTGCCACTCTATGCCAACCATCCCAAATATAAGCTTTCCCATCAATCTCAGAAATGTACACAGGATCTCTGATTGGGTTTTTGAGCATATCTTCGAAGTAATCTTCACCTCTGATATCAGATAAGTCTTTTACTTCATCATTATACCAGACCTTCCATTCTTCTAAGCTATCCATTAAATGAATCAGTCTTTCAACAGGATAGTCACTTTGCATATTAAAGGTTCCATTACCAGGCTCAATATAGCCAGGATCACCTTTACATACATTTTCACCTTCAAGCATAATGAAATCTTGCTTTAGAATTTCTGTTTCCATAACCCCTCCTTGTTTGAGATTATATAGATTTTATATCAGAAGTAAATAAAATGCCGTTAATTAAATTATTTTTTGTTGCTTTGATCTTTTTACTATGTATAATAAGAACCCATGAATAATGAAAATCCAATTCAACACAATCGGCTATGCCCCAAATGCACAATTATTTGGGACAAGCAAAAGCTCGGTTCCGACTGTCCAAAGTGTAAAGCTCACAGTTTTATGACTATGAATACTGGTGACATTGGCACTGCCATGTTTCTTGATCAATCAAAACTAACCCTTAACAATTTTACTCCATATGAGGAATAGAAATGGCTAAAAGTAAAAATAGCGCTAAGGTTTGCAATTCGAAAGAAGCGTGAGAAGAGCGGATACTCAAAACACAAAGCAATGAATGCATACTGATTTGAGAGGTAAAATGATTAAATCTTATCGTGAGGTGATTAACCGAAGATAGCCAGCACCACGGTGGTGTTGGCGTTAGAGGAAATCACTATGTTACATAAAAACAAGAAAGCAAGTTTACGTATCCATCATGCAAATCGCATGAAAGATAAAGCATTTAAAAAGCTATACGGAACCTGGTATCTGCCTTCATGCACAGAAGGTAAAGATGAAGCAATTAAAGCAGCAAAGCTATCCGCTAGTAGGGTAAAAGACCACTTGGCAGTTTGTAGTTGCTTTGGCTGTGGAAATCCTCGTCGTCATAGCTTCCGTAAAAGCGATAAGTTAACTATGCAGGAGCGCCGTTTTTTAGATAGCGCAAAATCTTGGGATTATTAATTAAATGGCGCTCGATGAGCGCCTTTTTAGTTTTGAAATATTGACCTTATTTCTAACTTGTGTATAGTAACAACAATTAAAGAATCTAATCCAATTCAATAAAGAGTTTACTAATGGCTAAGAAGCAAAAAATCAAAAAGAAGTTTGGGAATCCTCAAAAGCAAGCTCAGTACGCCAATCAACAGGCGCATAAAGAGCAGATTGAATCTGATAAGCTTTTAGTTTGCTCAATCATGGATCGTTGGGCTGAACAATGTAAGCCGAGAAAGGACTTGGACTTAGGCGAACACTATCTAACATTCACCCTTGTTCCTGCCTGTATTCGTTCCAATACTGAGCTTGTAGGGACTTATGAGGCTGTAATTAACTACTGTGAGCAGGTAGTCTCAGGTAAAATTATTGAGAACAATCAAATCATCAATGAAGCGATAAGAATGATTAAGCCTCTATATCGTTTAAAAGCAGAACAATACAAAAAATCTGTTGCTGAAGTCGCTGTCTGATCATGAAAAAGTAGAGAAAGAAACTGACTGGTCAAAGAAAAGCGAATACTAGCGATAAAGAGATTGCTTGCGCTGTATTTTTTGGCTTTGCGCAAAAAGCCTTGAATACCAAAATATAAGGAAGTTTATGAAATTTCCAAATGATTTCCACCTTGCAAAGCTTGGTCGATTCTATGTTGCTCAGTCATCTCCAAATGGTATGAGTATTATAGTTGGAGCACCTATGTATCAAGGCGTATTTGAAGGTGGCGAGGTAATTGAAATCAGTCAGTCACTAGGCTCAACTACCGCTGAATCTCTCGGATTAAGCGCAATTTATGGTGATGATTCTGATAATGGCTCTGTCGATAAATTACTAGGGAGTTCGCTTGGTAGGTATTGCATTGCCAAAGATAATCCTGAGATTGTTTCAAACTCAATGGTCGGGCGATTTTACGTTAAAGAAGCTTGTGAACAGTTACTTTTCATTGGATGCATTAAATCAGATTTTTCAGAGATCGGTGATGTGCATGAGATTCAACTAGAGTATGGACAGGTAAGCGTTGTGAATTTAGGCAAAAGCGTTATCTATGGCAAGGATGAGGTAAACCCTAAGTATGGCATTGACAGGCTACTTGCTCTATCTCAAGGCTTACATTGCATCGTTTAATTCTCAGTGGTAGTGGCAGTATGCCACTACTTAACCTTTCTCAACAAATCTACCCATTTTGGAATTTGTTTTGCTTCTCCAGAAAACCCATCGTTAGTCCAGATGTACTTGTCATCGAAACTATAAATAAGACTAAGATCCATCCTTTCTTTATATTCTTTTACTTCGCTATCAAGGTTATCTAGGACATAACGTTTGTCCGATTTGCTGTCAAATACAAACAACACCATGTGCGGATCGTTAAAACTTTGCATGTTGACGTAAGCAAGTTTCATGTGAGACCTTTTCATGCCAAGCTCACTTAATGCAAAAAACTTTGAAATTACGAAGTCTTCCGAATCGCCAGATTTATCTCTTGAAAATTCAGCAGGTGTTTTCCATACATCGGATTCACCAGGCTCAAGATCGAATGAAAATTGGTTGTAATGATTGTTTACCAATACAGCCTTATCGAAAACGCTTAGGTTTTTATCTTTCTCACTAAAACCTGCTGGTAAGGCGATTGCTTTTAATGATACAGCCACAGCCATTATAAAAAGAGAAATTTTTATATTCATAATTAATTTTAAGCGCTACCAGAATGATAGCGCGATATTTATTAGTAAATCGTAGAAGGTTTAGTTAGTTTAAAAAGGAATATCCATATCAAAGTCATAACTATTAATATCTTTTATATGAACAAAGTCTCTAAGTTCTACCTTTTCCAAATTATCAATTCTATAGGTTGAGCCTGCCTTTAAGAAAGCTTCAGCCTCATCACCAGACTTCCAATTTCTTACTTTTGCATAAATACCTTCTTTAGACATAGCGCCAGCAGCGTTCATTGTTCGATTATCTAAAGTGATAAGACTCACATGTTCACCTTTGTCCCGAGTCAACATGGTGTGAGAGATAACAGCAGAAGAATCTACCCTACTATTGTAGTTGTCGGTGGAAAACAATAAAGGATGTTCTTTATCATTTCTTAATCCCACAACATCTCCTACATAGTCTGAGTAATGAAATACATCGCTCTTATAAGCTTCCAGCCTTAGCTTTTGTGTTAGCTCGCTAAGTTCAGTTTCGATCTTTCTAATCTTCTCGACTTCAGAGACAACAAATAGCTCGTCAATAGAGTGATGTGTACAGATATCTCCATCTCGATCATCTAAATCATGAACAATTGACTCAACAGCATTAACCAAGATCATTGATGATTTAACAAGCTTTCTTGAGTCAAAATCTGCGATTGACTCAGCTTCACATTTGTTATCGCAATATACTAGATTCCCTTCAATTGATAAGATATCAACACCGTCTCGTGTTAATACAACACCGTCCTGAGGGTTTAGCGTGAAACCGATTGATGTTTTGTACGATCCCTTAATATCACGGATGCTTTCACCAATAAAGAAGCGCTTACCATTAACATCATAATACTGTGGCTGCTTACCAAGATCAGAACACATTGCATTGTGCAAACTCATGGCACCGATTTCTAGCTGACTCACTCCAAAGGAATCCTTTAAAATACCAACTTCTTCATCTGTGATTCTGTAGCTGTTTCTGACGTGAGAAAGCAACTGAATAACCGCATCAGTATCAACAGGAAAAACCAATTTCTCACCGATCATTGGTCTGGCAGGAACCAAAGAAATATGGAATCCATCATTCTCTAAAATTTCTTCGATGGAATCGTATTCAACTACAGATGTCTTGCCACCATCGATCAACTCAAATTTCATAAACAAAACCTATTTAATATTTTTTTGATTATACAATAAAAAACCATATTTTGTACATCACTTGAAATTATATTGATTAATTGTATGCATTTTGTTACTTTAATTTGATGTTCATTAAGGAAAATTACGATGAATAAACCAAAAAATGCAGAACTCATCCAAAAATTAATCTTGCTTGGTGATATTGCTAGAGAAAACAATGGAAGCCTTTCCCTAAAAGGTCTGTCTAAAGAAGAGTCAAAGAAAGCTCTCAGTGAATTTTTCAAAAACCGTCGAAAAGCTTAAGCCGCACTCATGGTTAGCCACTTCAATTGGGTTAGCCTTTCATAAACAGCATTCTCAGAGACACCGAGTTTGTTTGCTAGAACTGACAAATCGGTGATTCTCTCTTTAAGAATCAAATAATCAACCGCCTCCTTTGGAATGATGTACTCCAAAGCAAGTTGTTGGCATCTTCTGATAGACCACGATGTTGACTCCAAAGAGAAGTCCTCAATGGTAAAGAAGTTTGCATCCCCCTCATGGATAGAGTGATGATGCATACTGATATAAGCAATAACATGAGCAATCATGTAACGTTTTTGCTCGTCTGAGATGGAAGGTCTAAGATGCAAATCATACCTTTTAAACCCGCTCTTTGAATTTGCACTATTAAGCTTAGCTTCAAATTCAGAATTAAGCTCATTATCGCACACAACTGAAAGACCGAGGTTATGGGAAATGCCCTCGATATCTACTGGAATTTTCCAGTTCCAATACATATCTATAAATGTAGATGGATTACCAATAGCGTCAAAAACCATAAAAATATTCACATAAAAACAATGGCTCAATTATACACTGAGCCATCACTTAAGTCATGCATTTTATAGTTTTGGGCAAGGTATGTTCATAGAAACCATACCGCTAATTGCGTAGCACTTTTGATCGGCAAAGTCGTAAAACGTACCCTCTGGATTTTGATAGAAATCGTAGTCAGTGGTTTTAGTTAATTTTTTTATATAAGTATATTTAGTCTCTGACTTAAAACCATCCATTGAGCTGCCAGATTCAGGAATAGTAAGCTGATCGGTCTCAATTTCATTTGTTACTGTTTCAACAATGTTATGAGTAATCTTTCCATCAATAAGAATCTTGTTCATATCGTTTGAAAGAGGGTAAATTGGCGAGTTGGCTTTTGCAATGTTTCCATTGAAAGTAGTATAAGTAATCACACCCTCAGAAAGAATTTTTTCACAAGAGTATGATCGGCTTACAACCTCAAAGAAATCATTTTCAAAGTCGATTGTTCGCTTGTAGTTTACACAAATGTCCGTATCACCGATCTGATAAGTCGTTACTACGTCATAACCACTATTGCCACTACATCCAGCCAGAGTCACTATAGCTGCAATGGCACTGAGCATTTTTATTTTCATCATTAATTCCTTGAATTTCTTTATTGATTAATTTTATGTTTACTGCAATCATTACTTAGATATAATAATGCATATAAAAACGAAATGGATCTTAAAATGAAAACAATTGATTTACAAGTATTATATGGCTCTATGGTTTTTGGTCGCTACAGAACAGACAGTGAAAAGTCAGGTGAAGCACTACGAGAAGATCATTTAGTTCCAATGTTAAATGAGGATGATGCTGCTATCACTGTGAAGTTGAACACTAGCGGATTATCTTCAGGATTCTTAGAAGAGGCATTTGGCGGTTTAGTGCGAGTGCATGGTTTCACTAAAGATGAACTTACTCATCGACTATCATTACTCTCTGAAGATAGACCTGATGTCATTGAGGACATCTGGGAATACATTACTGAAGCCCAAAATTACAAAGCTGAGAAAATGTTGAGCATGTAAATGAAAAGAGTTATATCAGATAGAGAAAGGAATCTTTCTAAACAAAAAGAGAATGAGAATGTAGCAAGAAAATTGGAAATGGACATAGTCAAACTAGCTAAAACCATAAGGATTTACGACATATATGATTCTTGCTTTTTCTACATTGTCATTCCGTTTGTTCTGGTTCTTTCCCTTGCGCCTTTTCTATTTATTGGTGATACCAGAATAGCATCAATGATAGCTATATTCATCGGTGTTCCATTTTCATCACTGTTTTTTTATTTATTTGACTCTACTCTCAATAAAAAGCAAAGACGATGGAGACATATGCTTGAAGAAAGAATCACGGAGTACGACAACTTCTGTACAATGAATAACATTAATAACAATGTTCAGTAATAAAATCACAAAAAATGCGGAATAAATTAATGAAAAAATTAGCTGTCACGTCAATTTTATTGCTTTTGACTGGTTGCAATACGCAGGATACTCCAGATAAATACATTACAAGCAAGGTATGTGATGATGTAAAGGTTAAAGAGATGACCTTGGAGTGTGTAAAAGATGGGGATTGGAGTCTTAGCCACAATCGCGGTCAAACGTATGAGGGCGCTTGCAAGAGATTTTCGGAAGAAATGAATTGCTCCACGAGTAAAACACTGAACCCTGAATGGGTAGAGTTTGAAAGGGCTAAACAGAAAAGCGATATGAAAATTGTAATAAAATCAGAATGAATTGAGAAATAAAAATCATGCAACACGAAATTGCTAAACACAGATCAAAGATGGACAATATCAAGAAGGATATTGACTTCAAGCTTAGACTGATGAACGGTACTAAAGCATTTATCGTTCTAACAATGGCATGGGTGATTTGCGGGTTCTATGAGTACAACTGGCTAGAATCATTCGAAAAATGCCTTTTTACCTTTGCCATGATTTTAGTTTGGTCTGGATTATCCATAGTTCTTTTATTTAATAGTGAGGATGAAAAGCTTATTGACTATGAGTACCATCAATCCTGCCTAGAAAGACTTCTCAAGATCCAGAACATTCAAAAGTAGTTATACCCAAATGCAAATCCACCCTAAAGGGTGGACATGTTCTCAATAGCGTCTAGGTTCTTTGTGCTGAACAGCTTCGTGTTGTCTGGGTGTACAGCAAAGCGTTCCTCTACAGGCATTCTCGACTGAAGCTTTTTAATAATTAAAGAGTTCATTAGAGAGAAGTCATAGTCTCCAACTAGCAATAATTCTGGTGACTCATCTAAATTTAGGTAGATATGGAACTCGCACTCTAAGCAGCTCTTGTCATGTTCTACTTGGATGATAGAGACCTTTTGGTTGAGAACCACTGAATCCCAGCGGTGATAAACGTCCACATAAGGGCTGTGACGTGAGTTTGGAGTAGAAATCGAGTATCCACCTTCAGACTCTTCCCATTCAATAAATGGTGCCTTTCCGATTAAAGTCGATCCAGAAGAGTGAATGTCTTCTTTCCATAGCTCCAGAATTTCATTCGATAATGGATGATCTGAAGATTTCAAAATATGAGCAATGGCACTTTTATGCTTGTTCATGAGAAGCACGTAAGTACCCTCCGTCTCTTTATCTTCCTCTTCCTTTTGTCGGTAGTCCTGAAGTGTCATAACGTTTTTAAGATTAGACATTTTCTGCTTATCGAATTCGATTCTCTGACCAGGTTGGTTATCCCACAATAGAAAATCTTCGAAAGCACCTTCAAAATCACAAACAATATCTTTCTGAACACCCTTTCCTTTGATTAATGAGGTAATGGTTTCTACATCAAAACCTTTAAGGTGTTGAAATGTAATATCTTCAGCACGGTCTACTTGAACACCGTTTTCACTCAGAAAGCTGAAAATTCGCTTCATGGAGGATGCTGGCAGATAGGGATTCAGTAATGATTTTGGATGACCGAAACTGTAAAACATTGCATATCTTCCTATATAAATAATGTTCTCATAATACACAAGTTGGACTCAAAGTAAAGTCATATCGCTATAGCAAAATTGAGCTAAATCAAAATTGATACCGTACCCGAGTGGTATAATTTTTAATTGAAAAAATAAATTAATTAATAAAGGTTTTAGAAATGTCCGATAAAGTTCTCCATGTTACTAAACGTGACGGGAATATTGTTCCGTTTAATTTGTGTCGCATTGTAAATGCAGTGATTAAGGCTTTCCAGGCTACCAAAGAAGTCGCTCCCGATGAAATGAATGACAAGGCTGAAATCATAGCTAATGAAGTGTTTGAGGTCATAACCAACTCTGACTCAACAAATCTACATATCAATGAGATTCAAAAGCTGGTGGAAAAAATACTCTCAAGACACTTCCCAGAGACAGCTATCGCATACATGGATTACCGTCATGAGCGTGATATCGAGCGAGATAAAAATACTGCTCTGTACAAGGATATCGTTGGCTTAACCACGATGACTAACAATGACATCTTAAACGAAAACGCTAACAAAGACGGTAAGGTAATACCTACTCAGAGAGACCTTTTAGCTGGCATTATCTCTAAGCATTACGCTAAAAATCACATGCTTCCTAGAGATATAGTTCTTGCTCACGAGCTTGGGGAAATTCACTATCATGACCTCGATTACTCGCCATTCTTCCCTATGTTTAACTGCATGATTGTTGATCTAGAAAACATGCTGACAAATGGGTTCAGAATGGGTAATGCTGAGATCGAAACTCCTAAATCAATCCACACGGCAACTGCTGTTACTGCTCAGATCGTTGCGCAGGTTGCTAGTCATACTTATGGAGGCACCACTCTAAACCGATTAGATGAGATTCTTGCGCCATATGTGACTTGCAGTTATCAGAAGAATATTGAAATTGCGAGAGAGTGGAACATAGATGACGTAACGGGTTTTGCTAGAAGTCGTACAGAAAAAGAGGTTTATGATGCATTTCAGTCTCTAGAATATGAGATCAATACGCTTTTTAGTTCAAATGGGCAGACTCCATTTTTGTCAGTGAACTTTGGTCTAGGGTTGTCATGGGAGTCAAGACTAATCCAGAAGGCAATCTTATTAAATAGAATCAAGGGCTTAGGCAAAAGCAAAAAGACCGCTGTTTTTCCTAAACTTCTCTTTACTATTAGAAATGGGGTTAATCACAAGAAAGGCGACCCAAACTACGATATTAAGCAGTTAGCTCTAGAGTGCGCGTCCAAAAGAATGTACCCAGATATTCTTAACTATGACAAGGTTGTCGAAGTAACTGGCTCATTCAAAGCACCTATGGGATGCCGTAGTTTCCTTGGCTTATACTTAGATGAAAATGGCAATGAAGTTCATGAGGGTAGAAACAATCTTGGTGTTGTTAGCTTGAACCTTCCTCGTATTGCTATTGAGGCAAAAGGGGATGAATCAAAGTTCTTTGAGATTCTTGATCAAAGAATCCAAATTGTTCGCAAAGCGCTTGAGACTCGAATTGACCGTTTACGTAATATCAAGGCTAAGGTTGCACCAATCCTTTACACCGAAGGAGCTTTAGGTATTCGTCTGAACCCAGATGATAATGTGTTTGAAATTTTCAAGAACGGCAGAGCCTCAATTTCAATGGGATACATTGGTATCCATGAAGCAATTAATGCACTTTATGGTCAAGATGAGCATATTTACGATAGTGAGTTCCTAAGAGAGAAGGGGATTGCCATCGTGAAGCGCCTAAAAGAGGCTGTAGACACTTGGAAAGAAGAAACTGGGTTTGGGTACAGCTTGTACAGCACACCTTCAGAAAACCTTTGTACGCGATTCTGTGCATTGGACTCTAAAGAGTTTGGTGTTATTGAAGGCGTGACTGATAAAGGGTACTACACAAACAGTTTCCACCTGGACGTAGAGAAGAAAGTTAACCCTTACGATAAGATTGATTTTGAAATGCCATATCCTGAATTATCAAGCGGTGGTTTCATTTGTTATGGTGAATTTCCTAACATGCAGCATAACATTGAAGCGCTTGAGAACGTATGGGACTACAGTTATGACCGAGTGCCGTACTACGGAACAAACACACCAATTGATGAGTGCTATGAGTGTGGTTTTACAGGCGAGTTTGATTGTACAAGCAAGGGCTTCGTTTGCCCTAAATGCGGGAATCACGATCCTAAAAAGGTTTCTGTAACACGAAGAGTTTGCGGATACCTCGGCAGCCCAGACGCGAGACCTTTCAACTCAGGGAAGCAAGCAGAGGTGATTCGAAGGGTGAAACATTACGAGAATATCTAAACTCTCGGACGAATAGAAAAACCGCATTCTTCTGGATGCGGTTTTTTATTTGATTAATTATTGGTTGAACGAAAGCTAAACAAAACCTACAATTAGCTGAAATCAACAAATAAAAGCCGTGAAATTATGAAAATAAACACAAAATCAGCCCTAGATAGATTTGAGAAGTTCTTCTGTCTTTTAATGATAGTAGCTCCTGTATGGGGGATATACTTTACGTATAGACTTTTGAACAAATACGTAGACGAAATCTCTGAAGAGATTAATGTGTACTATTCATACCACGATTCTTTAAGCATGATTCTTTCATTCGCTTTTCTATCATCTTTACTTCTATTTGCCTATAAGATAAAGAGCAGTAAGTTTAACAACACAAAATTAGAAAAGATTCTTGAAAGGTTTCTAGTCAAAATAGAAATAGTTAAAGACTCAGTTTGGCTTTCCCGTATTTTATTCACATCTTTCTACGGAATGTTTTACTATATTTTGACCTCAGGCATTATACTGATGGCAAACGATGTAAACTTATTTCAAGAGTTTAATCTAGTAACTATGGAAACGAATGATTACTACCAAGTGGTTAGTAACTTTATCGTAACCAGCTTAAGTATTTCGACGTTGATGACAATTTCGCTTTTACTTATTAAGCCTAAAAAAGGTATCAGTCATTTCTTGACAGGATTAATTTTTATTCCTCTGCTACTAAATGGGGTGATTTATGGCATAGCTGGCAATCCCTTCACCACTATGTTCAGTGACATAAATAATGAAATGTTGTTGATTTCAAGCCCTATATCATTTGTCGGTAAATATGGGGTAATGATTTTTTCCATAGCTTCAGCGATATTGATTTCATTTGTTGCTTATTATGCAATAAAAGACAAGAAAATATTGATACAACACATCCTTGGATATATATCTTCCATTGCAGCTACTGCAATAACCATATTCCTATTCTGCATAGGAAAACCAGCTCACTATTTCAACAATAATCCAAATATTATGGATGTAGAGGTTCTTGGTCAAACATATAAAATCAACCAAACCTTATTAACTGAAATGGATGATGTGGACACAGAGTTTTTGATCGAGTCATACGCTGGTCTTAGTATGCATAATAGTACGGATGCGTTGAATTATTTATTGAGCGATAAATATAGCGGAAATAAAGAACAGGCTATTAAATTAGTAGCTGACATCAGCCTTACTAACATTAGACTTTACGAAGACAAAAAAGAAAAAGTCGTCAATATTCTAAAGACAAAGAAAATATCAGCGGCAAGCTCATTAAATATACTGATTCCTTTTATAGTTAATGAAGCTTCTCCGTTGCACCACCAAGAAAGAACATTAGAAAGCATTCTTAAAGGAGATTATCAGTTGGCAGTCGATTACTACATCGAAGATGCAATCAACCGCCAGGATATTGAAAAACTATCCCTAAAAATGAAAGATGAAGATAATAATACAAGAATTGGTTCTTTCGGTCATCCTATGACACAAAGTTTGATTTCAACCCTATTGCATTTGGATTTTGCAGAGTTGGACTATAACAAAGTTAACCCTGACAAGAGAGAGAAGCTAAAGGAACTTCTTAAACCTGTCACCGTATATAATGATTTCACGGATGAACAGGTAAAAGAATGGTTTAAGATTTTCAAAGCTGAGAGGTTTTTATAAAAGAAAAAGCTGATGCGAATGCATCAGCTTTCATTTTTTATGCGGCTTGTGATAATTTTGCCATTGATGCCAGAGGTAATTTCTGGTGAACGCTTCGATGCATCATGCGCGGATTATTAAGATCATGAGTAAACTTCGTTCTTCCGTGCGTGATACGTGTATTATCCATCACGATCACATCACCTTCATTAAGCATGAACTGAAGGAAAAATTCCCCCTGTTCATTATAAAGCGCCATCAAACGTTCTACTGCTTCTTTGAGGTTTGGAACCAGTTCATATCCAGATTCCCAATCCGCACTTGAGTCGAAAGCAAGTCGGATAATCTCACGTTCGTAGATTGAATCCAATCCGAACACACAATCTGTCATTTCTTCGTTGATACCATCAAAGGTAGAACGTCTGCGAAGTGCGTTTTTATCCTTCAATGCATCTACAAACTTACTATCAATAGATTCCAGATATTTAATTGCACCATAGCCATTAAACAGTGTAGTTTCACCACCAGAAACAGCCTGATTTTGACAAAGTAGCAACGTTGTTTTTACTTCACCTAAAGGAGAGAAAGTACCATCAACATGCTGACCAAGCGCCCCAGACTCTTCAAAAACTGGATGTGCAAAGTCATCTCTGTTTTCTTCGTTGAAGCCGATCTCTGCTACTTTGTCGCTGTTAGATTTGTTAGGGAAGTAGGTTTTGTTGTATTGAGATACGAAGGTTTCTCCTAGCTCCAAAATACCTGCAAGCTCGGAAAGCTTGTTTTCAGATTTTAGTGTTGAACCATCAACAACGACAAAACCTTGCTTATAGAAAGTTTCCATAAGAAGCTGAGCATTATCAGCAGAACAAGCAGTTGTAACCGCGCCAACAAAAGTAATCATAATCTATTCCCTTGGTTATTTTTTTAATGATGATAAAAAAGAAGCCCCACTCGTGAAAGCAGAAGCTTCAATCAATTGACCCATGCAATGATGGTATCATTGCTAGAGCATATGTTAGTGTTGCTATTATACATAAATGATATTAATGGTCAATACTGGTGTTGATTGTTTTTATTGTCAATTCAAATATAATATTGAAAACAAAAATGGTAGGTTTTTATGATTAGAGAACAATCGAATGCATCTAGGAACAATGTTCCGCAAAATGATAGCAAGGTTATTCCCATTCTTCGTATTTGTACAAGTATGTCGAAAGGAATAGTTGATAAGAATAATACACCTCATAAAGAGGTGATGGAGCAATTGAGTTTATGTTCGTCTGCGGTGAAGAAATAGATAAGGTTCTGATTGTGAGAAAACCCTATGCTCACTATATCAGAGACGGTATAAAAACATGGGAAATGCGTGGTAAAAAAACCAAAATCCGTGGCAGGATTGGTATTGCTGAACAAGGAACAGGTAAAATAATCTGTTTAACTACGATTTCCGATTGCTTAGAACCAATACCTGACTCTGAGATAGATCAGCACTTCTCAAAACATAGGGTGGATTACAAAAACAATCCTGACCTATTGAAGTGGAATACGCCCTGGGTTTTGTCTGATACAAAGCCAATTGAGCCTGTTGACTACGTTCACAAAAGAGGCGCTGTAATATTCGTAAACGTTTGACTAACACTCTAACTTTCATATAATTGGAAAGTTAGCGTTATTGCTATGCTCCAGGAATAAAGGGTACAACAATGAAATTAGAAACAGGAAGCAGTTTAACCGTTATCACATTCAATGTTCCTGATAGCCGCTGCAACTACAAAATGAAGTCGCCTAAGTTAACCGTAACAAAATACGAAGTTACAAAGGGTGGCGTTACTCAGGTTACAATTAAACCTGTAGATGCTGATGATGAAAAACCACTAAAAGTTAAAAACGTCAAAATCTCGGATTTTGGCAAAATCTGTAATACAGCAACACTAATGACAAGACAAATTGTCTTTGTTGAGCACACGGATTTAGAACACTACATCAACGTTGCAAAAGAGTATCAGCAAAACGCAATTAAAGAACGAATTAATGAATTAAAAAGTGAGCTTACCAATCTTGAATTACTGGTAAAAAACTAGCCATTCCGAGATAGCTAACTCTTACAAATAGAACCAAAAAATAGGTGACAGTATGTCAATGGAATCGGTTCGCGTGGATCGTGGTATGCCTTTCCTTAAGCGTGGTATGCGTGTTTATAGCACTTACAGTAAACAATTCGGGACAATCACTGGTTCAAACCGAAGTGGAAACCTGAATATCCGTATGGATGGGGAAAAACACAGTGGCAATTATCACCCTCAGTGGCAATTACAGTATCTTGATGACAATGGCACCGTGATTGCTGAATACAAAGATTAAAGGAAGCACCATGAACGCAAAACCATTATTCACTGAAGATAGAGAGCACGTTGTTGCTTATTTCTGTTCTAAATGCCGCATTGTAAAATCCACAGAGGCTGATGCAGAGCAGTGTTGCCGAGATAGACACTGTGATTGCGGCGCTAAAATTGAAGATCGATACAAAAGTTCTTGTGATAAATGCCAAAGAGAAAAGTTTCGAGCTGAGAAAAAATCACGAATCTCAAAAATGCCTATCGTAGAGTCACCAACTAGCGGTATGGTCTACTCGGATAACACCTCATACAATGAAGGATTCTTCAAACTCGATGACATCGACTCTGTTTTTGAAGAAGGCGAAAAGCCATTTTTCGTATATGACTGCAACATTAAAAAGTGGTCTGGTTTAAATGCGAGTGACATTGTAGAAGCGGATCTCGAAAGTGACTGGTATGAAGATGCATCGGATGATGTTGTAGATTTAGATGAATTGGAAAAGTTCTTATCGGAATGGAATAAAAAGCAAACACTGTTCTGTTATGAATGTGCTGAGCGAGTTATCGTTCTTGACAAAGAGCGCTTCACTGCATGGCTTTCAGAGAGTTAATTAGGTGATATAGAATGAGTAAGCCAAAGTTTGAAAGCGGTGAATTCGCTATGAAAGTAGGGGATTTTTTCACAAGCAAGGGCGATTCCATTGAATCTAAGACAGATCCTGCCAGCATTATTTTCTATGGATTAAAGATGTTCTGGCTGAATCGACCTGACAAGATTTATGATGGTGATTTAAGCTTGTACATTTGGCTTACAAATTCGATTTTTTATAATGAATTAAAAAAACCTCTATCTCTTAATCATAAACCATCTTCAAATAATGAATCTATCTTTAATCAGGGAATCTCATTTTCTGATTTGGAGGCTAAGTTCATGTTAGTGTATGAAGAGGAAATGACTGAAAAACCAGCACAAAGCGAAGGTAGATGGTATCATTTCTTTCGCTTTTGGAAGTAAGGGTGAAATTCCAATCATGTATAAATACACCGAATCTGGCTTGAGCAACATTTTCTTAAAAGATGGATATGAGAAATTTCTTGAGAATAATGAGGAATTTATAAGTTTTATTGACTTAGAGAAAACCCATAAAGCTATTTCATTAGCGTTATGTATGAAGCCTGCTCGCCTGAGTAATGCAGAGGTATGCTTTATTCGTAAAGAACTGAATCTCAGTCAATCTGAATTCGATTCTCTTCTGCTTCTTGAGGATGGAGCGACATACCAAATCGAAACAGGCTTGTTAAAACAAACCTATCGTAGTGACTTTTTAATGAGGCACTTATTGGCAAAACATCACAATGAAGCCTTCTCAAGCCCTGAATATTGTAGCGTTATTGAAGGCGGTGATCTTCGAGAGAACATTGTTATTTCAAATTACACATATACATGGACTTAACGGATAGTAACACATGCCTAATACAAAGAATGATCAAAAAATACAGGTTACACCAAATCAAAAAGCTTTATTAGTCCAGACGGTAAAGCAATTAATTACACTTAATCAAAAAAAACCGACAGCGAACACCACACAGGAACAAATCAATCAGACTATTAATAAGCTAAGCAATCGGTTCCACGATATGTTTGAGATAGTCGAGCAATAAGGAGCTTAAATATGAAAGTAATAGAAAATAAAAAACACCACATAAGCTTTGTTAAAGTTTTCGCTCTTGCTTATGCTGTGCTTTGGACTATCAGCATTTTTCATGCAAAGGCACCGATCACCCCGCCGTTCTACCCAGTTATCGCCCTTCCATACTTTACCGCTGCATTTATGTGGGCTATCACTCCAATACCTATCTATGAAGTCTCCAAGTCATTTAAATACATTCACGATCACTAAACTAATCCAAAAGCAAGATTCTCCATTTTAAATCATCACCTTAGCTGATATCATATTTAATGAATTTTTCACTGGGGATTTTGCATGAGTTCATACATCACTTCATTTACAAGAGATATGGTCGATAACTTTAGCTTTTCAGATCATATTCTAAAAGAGTTCGACTCGCGTGATTACGAATTTATAAGAAGTGACATTTTGAATGTTGATTTAGATCTTGTAGTAGGAACTGATCATCCTGATTACGAGGGAAAAACATGGGGCGAATTGATTCCAATTGAAGGTGACAAATACCATACTTTAAAGCGAGGCGAGCGAGCTTTAAAGCAACTGCAAGAAAACCCTGATTATTATCTTGAAGACAAAAACAATTCTGATTGGAAATTTCATCTTGTAAATGGTGAGTTTTATATTTGCAGTACAAACCATAGGGTTGTCACAGCAAAAGCATTTTTCGAAGCCAACCATCTTCCGCCTATCATTAAAAATGCACAAGTAAGTTTTTATCGTCGCAAGATTGATTCTGATTCAATTGTGAACAGTCTTCGTGATGAACAAGATACAAACTCATCCATTACCTCATACCTCAAAACAACCGAATTTAAAGTTATCCTGGCTTTGTGTGTACTTGCTTACTTTTTCTTCTAGTATTCATAAATCAAGATACAGCTACACAAAAAGAACCGAGGCTTTTCATCATGCAAAGTAACACAATCCCAATTACACACATAGCACCGTCTTATAGCCAAGAAAATCTAGACCTGATACTTTCTAGAGTCAAACAGCTACTACCAAGCCTTAATGATGAAGGTGCGAAGCAATATTTATCTGACCTTTTAAACCAGGATATTGAAACCCTTGTTTCTGATTGGTTGACCTATCAAGAGGTCGAGCCATGCGTCAGTAGCGCCGAGTTACACGCTTTAGCTGAACGAGTGCTTCCTTATCACTCTAATTTAGAGGAAGCCATATACTCAGTTAGAAACACTCTCAACACTGTACCTCGCGAAAGAACTGACCTGCGTGATTACCTAACGAAAGATAGAAAAGAAGACGTTATAAAATCGCTGTCTTTACCATTATTCGTTTCTAAAAAGAAATATCCTTCATTCTCATCCATTGAAGAATTGATAGAAGCCTTAAAGCCTGTTGATCAAACAATTGTAGATGTGACAGCCTCAGTACTTATGGATAGAATCCAATCTATACCAATGAAAAAGCAATTAGGCATTACTGATCGACAAAAAATGCTTAGCGTTGCCGCAGTCTATGAGGTTAACAGTTCGGTAGGGTTTGAGTGTAATTCTATTTGGTTAGCATCGTTTATTAGCTCTCAGATGTGGGGCTGTGTAAGTGGCTGGGCGCACCCTGACGGTGAGATGTGCCGAAATCGTCACTTTGGATTCAAATCAGACCGCGATTGCGTTGATTTAACATTAAATTCTTTGAAGTATGTTGATGCTATCTTAGCGGATAATCCAGACCAGGAAACGGTATCCCTTTACATTGATACAATGCTTTCCTGCTTAACAATTATGGTTCGTGATTATCTGCGTTATAACAAAGAAAGTGAAGATTATGGAAAAATTGATTCGTTGATTGAGCAATATAGTCATCTAATGAATCCTGCTCAAATACTTCGTCACTCCACTATCCAACTTCATTTAGCTCAAATAAAGGGTGTAGCCAGAGATCATTTTCAATTACTGTTTCCGTTTTTCGAATATCAGCAAAGTCGAGGTGAGCCGACCAAGGAATACTTGCAGTATTACGATTATCACAACTTCATTCGTCTTGATTTCGAGTATTTAAAAACACCAAAGTGTGAACTTGCTAGCTCTCTCTTAGGCTCATCAATGCTCAGTGAGCATCTACTTAGAACATCCGAGCTACTTCTTGAGTGTCTAAAACTGGATTTGCCTGATGATGTGATCAATAGCTTTAGCGGATTTTTTACTAAATACTTATGGACACTGATCAATGATGATTCTGACGAACAGTATCTGTTTGATGCCATTTTAACCGTTAGCCTTAATAGTAAGCATCTATACGATACAGTAAGTAATATTCGATTTATGGCTGAATTGGGTCACTTAAGCTCTATACGTTGGCTGATTGATAACGACCAATATGAGACCGCTAACGAACTTAAATACTGGGAGATAAGAAGAGATTACCTAGAATCTGCCTCTATGAACTCTAAGTAGAATCCCATAGACTCAATAAAAAAGGTTAGACAGATGTTGTCTAACCTTTTCAATATATTCTTACTGGTAGATCTGCTAAGTTTTTTAAACCATCAAGAAATCAGAATGCGTGACTACGTATTAATCAAAACTGTTTCTCTTCATAAATACTCAGCAGCAGATTAAGTCGGTCTGTGTAGAATTTAGCCATTCCAATGTCTTGATACTTGATACGCTCTTCAACCTTAACCATAGTTTCAGCAATCTTCACTTTAAGCGCAATAGGATTTCTTGAGCATCGCTCAAAGTAATCACTATCTTGCTCACCTTGTTTTTGAGAAATGGCTTCAAGCGCTTCCATCATACGATCATATAAGTGATAGCGAGAAAGGCGCGAATGAATGGTTTCAATTGAGCAGCCAGTCATCACAAACACATCTTTTAGCCAAGCAATATCGTGCAATAGATAGTTCGCATCTTTATCATCAGTTCTGAATACAGCAGCAACCTTCTTGCTCACGCGGCTTAAATGATTGATGTAACGCTCATCTTCGAATTTCTGATTTCTGTGACAGGCAGAAGCAATAGAATAGATAGTCATCGTTCAATCCTTATTGTCTAGAGTAGACATATTTTTTAGCCGACTCATCGTAATCAATCGAAACAGTTTCTACCTTAGTAGCACCTGAAATCGGATTTGATGAAAACGTAATGCTGAAATCAGGCTCAGTTAAGCCCAATACTTTTAGTTTACTCACCAATTTAGTAAACGGTTCAGCAAGTGATTGTTTTACCATTTTCTCAAATTTTTCTACGCCACTTCTCCATTGAGAGTCATGGTTAGCCAAATGCCACGCTAAAACGCTCCCTGATTCATCATATAGAGCTTTATCGATGAAATTGGTATCAATGGTAGACCAAACATGAATGTAGTTTGATGGAGCGTACAAGAAGATTTTATTCTCAACTCGAACAACCGCTTCTACAAAATCCTCATCCATCTCGACGTGACAGTTTTTGCGTTCCTTGAAATCAGCAAAAACCGATTCGTTATCAAATGCTACTTGAGCATTATCATCATACAAGCGCATGTACACGGTAAATTCAAAAGGAATTACCAAACATTGGCTTTCATTTCCTTTCGGCAAGCAGCAAGCAACAAACATCTGAACCACATCTGAGATACCGATGTGATTTGAGTTCAAAATTTGTGAGGGGCTATCTAGCTTCATTATAAATCCTTTCAAAGTTCGCTAGCGAACATTAACGATGTTCTGTTAACGCGTCTTCTTCGATTGCTTCAATTGCTTGTTGAATCATGCCTACCAGATCAACCGCTTTTTTAGGGGATAGCTCGCAGGAGACAACGCGTTTGTCTTTCACAGGAAAAGAGGCTTTGTGGATACTCACACTAACACCATAGGATGAGCTACCTTTAATTCTTGAAACATCACAGCGCTCGATAGTAATCACTTCTTTTTTGAGGTACAGGGTCTCAACCCTATGACGATCAAACTCTTCGCATAATGTTGATTTCAGTGAAGCATCAAGTACCTGCTTAGCAAAATCAGCCGCGCCTTTTGCATCTAAGTAAGTGAATACTGACTTATCCTCTGGCGTAGAGATTTCAAGGACTACGACATTTTTATTATCGACCAAGCCCGCAGTGCATACGATTCGATTAGTGCGTTTGTCCGATAGAATCGGCTCTGCTTTTAGAACGATAACCTGATCATCATTGATGAATACGTTTGAATCTTGGTGAATCATTGTTAGCACTCCACTTTAGACATTTTGCCAAGAACTTGACCTTCATTCTCTGGCTTTTCATTAATAAAATCGGCAATCTCGTAAGTGCCTGGCTCTACGATAAATTTTCGTAAATCATCGACATACAACTTCATTTCATCATCGCACAAACTCAAGACGGTTTCACGGTCTGCAATGTACAGATTCTGACCTGTTGTGGTAACTCGGTGCTCACCAGAATCACCACTAACAAAATTAAATCCATCATCCACTTTCACAATAGATACAGCATGATTATCTTGATGAGTCCATACACATCCAATCCCATGCTTTCCCAAACACTGGCTAAAAGTTGAATAACCTTTCAGCGAACTCAAACTTACATTATGGTCTCGGTATTCTGTTCGGATTTCTTGAGGGATAAACTCAATGAAATCATCATGATCCATAAGAACAAAGTGTCCAGCATTTGAGATGAATTGTTGACGCACTGTGATTTCATCCGTAGCAACTTTGCATGGCTGAATACTTTCGTGAAGACTAACCGTTTTAGAGTCAAGATCTGCATTGAAGAAAAGAGCATCACCACATCCTGGACAATTGCTACGTGTAAAGTCATGAAGAGTAATCAAGCTAATCTTATGATCACCTAGCATGGCAAAGCGGATTCGGTAAGAACGCTCAACCTCTTCACGCGTAATACAATCACCGATTAACAGAGATTGCTCTGTCATATTCACTAAATGCTCAGATAGGATTTTTGCCAAACTATTCTCATCATAGAAGCCTGAAAGACTAGCTGCTGCATCTTTGACTGTTACTTCATTAAGTTGGCAGTGACCTTTTAAGTTTACGGAGAATGAGTCATAACCTTTTGTGATTTCACGACATAGTGATAGGCATTCGTCTTTTAGTGCTGGCATATCAGATAGAATACTCACGTCACGATTTTTACTTTCCGAGACTTTTCTAAGGATAAAATCAATAAATTCTGTTTTCATTTTTATCACTTTAATTTTCTAAAAAACTGGCAACTGAAAAAGTCACTTGCACTATTTGCGAATAATGCCTGAATTTCCCAAGGGTTGTATCCTTTCTTAAGGATTTCATCAATAATCGGAAATGTATCTTGGCGACATAGATTTTGCAGATCAATACCAGCCTCAGTATGTAAGCCGCTATCTTCATTTAGCAGGCTCATAGCAACATCTGGAAGAGCAACAGCTTCAATTTCCCAAAAGGATTTATCAATTCCGATTTCGCCATTTGGTGTTTTTCCCTCACCAAAAACCACAAGTCGCATCAGCGTTACAAAGTCATTACGCACAATAGTCTCAACATGAAAAGGATTGAAACCTAGATCGAAATAGTGATTCAAAATTCTGTGCAATGCTGTTTCGTATTTAGAGATAAAATCAGCCGCTTCGTAGGTGACTGAGTACTGTTCTGTAAACAAACTTTTCATGGTGGTTTCCTTTTTAATTGTCTTAATAATACATCATTTAGCGTCAAAGTCAATGTTTAGGTGGCGTTTAATTATTGACTTCGATACTTAATAATGTATATTTAATGCAAAATATTAAGGTTAAGATAAGTATGAAAGACGACCAAACCATTAAACAAGAAATTGAAAACAAGAAGGCTCAGAACAAGGTAATTGTTGATACCGTATTATCAGCAATGAAGTCCTCAGAGCCAGGGAAGTCCCTGTCAGAGTTTGACTCATACTTGATTTATGTAACTATTCGCATTCATCATTCCGACATTTTTATTGATAAGGAAAAAGTCCTTCCAATCAGAACTGATTACATGAATTTAATCAGAGATCTCTCTGAAACGCACGGATACACGATGGAAGGCTTGTATTGCTATTTTAGCCATATTTTCAATTACATGATTGGCGTTAGAGCGCAGTATTTAACACTGTTTCACGGCACAGATCATGAGTTCACCATGATCTTCGATTACTATCCGATCCTTTACACTGAAATGTGCCTATCAACACCGAAGCTAACGGATAAACATTTTAATACAGAAGACTACTTGATGCTTAACAATATCACGGTAGGTGATGCTTTATTCAGATACGACATCTTCTTGGAAGATATCAAAGAAGAAAGTGACGACTATCAGGTTGTGTTTAACCAGCGTAAGATTGTAGAAGAAAACATGCCTAAGTCAGAATGTGTAAAGCGTTATCATGAGCTTAGAGATTTGTTATATAGTCATGGTAACTCTTACATGCCAGCAATCCCAAGCTATGAAGATGCGAGTGATTTAGTAAAAGATAAATACTGGTTTGCGAAATCTTTACACTTCACCACAGCCCGTAGACAAGCAAATAATTGAGTTAATGGAAAGACGATGTCTTTCCTATAAAGGTTTATAAGATGACGATTGATGTAATTAAAGATCTGCAAAGCACTTTTACGAGCTTTCCAGAGGGTTACAAGAAATTTGTAGGGGAAATCTTGCCATCGTATGGTGAGACTGAATGGCGTGAGTTGGTCGCATATTTTGGCTCAATTCTATCTGGCTTGGTGTTTAAGCCAGATTCAAAGAATAACGACTTCATGGATGAATTACTTCCAATTGCAATCAAATGTGAGTACCAGTCCAATCATGACGATCCTCAAGCTCTAAAGCATTTTCGAAGCGAATACATCAATGAGCTGTTTTTTAAAAATAACGGACACTTACTAACCAGACAGGTTTTTGAGTCAGTAAGAGATTATCTTTTTGAACCAACAAACTACTATTCTAAAGCAAGACGGTATGTCCCGTACTTTGCCGATGTCATGAACACAAGCGACATTATGGAGTACCTTAGAATCAAACCTGAAAGTCCTGAAAGCAAACTTTCAGAAATGATCGATAGCGGTATGGTTGACCGTGTGTTCATTAAGGCTTTGCTCGAAAGTCGATGCTTCCAGCATCTTCCTGATGACATTAGAAACGCTAATGCAGAGGCAGGGTTAATGCTTAATGCTCATAACCTCAAGCATTTGAATGAGGAAAATAGAAGTAAGTATTCACATCTGGTGTGCTTTGATAGCAATCCACTACTTACAAAACATCACCCAAACACCTTAGATATCGAGAAGAGCAAGTGGATTGACTTTGTAAACAAAGACCCTCGATGTTTACGCTTTGTCCCTCGCGTACACCTATTGTGTAAGTCGCTATTCCCTGATGATTACCTCTTTGAGCTACTTAAGAAAAATCAGTGCTATTTCTATGCAAGATATAGACTGGTATCATTCATCAATGAAATTGCTCCTGAGCGTCTAACCTATGAATTTTGCAAAAAAATCAAAGAGAGTGGGTTTCACGAACAACATCACTTGGTTGTATGCCAAGTACTTAAAAACAAGGGCTAACAATGGTTATTATTGAATATTTGATCGATTGTAAAACAGTGCAATGTAAGCCGAGTGAAGTTGATAATTATGTCAGTTCTGGTCGCATTGAGTATCGAAATGTTGGTGCCAGAATGGTACAAACCATAAAACTTGTGCAGCTAGAATCTTTAGTCTATTCCATGATTGCAGACCTGCATAGAGATAAGACCTTAAATGTTAGAGAGAAACTGCGGGTGATTGATAAACTCAAGCAAATCCGTTTTTCCCTTGTCCTTGGTTATAGCTGTTTCATTGACCCGTTTCGAAGAGTTCGTGAGTTTGATTTTGTACCAGTTAACTTAGATATGCTTAAAACATATCGCGATGTACTAAAGAAATATCCTATCTTGGATTCTATTAGTTTTGAGAAGATTGTTGATGAAATGGAAGAATCTAAGGTCTGCCTAGAGGTAGTAAAACAACCGTTTTTTAATCATTATTTTCGAAAGATCACATCATGCTTTCGCCATCAAGAAAAGAGTTTGCCATGCTAAGAACTGAGAAAATCGGAACGCTATCTAGAACGATCCATAAGCATAAAGTTCGGTCTAGAACGTGGGATGCGAAAAGCCCCAAAAATGCATTTAATCGGTTTCTTCCGATTGCGTTGAACAAATTTCCTTTGTTAGATGAATTTATCTCAAAGTTCTCATATCAAGTAACTGATGGTTTACCAAGCGAAATGGCAAACGCCGTTTTTAACGAAATGAGCAAGTCTGAGCTTACAGCTCTGAGAAAAGAGTTAAGTGAGTTTAATGCGACTTACTTTCATATTAAGCCATATTCAGAGAGCCATGAAAAAGTGATTCTTAAAACCTTTAGTGGATTTGCGGGTTACGTCATGAAAGACATTTTCAGAGACCATGAATGGGAAGATATTATTCGAAAGAACAACCTAGACTTGAAACCTCATGAAGCGGTTATAGGGCATCTTCTTTATCGTAACTATAGAAGAGAACAGCAGATTCGCGCAAAGCTATATAACTTGTGCAAATACCTTAGTCGAGAGTTAAGTTCCCGAATCGACAGACGATAAAGCCGCTTGAGCGGCTTTTTCTTTACTTTTAGGTTAATTAATGTATTATAGATTAATTAATTTAAAATAATGAGCGTTGTAACAATGAACCACATTACCATGCGAAACATGCAGATCGAAAGTGCAATCAAAAAACATGGAATTATTATTCATGGTGTTTCCAACTTCGCATACAGCACAGGCATGACCAATTACGGACTTCCAGAAATCATTATCACAACCATGAGTCAAAGAACTCAAGCCTATCTGATCAATCATTTTTTTCATAAGTGGCTTGAAGAAGGCGTTGAACTGAAAAGTGTAGAGCCTATGTTTGAAAAGCGCGATGGTTCAGATGCTCTGATGAAGTTCGAAAAGCTAAGTGTAAGTGGAGATCTAACAGATAAGTATGTTTGTCAAACCATTGCATATTATCAAGAAAACTTTCACCTTGCTCAAAATGGGGTGTCGTTCGTTCAGCTAGTGTTTGCAGACCATAACGACCATTACCCAGATCATCCCGAATACGATCACAAAGGCGTGCCTCAGAAAATCTTTAAAAAGTTAACTCTAAATTAATCATTTAAAAGTAAGGCGCTCTCATCGAGCGCCTTATTTCTATTAATTAACAAACTTATCCCAATTATGCGTAGCGCCGTTATTAACTGAGTTGAACCAGTTGTCAAAATCACGCTGTCTTGCATCATAAAGCTCATCATTCATTTCTTTGAACTGAATCTTCAGAAGATGCACAAGCGTATCGCGACTACTTCCTGTGAATCTGTCTACGATAGCGTAAGGGATTTGACCTTTAGACTTGATTACGCTGTATCTACGAGCATTAGACTCATCAATTTCATCACGAGCCTTTTCAAGATTTCGGTAGTTGAAGTGATCAGCAATAATTTTTCTATCAAACAAGATAGCCAATCCACCAGGAAGCAGAGAGTATTTGTACGCATTCAATCCAGTTCCCTTCACATAGTTGTGAACAGGAGCAGAAGTAAGAAACATAGCAATCAAGGCAAAAATACTGAAGAACATTGTTCTTACTTCATCGTTAAATTTTTCAACACCCAATCCAGAAAGTGAATGAAGAACAATAAAGATCCCTGCAATCATTACGTAGAACACAATGACGCTAAAAGTAAAATAGACCCTGCTGGCCTCCACCTCTTTGAATTTTTGTCGATTTGCTTTTGCTTGTTGGACGCAGCCAATAAGCTCTTTCACATCGCGCTCATCTAAAAATTCGCCACTATCCTGATACTTATTTAGAAATTGCTCAGTGTTCATTATTATTCCTTAAAGCTACCGTAGATTCTATGGTCTGGATTACTAATCTCTGACCAACTTTCATTTTCTCTATGCATTTCAGTTCCGACTAATTGCTCAAATCTATTCTGAATGAGAGCCTTTTCGTTATTCAGTCTATTTTCCAATTGGTCGCGCAACATTTTGATGTAAATTGCTCGGACTTCCGAATCCTCAGTTAACTTGTGAACATACTCATATGGAAACTCTGATCCTGGAGTAATGAGCGAAGAAAAGTTATCTTTCATTCTTTTCTCTTTACTTAAAAACTCCGCTTTGTTTGCTTTCCTTTGCTTGAAGTTATGAGCTAGTGATTTATCCTTTGCTGTTGCTAAATTGTAAGGCAACACCTCTTTCCAGCTCCAGTTGACCTTGTTTGTCCACTTAGCCCTTGGTATAACCGACACCCATCTTATTAAATAGAACGGAATTGATCCCAATGCGCAAATCATTAAATACAGTATCAATGCTGACGGTTTATCAATCCCTATTTCTGCGGCAAAATTTGAAGTAAAAAGATAAACAATACCCGCAATCACGGAAGCCGCAGCAAATAGGCAAGGCTCAATAGCAATCACTCTATAAATTCTTGCGTTATTCGAGGCGTTTTCAAACCACTTCTTGTTCTCTTTCGCTGATTGTATGGAGTTGATTATCCGCTCAATACTCCATTGATCGTAAAGCGCAGGATCTCTACTAAAGTGAAGGTCTTTTAATCTATCTATCGCTTTCATTTAGTTGGTCTTTTTAGTTAATTTTCTAGATTATACAAAAATAAACCCAAAAGAAAAGAGCGCTATGCGCCCTTTATTCTAAATATCATCAATCCAGCATAATACTTCACCACCATATTCATTATTGACGGATTTAAGAACCTCCTTGTAGATTTTAGCCTCATAGTCACTCAGCAAAACCAGAAGCTCGGTAGATGGGCAATCCTGCATAGAATCTTGATACATAAGCATCTCAGATGTTAAGTCCATCTCCATTTCATATAGTTTGTCTTCTATATCTGAAATCTTATCCCTGTTTTCAATAAAATCTCTGTCAAAAAGTGAAGATAATCCAAAAGGAATGAAACCATATTTCATGATAGATTTCTTGTTTATTGCCGCATTGACAACTGAAATGGGTAAGGTGAAAGCAATCACAACAGCAATAAATCCAAGAGCTGATACATGGACAGAGCCTGATGACGGGTGAATGTTAGGAGCCACAATGAAGAAAGTGGCAAACAAGATGGTAAAAACGAGAGGGATGTATAAGGTAACTTTTATGTACTCTTGGTGAAAAAGTATGTTTTGAACATTGTTCCTGTAGTTGATGTATTTTTTTATGTTTTCTATCAGATTAATTTCTGATTGGTATAGTTCATTTTTATTCATAATAAAAACTCTCTTTTCTTGATATTTTACTATGAATATTAATTTTGTGGAACCAATACCTAACAAAGTGGGTAAACCCACAATATCGACTCTGCTTCTTTTTCTTGTTCTGCTTAATTCATCTTTACAGGTTATCTTCTTTATGTATAATAATTATAAATCATTTAAGATAATGAAATTCCAATAGCGAGATACCTAATGACCACACTTACCAGCAAAATGAAGCAAGACGCAAAGAATGCTGCTCAGATTGAGGGGCTATCATTCAAATATTCACCAGCTTATGATGTGAATGATTTTGAAGCAACAGAACCTAAATCTCATCGCGTTATGTGTAAAGGTAACAAAACCAAGAACAAGTGGGTTTGGCTAGGTGCAACCGATGAACCGCACGAGTTTGAGTCTGAAAAGCAAGCAAAGCTTTTCATTAAAGAAATTAAATCACAAATTAAGCAAGAAGCTTAATAGCTGTCAGGAGTAGCACCATGCATAATTACGACACTGCATTCAATATTCTTCTCGCTCAAAAAGATGAAGAAACAGAGCTGTTCGAAAAGCGAAAAACTGCGATTAACATTGTTCTGGCAATGCTTGATAACAAGCCGAGAAACAGTTCTGAACGACTTGATCTGCTGACTGAATACCTTGGTGGCACTGAAGCGGCTATTATTGCATCCACGATGCTACAAAGCCAGTTCAACACCTTCAAAAACCTTGGCTTCATTTCTGATAAACCTGATATTTCAGAAAGCGCCAAAGCCAAACTAATTGAAATGTGTGCTGATGTTTTTGAGATTACTTCTCTATTAGGAATGACCTATCAGCATGAGAAAAATGAGTTTTGGGATTATGTGAATCATAAGCTAGATATCAGTCTAGGAAATATTTTCCTGTCTTAAAAATTCAACCTCAGCAGCATATGCTGGGGTTTTCCACATCTTCTATTGGAAATAAAGATGATAACTGTACAAAACATTGAAGATGCGAAATACATCTGTGAAGATTCGACAAAATCTACATTCAAGATTGTAGAACGCGGAATTTTAATTGATAACAATAAGTCCGAAGGGCATGTTCTCGTTAGTAATATTAAAAACGGAGAGCATCAACTATTCAGCACTCCATTCATGAAGTACGGATTTACCTTTTATCGCGATACAACGCCAGACGACATCATTGAAAAGTACCTTAAAATACCTGGTGATGAGGATGAAAGACTTATCGAAGTCAGTAATGAGCTTTGCGATCTATTCGGTGTCGATAGAGGATGTGGTGATGACTACATCTATATTGATGCCACAGAAAACAAGTTTGACTTAGAGGATGAGAAGACTACCAAAGATATCACACTGTTTGAGTCTGATAAGTTTATTGTATTAGATGGTGAGCCGTTTGGTTTTGATGAGTACCTTATTGCAGATAAAGGAAAAATCTCATACAAAAAATAACATATAAAACCCATAATTTCTTAGTTATGGGCTTTTATTTATGCAATTAATTAAATTAATTTTTCTGCCTTTAATCTTTTCAATGACAGACAGCCTTCTTTTGTTTTCAAACGCCATTCTTTCTTCCAGTTTAGAAATGTAGCTGTCTAGATCTTTGTTGTACGCTTCAAAACATAACTTTTCATCATAGAAGAATCTAGCAAAACATCTCACGCCGTGTAAAGAAGTCTCTGTAATAGTGTATTTTTTGGATAATGGCTCACCTCTTTTCCCAAGAGGCACTAGCTCAGATTCATGACTTCTATCTTTATAGCTTATGATTTCAGCCACTTTTGCTGGAGTGATGTTTACATACAGATCTTCTGTAAGATCAGTAAGCTTGTTAATAAAAAACCAAACTTGCTTCCCTTCATCCACCGCTTGCTTTGCTTCTTTTATGTTTAATTCCACTCTTAATTCTCATTTACTTTTGATGCAATATGTATATAATAATACCAGATAAGGAGTTAATATGTCAAAGTCAGTTATTTCACAAGTGAACCTTAAAGATGTCGAATTTGATGGCAAGCCAGCCATCTTTTCAATCCGCGCAGATTCAAGCATCAAAGCAAAACTAATTTTGAATGAAAACGGAAATCTAGGTATTTTTCTCACGGTAAAAGGCTTTAGTAATGAGCTATCCGCACTTGTGAAATACACCCAAAATCTAGGTTGGCACTCAGACTTTGAGATTGAAACTTTTCTTCCAACTGACGAGTTAACAACTCTGGAAGTTCTTAAGCGTAAAGGGTTAGCTTTCAGCATCCTTTCTGAAAGTATTGAGGACATCTTTGAAAATCACATTCAAACACTTGATTCCTTTCGAAATAAAGAGATTGAAAGAAAAAGGTGCTTTAGCCAGGCTGAATTTAATGCATTGCTTGAATCCTCTGGCAAATACATGAAAATTGACAAGCGAACAGCACGAGAAATAATTCAAGATATTCATGAACGGATTAGTATTCCAACTAATCCTCACAAGGAAGATTTAAAGCTACTCACTTTAACGGTCAGAGATGGCGCTCTTTGTGAAGTTTTTGAAACATTTTGCATTGCAAAAATTAAAGACAGATTTAGCAAGTACACATCCGATATGGAAGTCATTTCCAATAAAGACCTGGTTGATCATATGGTTAGAGTGGGTTATGTGCATGTTGACTAGTCAGTTTTGGTTGCTCAGACTAGTTTATTCTTTTCATTCAGACGTTAAAGAATGGATTGATAAGCAAAAATTCAAACTTGTTCATAAAACAAAGTGCGAGTACAACCTATGGTCTGATAACTTTGAGCACATTGAGTATCAACTACATTTCCATGTGGAATTATACCAAAACGGTTTTAATCAAAGAAGATACAAGATTGTTGATAGCAACTATCATACTTGCTGGTTCGCCTCGAATGAGCACACACACAGCTACAATCCACGGTTCATTTGATGGAGCGCATTTATTCTTTAGTTCTGACTACAGCGAAAAATCTGTAGAGGCTGAAAAAGAATTTGTTCGCGTAGCAGTTGCATCTAACATTCTTGCAAATGAGTTCTATAAGGCTCTGGCGCAATTTAAGAATGCAATCATCGATGTTCTTAAGCAATCTCACAAAGAGTGTTATGAAAAAGCTCTTGAGGAAGATAAAGCTTACAAGGAACAGGTTGAGGCAGAAAACCAAAGATTGCTTAATTCATATCGCATTGTAAGTGAAGAAGAAGCAAAAGCTCTCTTTGACCGTCTAGATTCAGGTGAAGAGGTTGAAGTACAGGTTATTAGAAAATCATGCAACCTATCCCTAACTAAGGTAAGACTTAAAAAGTCTGATGGAACATACTTCTTAAATGGTGATCGTGAAATCAAGGAAGACGCAGTTACTACGTATATTACAAAATCACGCGTACCATTGTAATCAAGCAAGCCCCAAATCATTGAGAATTGGGGCTTAATCTATTAGCTTTCTTTTCTTCCCAACATGCTAACTAGAAAGAAATTCAAACAAATTTCTAAGATATTGCATCTTTTATCTCCGAACTTTCTGAAGCTTGATCTCTTTCTTTAGCGATGTCAGTCTTAACCTGTCTTAGCCCCATCTTTTCTTTTAGCTCTTCAATAGACTCAGACCTTGGTATTTCACCAAAAATTCTTTGAAAATACTATAATATTCAACATTAAAGTCCTTCCTACCTGAAACTAAATCATTCAAAACACCCACTGAGTAAGATGAAAGTAGCTCATTTATTCTTACGTCACCAATTTTTTCAAATGATTCCTTAAGAGCCAACTCCATATGTTCGCTCATATACTCAATATCTTTAAGTCGTTCATCTGTTTTTATTTTACATTCTGTTATTGCTGCATATTTTGGTGACTTAAGAAATTCGAGATACATGTTCAATGGGAAGCACACAGCAATAAAAAACAAACCTTTTATTAGCTCAACCCACTCAACTTCAAATTTTGTCATCGTTATCAAGAAGTGAAATGCAAACAAACCATCCACAACACAGGCAATAGCGTAGCAAGCAAGAATACATAGAGTAAAACTCACCAGCTTATACTTACTTTCATGCATTCCTTGTATTTTTTTTGAACTTTTCTATGTACTCATTCAATGAATACTCATTTTCTTCTTTAGTTAAAGCAGACAGAAATCACCATCGGTTTTGCCAGCTAGCTGGCTTTTTATTAATAATTCAAATTTACTTCATTATCAGTTTTTAAACTTAAAAGTCAACGCCTTAAGTCACGGCGTTTGACATGAGCGCTTATTCATATCATAATCCTTTTTTATAATTAATAAAAAAGGTCAATAAATGATTAGTCAGTTTCAAATCAGCAACAATGTGATCACGCTTTTTAATCGCAATATTATTTGCGACCTTGATGATGTGTTAGGTGATTTTGCTCCTGTGATCAATCACCATATGAACCAAGCCTCTGATATTCAGCTCTCTGTTTCAGATTATCTAGCTTACGATTATTACGAACGTCACAACCTTACCAAAAATGAGTTTGGTGAAATTATTCGTAAAGAGGAAGTTTTTCTCAAAATGCCTGTTAAAAAAGGCGCGGTTGAAGGCTTACAAATGCTTGTGGATAAAGGATTCACAATCCATATCGTTACTGCTCGTGGAGGCTTTAATTTCTCACACTCACAAACAAGGGAGTGGCTGGAAAAGAACAATGTTCCACATCATCACTTGCATATTGTAGATACTAGCATTACACCCAAATCAGAAGTGTATAACTCAATTGCTGGTGGTGCAGCTTGTTTAATTGATGATGCTCCATACAACATCATTGATGCTATGGATAGCACTCCTAGTTTGCTACCAATTATCATTGACCAACCTTGGAATAGAGCATTTAAAGGCATTGATAAATGGAATTCTGAATATCATGGACAGAGATTTAACACTGTTAAGGACTTTGCAGACCGTGTTGAGTACCAAGTGAGAGCAGCGGCTTAAGAATCATCTTGTAAACCCGCAAAAAATCATAAAGGAGCATGATAATGTCAGATCATAAATTAGTCTTAAGTGACGACCCAAAAAGGACTTTAAAAGAAATAGCTTCCTACTTAAGAAGCGTTAATACGAGTCCTGATAGAGTAGTTACCAAAGATGCGCGAAAAGCTCCGTCCTTCTAGGGCAGAGATGGATAGCGCACATTGCGTAGCAATGTGTTATTGATTTGAATTTATTATTCATTTATGATTAACCGCAGCGATGTGATTGTGAAAAAGAGCATGAGATCATTGGATATTGGCAGACCCCTGAATTTCTCGAAGGTTTAATGGAAATGGCTGATGAATGTGAAAGAATTTCATCATCAGCCTCAGAGGAATCGAAATAAGAGACTGTCTCCAATATTATTAATCGTCTCGCTCAAATTTTGAATGACCAGGGGCAGAGCAGTACAATCTGTCTCTGGATAATTTCCAACCATTATTTTTCGCAATTCTTGCGCATTCCGCATAGTTCTCACCAGTAAACTCACCAGTTTTGATCTCGTGACTATCCGTTGAAACCTTGCATTTTTCGCAATCACAAATCAAATCGAGTGTATATCCGCCTGTAATCATAATTCCCCCATAATACATTCAGCTAATGATAAATTGTTTTTCCTAACTGCTTTGTAAGCAAGCTCAATTCCAATATTACGACCAGTAAGAAAAACACTGTTCTCAATCTTACCGTCAGCTTTTGCCTTAACACCTGAGTCATAATCACACTGGCAAAGCGATTCAATCTTATCACTCGCGCTATCCGATTGACTCAACCACTCAGCCATAGACTTTTCAGTTCCGAAATATTCTAACAGTGACTCTTTATCGAATTCATGCAGAAACATAGGCGATGGTTTAAAATCTTTAACAAGCTCAGTAGCTAAATGTAATGACTCATTTAGAAGCTTAACGGTGAACTCCCAGAACCCTTGATTAATCCCCATGCGTCGAGCAGATTCAATATCAGAAACCTTAAGATCAGGAACACTGTTCTTTTGCGCCTTCTCAATTGCTAAGCTTGCTGTATATCCTGCAATTTCATTTAGGCTGATTCCTGCATTAATTTTGATAATCATAATAAACTCTCTTAAAAGCCCCTATTCAGGGGCAATCAACAATTAGCTTATGCGCACAGTCTTTCTTCGATCACTTCCGAATATTTATTGATAGTTACAATTGCAGTAGCTACGTCTGTCCCTGAATCTTTGAATTCACCGCGATCAAGCATTTCGATATCTGCGCCGACTGCTTTTAACCATTCACGGAATTCAATTTGGATTTTTTGCTTTCCTGTTACCCAAGCTTGGCTCATCACAGCTACTAGACGACCACCATCAAGCAAGTGTTCATTGTACATCTTGCGAACGTGTTTAATGTCCTGGTTATTACAGAAAGGAGGGTTAGCACCAATTTTATTGAACATGCCAATTTTCTCGCGTGTAACGCTCATGAAATCGCCTTCGATTGGAGTATATCCCTGCTGTTTAAGACTGCTGATATTCAGATCAAAGATTTCGCACACAACGCCATCACTTGAGATTTCACGCATTTTATTAGCAATTGCTGCACGTCCTGCGCTTGGCTCTAGCCATTTATCTTCTGGTTTTAGATCTAGCTTTTTAACAACCTTAGATGAAACATTGTCTGTAGATTCGAAGATCTGGTATAGCTTCTTGTCATTTACCGCTTTTCCTTCCTGTAATCGCGTCAGAACGCTTTCTGCGCTACCTTCGAATACAAAGGTGCCATCTTGATAAGTACCACCAGCCTTGTTCATTAGAGCGCGAATCTGAGGGTATCCTTTCAGTTCTGAGTCAGGAAGGTAAATTACATGACCTTCTGCTCTTAACATTTTAAGTTCGGCTTCAACATCGCACTGGAAATCAACGTCGATAACTGGACTGATGTATTTTGACCACAAATCCACATTCTCATCTAGATCAGTCATAAGCTCAGACACTTTCCCATCAAGGAAATTCAAAGTTGACTGGGTAAGCATAAATGTAGCGTATTCACTTCCAGACTCTTCATGACAGATAATCAGCTTAGGCATTAAAAATGCGTCTTGAGAAGCTTTCTCGTAATCGTAAATCAGCTTTAATACAAATGTAGTGCTGTTAATTGTGAAGATAGATTGATCATTAAAGGCATTTTCAAACCATTCAGTTAATGAAACATAGACCTTGCCTTTAAACGAGTTTTTGTAGTGTTTAAAGTCAATAAGTAGCTCGTAAACGTAAACGTCATCAATTGGCGCTACGTGATATACATTAGCAAAAAAACCTTCTGGTCTGAATTTCTTAAATTTCATGGCGGTGTCCTTTAATTATTTAATTTATACTTATTATACATAAATCAGTTTAAAAGTAAACACCAATAAAAAAAGAAAGTGAATTACACTTTCTTTTGTTTTCTTCACATAAACGGAAGGTTACTTAAGCAGCTTTGCTAGCCTCAGCGAAGACTTCATCAATAATGTCATCAAATGTGCCAGAAAGGTACTCTTGTCTAGATAGTAAAGGCTCGTAGTCTTTAGGGTCTCTACCTTCAGGGATATCAAATGGATAACCATCAATAGCAAGCTCCATATCGAATCTCATCTTGCTGCCATGACAACTGATTTCATCAAATGTCATCGTTTCGTAGCGCTTTTCTAGTCGAGCTTGCAACTGCTCTCTAAACTGCTCTTTAACTTCTTCAAGGTCAGAGATTGACAGCACCTCACTTACATTCAAGAAGTATGTCATGAACCCGCCATCATCTTCGGTATAAGCGACCACTTTTTCAGTCGTTAGTTGAGAAAACTCTGACTTAATCGCTTCTGCATCACCTTCAGGCATCATGGAACAATATTCATCTTCTGAGAGGATTAGGTGATTAGTGCTTACTTCTTCAGTAGCAATCAAGTACACCTCTCCACGCTTTAGGTTCTTGAAGTAATTCATGTAACGATCATTACTTCGAAGATACTCAATTAGCTTAGGCTTCACGTCATTGATAATGACCTTTGAAGGCTTGTTGCTTAGTGAAGGACTCTTTTTGACTTTAGCTTTGCGCTGCTTTCTTCGTTTATCCTTTTGGGATTGTCTTACTGACATCTCTAACCTCTATCCAATCAATAGAATTAACTTGACGATACTACGACTGGTCATTATTACACTAAATTCATATAGCTTCGAGTTGCTAATGGAAAAATCAAGATCCACTTCAAACAGTGTTAAATTTCAATCGACAACCACTGGATAAAGTCTTCTTTTCGAAAAGAATAGCTCTTACAAAATCGCTCAAAATCATCCTTATATGCCAAAAGATACTGATTTGATTTAATAGCTTCTTTTTGCAAGTCCGAATAGATTATTCCTAGATTTGAACGGAGAATCTTAAGCTCTTTCATTACAATCTCTGCTTTGCCTTGGTTGTTAGTGATCACAGCCATATGTAAATCACCAACAAAACCATCACCTTCTTGAGCATGGGCTAGTACAGCCTTACAGAATTCATCTCTCATTGGGATCAAAAACCTATCATTAAAGCTTTAAAGCCAGGGCGATAAACAGCATGTGAACAGGGTAGAACCAATACATCCACTTACCCATTTTGGGGGCTTTTATGTTAATCATCTTGAACTGTGTAGCCATAAAACACAGCACCAATGCAAACGCAGAGCTGATAATCAGAGGCGTAGTGAAAGAATTGAACAAGCCATAGAATCCAATGACTACCTTCATGTATTGAAGATTACACAGCACTGCCAAAACAATACCAATTAACAAGAACATTGTTTTTTTCAGCTTTGATTCTGTCTGCATCATCAGAAACATGGATGGGACAATCATAATCCCCAATATGCCGTATTCGAATCCATACTGGTATACAGCTAGGCAGAGAAGAAATACTGGTAGTACTACACCTCTTAAATACAGCTTGTTTTCAGAGGCATACAAAATTGTCACTACCAATCCTGCAAAAAGAGTAAACATGATATTCATTAATTCGATATCACTATTAATCCTCAATAGCATCTCATGTGGTATCTCTGAAATAACCGCGAAAATCGCTAGATTAATTGCGTATTTATCAATAATGTCATCTCGACCACTCTTGTAAGCGTTTGATAGATTGAAAGCGACAACAAAAGCAAAAATCGGAAATGCTAATCTACCGATAGTAACCAAGACATTTCGATATTCTGGAAAGAAAAATCTTGAATGATCTATCACCATAGCTAAAACTGCAATGAGCTTTAGCATGTCAACCGCGCCATTTCTTATTGTGGTACTCATAGGAACAGTCCTGTCATGTTATAGGCGATATAGTCCGCTAAGTTGAAACAAATGGCGATAAAGCAACAAATTGCTGCTGTTCCGATTACTAGGGTTGAGAAATCTTTGAAATCTGAAATAGGATTGATAAATACCGTACCAATAGCGCAAGAACAAAGTATGAACAACACCCAAAAACCAATACCCATAATCAACCACTCCTATTAAATTATCTTAACTCAGGTTGTTTGTAGGTTGTCCATCTTGGAAAGTAGTGTCGAACAATGTTCCCAGAGTTTGCACATTGACAATGACGAGACATTGTTTTCAAAGCCGACGATAGAAAACTACCTGCCGCGATAGCTGCCTTTTCTTTACCTTCTTCAGTGCCAATTGTGGTGTCAACACTTTTCATTTTTTCAATTACTGTAGGTAGCTGGTGGCGCATTTTTTCAATTTCAGAATGCAGAACTCGAAGTGCATCCATATCATTCTGAAAATGCTTAGAATTGAATCGCTTTGGCGCATACTCATAATAGCGACCTTCTTTGGCAAACATATTATGGAAAACTGAATTTGCGCCAGCATTTGAAAAAAACATACTCAGGTAAGAGTAAAAATCATCGCGAGCAGCCATTCGCCAAAATCGCTGATTATCTTTTACGGTAGACGATGCCAAACGAGTAATGGATAAAGTGGTAATCATCATATAGCTTTCATTTTTCATTAATTATTTAGTATTAATTATTATACATATTAAATAATTCAAGTAAAGAAAAACCCCAGCCATAAGACTGGGGTTCCCATTCTCTTCGTAACATGCCAAGGTGCAGCTTGGCAAAAAAGGATCTACACATCCTACCCAAAAGAGAAATTCTAAATAATAGTGAGCATTCTAGAATGGTTGGCAGGCTTCGATATTCCAACGGGCTTAGTATTCTATACCTTAGCATTCCTACGAACAGCCTCGATCACTTGAGCCAACTTTCCTATTGCAAATTCCTTATGAGTATCGCGTCTCTCGCGCCAGAATACGCACTATTATTTAAACTGCTTACGGCAGTGAATCGCCAATGAATAGCATTCCCAACGTCTTAGTTCACCGATTTGGATTTCTCGGTTAATACCCAATCTAGATTCACCAATCACTTATGCCTGCCTTTTGGCACCTTCATGTCACACTAGACTTATTCAATACTTTCAACAATGTCTGATCAAGGTGCATTAGGCTATCACCTGTATCAATACGCTTGTTTACGGTATAGTGGCATATGCTATGCTCTCAGACTTCTTTAACGCTTTACGCATTTTGAGAATGGTTTGCACAGGTTGTCAGGACTGCTATTTTGGTTAAGCCATCAAAGGCGACTCAAACCACTCTCAAAATACGTTATCCGCGAAAACAGAATTAATTATACGAATAAAAAATAGAGCGTCAACAAAAATATTAACGCTCTTTGCTATTATTTAACCCAAACAGAATCAACCCAATAGATACCTGTCTCAAGTAGCTTCAACTTACCCGTACCAGAAAAATACAGATACTTGTGCTGAGCATAGCCTGGATTCGATTTTGTCACACTTCCAACAGTCGTATAAGTTGTGCCATTGTACCATTGGTTAGTTGTTGATACCCTCACACCATCAATCCATTCAGGCAGTGTTTTCATGATATACCCATTCGGACTAGAGCTATAGAAAAACTGCATGTAGTAATCAGAACGTGCATACTGAGAGGTATTAATGGTTGTTAATGAATAACTGTACCCTGCATTTTTTAATGTATGGGTCGAGTTAATAGCTCTATGATTGTACGCTGATGGAGTAGTTCCACCTGTAGCAACAAGCTTAGTCCCAAATGCATCATATAGAGTCCATCCACCACCAGTCATATCGCAATAAGCACTTCTAGATGGCAGTGGACCACTACCATCAGGATCAACTGTGTATACTTGGTTTCCTACACTGTCTCCACGATTAAGTATATCGATACACATGTTTCTAGCTACCATTGTACCGACCTGATCTCTACGCTCAGTCTTTTGAATTGTATCTGTGTCCAACTCTTCTTTATCAAGAACCCTCTGTCCTGAAAGCGAATTCACCTTGTATTGTGAAATTGTTCTTTCTGCATCATATGAACAAGTTTGCTCTTGTTCGAACTCCGTGCCAATTTCGACCCTATCAGCCTCAGGCGTCCAATCAGTACAGTTGTATGGTTCACTGAAGTTCCTCCAATCTGAATATTCAGGCGGTTCATATGTCCACGTACCAAGAGTCACTTCATGAGGGATTCTGATTATGTACGCGTCTTCAGCAACTGAATTGAAGGCAAATAAGCCAAGTAAAATAGTTAGTTTTGAAATTTTCATGGTTAGTATCCTGCATATATGCAGCACGGAACATTCTTATCTAGCGATGGTTCGCAGTAAGGTATTCCTATTGCTGCGTCTATAACAGATTCCTTTATTGAGACCCCATTCGGAGTGAACTCATATCCAGCGGCTTTATTGGTTTCAATACAAACAGACTCTTTCTGAGTTTTACTGCCTTGTATCGTAGTACCTATCATTCCAGGATATTCTTTCCACCCTTCAGGGATTGATTTAAGTAGCTTTTCATCAACCAAGTGTTGCAATCTAAAACTAGAATCAACCATGTTACCTTTGGACTCGTAGCTGGTTATAGCCCCAAGAACTTGAGAAGACTCATTAGCATATTTTGCAGACTCGCTTTTTATCTTATTATTCGTAAACGCCTCGGAAACATAGATGGTTCCCGCAGCAGAAGCAACAGATATCAGAACTATTGCAATTATCTGAATTATCAATGTTGGCATAATTTTAAAACCTATATTTTTTTATTAGTATTATTGTTTTTGTGATCATTGTATCACTTTTATATTCATTTGATTTGATTTTAATTAATAAAAACAAAAAGCCCCGAGCTAGGTCGGGGCTTTTTTATGTAACGATATCTATTTATGCAGCGTTTTTACTGGCTGTTTTTAATGATTGAGCTTTCTGATGCAATTGACTCTCAAGTTTTTGATTACTGTTGCTCACTGAAAATACGCGAAGAGATAGTGAACTTAGAGCGCTTGCGATTTCAGGACTAACCTTAACCTTAACCTTTCCTTCAACACTATCTAGACCTTCAGGAATGTGCTTTGCCACTTCAGAGATTAAGCCGCTCATGTTTTCTACTGTGGTTTCATTTAACTTATGAGTACCGCTCAACTCTGAACTGCGAGTTCGGCTAACCTTCACGCCTTTCTTTCGTTCCTTTTCACGCTCAGCTTTCACTTTCATATCTTCAACAGCGATAGCCATTGCAATATCAGCGCCGTGCTTACGGATCATGTTGTGCGCTTTAGTTGCTGAGTACTTACCTGTTTTGATCCATGCCTGTAGTAGGGCAGGGGCTTTAAGTAATTGCAGGTAGTTCGAAACCTGCGCTGGTGTAACACTAAGCTGCTTCGCAACCTCAACTTGATTTAGTCCGTATGAGATGAGGCGATTATAAGCATGAGCCATTTCAATTTGGTTTAGTTTGCGACCCTGAGACGATTGAATCATTCGGACAAACTGAGAAACCTCATCACCTTCCATCAACAAGACTTCAATTTGCTCGCACGAATATCCAAGCTCCATTGCTTTGTTGATCGCTACTGTACGATGATGACCTTCAATAACTTTGTATTTAAGCTCATTTCCCACCATAAACTCTACTACTTCGATAGGAGGGACGAACAAGCCGTTTTTGTATGATTCAACGAAGCCATTAATATGGTCTTCACAAAGTTCTCTGATGTTGTAACCTTTTTCGATCCATAACTGACTAGGCGCAATAGAGATCGCTCCTTTCGATTTCAGACCTTCGACTACATCTGAGTTAGTTACAACTTTAAGTAGCTTATTCTTTTTGTTCTTTGCGTTTGTAGTTGCCATGTGAATACCTTAGTTCTTAACTCTGCTTGTCTTGAATATACATTAATTAGTTTGAGAGTCAATGTTTGTTTGGTATTTTTTATTTAACGTCCAAAAAGTCATTTCTAAATCTTAGTCATATATTATTAAAAAATATCGACTTTTAGGTTGTTGAACGCTCTAGGCTCGCATAAAATACGCATCATTAACCAAGCAGGATTTATTTATGAATCAAACTGAAACCAAACCTTTAACAACCACTTCTACGCTAAGGAGAGTTCTTTCATCTCACCTTTTCTTTTTCGCTGCCTCACTGATTCTATCCATCTACATCCTAAAGTCAGAATCATCATTAATTGCTTACTGGTTCAAAGTGGCGCTTTCGCCAATTAACGTTTTTTTTCATGAAGGCTCACACGCAATCGCTGCATTTTTAACGGGGTTAGAAATTAAAGAATTTAATGTGACTTGGTACAGCGGTCATGTAGTAAACACCTACAACTTGGATGGGAGCGATGACTGTTCTCGGATAATTACAACATTTTCTGGCTACCTTGGCACAACATTTTTTGGTGGTTTATTCTTTCTTTTTTCATTTAAGAACAGAAAGATATTTATTTTATTTCTGATTTTTATCGCCTTCATGCTCACCACTTTATACGATAAAATAGAAACCGTTCAAACAATGAGTTACGTCATAATTTTCCTTGCTGTTTTCCTGCTGCCATTTAAAAAGTCAGAAAAATCGGCAAGTGCAGAAAATGTAGGTAAATTAGGGGTGTCCGAAATTGCAGATATTTTATTATCTTACCTAATGAGATTCATCAGCGTATTCCTAATGACGGATAGTCTGGTTTCACCTCTTAATGAGTTATCAAATGGACGCGGTCTCGACTCCAACAATTTAGTTAAATTACTCGGAGGGCAACAGACCTATTACGTTTATGTTTGGATGTTTGCTAGCCTTATGATTATGTTCCTGATCTGTTATGTTCTTTATCGAAAGGAATCTGTAAAAAACAAGTAACTCAACGAGATATCTATGAGTTCAAGCCAACAAAAAAGCGATGCTGTTTGCATCGCTTTTTTTATCACTAAATGATGCTATTCGCCTTCAGCATCACTGGATTTATTCTTCTTGGATTCGATTGCCAGATTTTTCAGCAACTCATCAACTTTAGCATTATGCTCATTCAACTCAGAGATTTCAGAAGAAAGAGATAGAAGAACCTTAGCTGTTTCAGAGTTAAGCTTGATAGTCACTTCTTCATTTTTCTCAAGCTCATCAACCTGAATCTGTCCCGCAAGGGAAGAAACAATGTCAGACATTGAACTTACCTTTTTTGCTTTCAGCTTTAACTTTTTGGTTTTCGGTGTAGCATCAGACTTACTGATCTCTACACCGTTCGCTTTAGCTTCTTTCTGCGCTTCTTTAGCTCGGTGTTCTTCTTTCGCCGCTTCCAGAGCCATGTCAGCACCAAAGTCACGGATAAGGCCGACTGCATTACTAGCTGCAATAGTACCTGACTTAATCATTTCCTTCAGCTCTTCAGGCGCTTTTAGCAGGAGAAGATAATTGGATACTTGAGCTGAGGTTGTCATTAGCTCTTCTGCTGCCTGAGTTTGAGTCAGACCCAACCCCATCATTCGCTTGTAAGCTGCTGCCAGTTCAAGCGCGGTCAACTTACGACCTTCAGCCGATTTAATCATTCGAGCAATGTGGTCTACCTCATTACCCTGAACTTCAATGACCGATACATTTTTGATATCAATACCGCGTTCAATTGCACGGAAGATAGCAAGAGTTCGGTGATGACCTTCAATAATCTTCAAGCGCAACTCATCATTGACAGTTACGGGTACAACCTCAATGGCTGGAACGTACTTACCATTAGAGTATGACGCTACGAAGTTCTCAACATGCTCATCGCAAATATCGCGGACGTTGAATCCTTGCTCGATCCAAAGCAATTTTGGGTCAGCGTTGTAAGCATTTACGCGTTTTACTGCTACTTCTTTATCACCGCTAAGCCCACGAAGAGACTTATTGGATGAGATTGCGATCTCGGATGTCATGGTCATACCTCATAAAGATTATTTAATTAATTGATTGGTTTGTGTGTTTAATAATACATCAATTAAGACGCCAGTCAAATAAATTAGTTAATAAATAACCACTTTTAGCTCACGCATTAAGCGGATTTAATTGACAAGCCTATAAAGTAAGCCCTTGAGAGATTGTTGAAGCCTATCTGCTTGCGTTTAAATCACGAAAGTGTCATTATCATGGCTCAATTAATTAAAGAAATAAAAAGGCATTCAAATGACAAACCCAATTGAGCAACCACAAAACCCTCTTAGCATTCGTGAAATGCGCAAGCTGAAGTTTATGGAAGGTCTTACTTTTGTAAGAGAAAAACAAGAGGGGAGTGGTCTTCAAGACATGTGGCTGCTTGTTTTACCATCAATTGAAACGGGCATGAATCATTACCTAGCTCTTAACCAAATTGCGGACAAGACATTTGAAGAAACAAATGAACTAACGCAAAATACATATACCAATGCTGTTGCTGATCATGGTGCGGAAATGGTAAAAAATGAAGCGCTAAAATACGTTCAGCTAATTTTAAATCAAGAGCTATTCGAAAATCGAACAGAAGCTCAAGCGTTTGAAGCTATTTGGTTCATCAAACATTTCTTCGATTTTGAGAATGCTGGCCTGGAAGATAAATTCGTAGAGGTCTTCCCTGAATCTAAAGTGATTTTTGCAGATGTAAACTTCGTTCAAGCTCCAATTCCTGAAGCTGCTGAACAAGTGGAAGAGTAAGAATTGACTATTGCCAGAATTTTTCTGGCTAAAACAAAACCCGCATTGATTGCGGGTTTTTATTTGTCTTTAAAATATAGAATTGTCTCGGTAGACACATTAAGTATCAATCTACTCTTGGGCTTTTATTAGAAGGTCAAGAACAGGCGACATTTTAATGCTATCAATAGGAACATTCTCTACATCCCAACTCACAACAAGCCTCTGCCTGTCCGAATATGAACCATCAACCTCAATTACAATATAAAACACACCACCATCCTCTCGCTTGATACGCTTAAGGTCTTTCCATGCAAGCAGTGATTCAACAGCGATTGAATCCCCCAAAATCTCGCAAGTGCCATACATGCATGGTGTATCCATTCTGGGTTTTGCATATGTGACATTGCAAAATTTAACGCCAAGAGAGGATATAAGCTTATTCATACCGCTAGTTAAGAAAGCGCGGTCTGGAATACTTCTAATGTCAGCTTTAAACAACGCCCCATCTATCCTCTCACTAACTAAAAAGCCGTTATCTTCTTGCAACTGTTCTCGTAACATGCATTTACCTTTACAAATGAGGCTGTAATTCTATCAGACTGATTTACATCAAGCCTGATACCAGTGTTTTAACATCATCAAGATAAGGTTGTTCTTCGTTAATTTCAATGATATTAACCCCTTTCATTAAGATTAATGCAGGGTGGTGAGTAACAAGAACCACTTGAGAATGCTTGGCGATTTTCTTAATCATCTTCTGCAATTGGATCATCGCTTTCGCGTCAAGGGCTTGCTCTGGCTCGTCAAAGAAAACAAGGCTAGCTTCTTTTGAGAGCTTTTCCGCTTCTTTAAGCATGGCATTGGTGTTCATGCCCGAACTCATCTCTTTACGATCCATCCAATACACCGTTTTATGCATAAAATTCTGGTCGAACGGGGTAATTTGGTTAAGGTTCAGCGATGGGATGTTATCCTCAGACATAAAGAAATATACCATTTCTTTATCGTCACTCTTGGTGCTACTAATACTGATTCCATTTGGTTTCGATTTACCGAAAAGGTATTCACGCACAGATTTAAGTAACGTGCTTTTACCCGCCCCATTGTGACCAATAACCACATTAACGCCTGGCTTGAACTGAAACTCAATTTGTTTGGTTTCTTTTGGCTTGCTGAATCGATCCCAATGAATGTGTGAGCTATCAAAAGCAATCGTATTTAAAATAATCATATAATTCTATTCCTCTTCCTCGTCTTTGCACGGATCAAGGTCAAATGGCTGAGCTTCTACAATGCCGATATCGTTTACTAACTTGGCATCGTATGAAATCTCAAAACTACCAGTACATAAATTATCTTCGTAGATTTCACCTTTAATATCACTAAAACTGCCTGATTCCGACTGAACCGTTCTGTTTACTCCGCAATGAGGACACTTAAGGATAAACTCTCCATCTTCTTTGAAAAGCACCGTTACGGGGAGAATGTCGTTACTATCAGTTTTTTCAAAATGCATTTTCTTTTCCGAATTTTAAATTAATTATGATAATTATACATGTTAAGCATCAAAAGTAAATATCCATATTGCTGTGCAAGGATGCATATTACCCCATATAAAAAGCCCCTGAGAGGGGCTATAAAGAGTCAGCAAGCTTATCTCTGAGGTTAACTACTAGAAACGCCACCACCATTTTTTCTGATTTCGTTCCATGTTGACATGGCAAATCGGTCAAACGGCATTGTTTGCAATAGAACTACACCAGTACCACTCAATTTTACAAGGGACAAGCCTTCACCACTGAACAGCATTGATTTCAGACTGCCGTTTTGAACAACCTCATAATCAATGTCATCCTCAACATAAGCCAGCAAAGAAGAGTTATCGACGAAGATTGTTTCATTATTTAGTTGTCGCATGAAAACTCCGCCACCAGCATTCAAGCAAACGTTGCCATCACCTTCAATGCGTTGCAGGAAGAACGACTCACCAAACAAGCCTCTAATACTGATATCTGACTTCAGACCTATTTTTGTACCTAGAGCACCGCATAAAAAGCTATTCTTATTACAAATCAAAGAACCGTTAAAGGAACCCATATCTATCACAGCCATTGAGCCAGGAACCGTAGCCGAGAAGTATACATCTCGTCTCTTGTCAGACACATTTGTGAAATGTGTCATAAACAATGTTTCGCCTGATAGCATTCTTGCAGCGCCATTGAACAGTGATCGGAATATTCCTGTGTTTGGTTCTGATCCATCACCCATAACGGTTTTGTACTCAATTCCCTCATCATGAGCCATCAAAGCACCAGCTTCAGCGATAACCACCTCGCCTGGATCTAGCGTTACTTTACAATGAGACATTACCTCACCAAAGGTTTCTATCTCAATCTCATGACAGACTTTTTTATTCATACCATTAATCTCATTAAGTTTATTTATGATTTTTTGGCATTATACATTATTTAAACAATTAAAAAAGAGGGGTTATTAAATAGGCTTTTTATTAATTAAAAATCAAACAATTTTAGCAATCGCTGTTTTTATCAAACACGCAATCTCTTGCATCATGCATTAACGAGAAGTACTGCCGATTCTGCGCTTGACTACCAATACTAGAAGGTTTGTAAACTTTATTTGTATTTATCATAAACATCTCTAATACTGAGTGAAAAACAACATCTTTGACCACATCAATAGAGTCGTCCTCACAGCTAAGCTTACTTTCATTTTTATTAACTATGTATGGATTTGTACCAAGCATTAACCCCTGCATAAGAGTGACATTGTGATATTCAAAGAGGGACTCAATAGTTGAAAACTGCGTTTCAATCTCCTTATCTTTGAGAAGAGTGTTGTACACCTTATGCGCAAAATCCACATGCTCAAGAGCAATTGAAACGTATTTAAATAAATTATTCTCATCAATTACAGTATCGTCATTTACCTCTTCGTGGTAAGTTCGATCAGAACACGAAATACTCTCAAGATACTCATTCAGATTGACATTAAAGTTCTTATCAATCCATTTGGTTACAGGAGTTTCGTTTTTAAGATAGATTCCAGTATCTCGACAGTAAATTGATCTGATAGGCAGGGAAAACGGAATGTAGTGGTCGTGTATGGAATTCCATTTATCCAAATATACTTTATTTGTGGCATCATATCTTGAATCCAATTTAAAACGCATGTGACGAAACAGCTCAGGTTTCAAGTACTTTGCAAATTTTTGAGGAAACAGAAGAAAAACATAGACTTCAGCTCTATCCTCCAAATTCAAATCGGATATAAATCCAGACATATAAGAAAACATACCGTTAGCCCTTATTGTTAGTGTTCGCCAGTTTTAAGGCGTTAATCACAATATTTTCTTTGTATTTGCACTCTTTCATCGGCAACGCATACGCAACCTTAAGCGCTCTAACCTTCATCGGATCATTATGAGTCGCTTCTGCTACTTCAAGTAACTTTTTGCGGCTCAATGGCTGCATAACCAGCTTATGAAGGTGATTAATCGCATTCACATGTTCTTTAAAATTATCTTTGTAATTTTGAAGGCTACTCTTCACATAGCGAATTGCTTGAACCAAAGCGACGATTAGCGCTACTTGTACACCCACCGCTAGTGGATTAGTTACCTCTTTGACATTCTCCCCTCCCTCGCTTCGCGCCCACTACGTGGGTAAGGAAGGGGATTCATTGTTATTTGATTAACAATGGCTGGCTTCTCACGAATCCAGTTGATTCCTGCATACAGAACTCTAATGAGTTAGGATTTCCGCAGGCTAACACGCCATGTCCTGACGCTAAAATATTGAGACTCGCATTA
>NZ_JAWOTX010000016.1:0-114110 GCF_033339115.1 Vibrio sp. 947 | reverse complement strand
ACGCATTACTCTATGTGGCAACAAAGTTTATTGTGAAAACAAGAAATAAATCAAGTTTGTTTTCATGTTCGCTCACCACTCCCTGAAGGAAGGGGAATGCGCTCACACTTGTTCAAGTTCACAAAAATAAGTGCAGAAGAGTATCTGAACAAAGTTAAATCGGTTTTGGTTGAAACTCTTCCTGGAGATTCAATCACGTTCAGGCTTTACCATTTAGATCCTAGAAATTATTCCTCAAGCATGAACTTCTCTATTTTTTATAATGACATTAGAGATAGCGTAATGTTAAGAGATGAACGTGGCGTAACTTATGATCATAGCGAAGCTGTAGAACTACTAAGCAGAAGCTATAAAGAAATTCCAAAGCAAGAACTTGACGAAAGAAAAGAGAAATTAAGAGCTTTACTGAAGTCGAAATAATTAAAGGATAATAAATTAGTTTTTACTAAAAAGCCTTATTGACACAATGATCAATAACTGGCAATATTCAATCATGAATTAAGCGTATCCTTATTCATATAGACCTCCTTGTATTTATTAGGTTTAGTCAGCCTAAGCTTTATTCAAGATATATTTCTTGCATAAAAAAGGGGAAAGATTTCAGGATCTTTCCCCTTTTATCAATTAAGTTGATTAACTAATATTAACGCTCGCTTTAGGAATTGGTTCGTTGGTCAAGCTTTCTCTCAATCCCTCACCTCGAACACCTGAAATTGCATTACCTCGGCTAATTGTTAATGATTGACCAATCACTTTCCACAACTCATAAGCTCGCTTTCCATCTACTGGCACATTCTCGTTTCGAATTCCGAAGCTTGAAGTTTCATGATGCCCCATGATTCGTTTAATCATCATCAGACCTTCATTAATATCATCTACTTCATCAACACTAAGGTCTTGTGACTTTCCATCGTCCATACGCTTAACCAGAGCGCCCTCACGAGCCATTTCGGTTAAATGCTCAATCTGACCCATAGATAGTCGCATAAGCAGCTCAAATGCCTTTAGAGCGGATTCCGCCTGATCTTCAGTCATCGTTAGTGTGATTTGTTTCATGCCTTCTCCATCCCTATATGTTCGCCAAAAGAAAGTAGTCGCCTCAGCGACTACAAAATCAATCTCTGTTTATACTAGCGTGGCTCGGTACATACACAATTTGTATTCCTTACCATCCGAAGCGCAATTAATTTTCCACACTCCGTTTTCTTTCTCTGCCGAATTCAAATCAGAAAGACTAAACACGACTTCATTGAATCCTGAATCATCGAGAACTTGAGCAACGAAAGCTTGATCTTCATCGTCTGCCTCGGCATCAAAAGTGATACATGGCTTTCCATTCAGAATAATATGATTAACATCTTGAAGATTTTCAAAGAAGTCGATCTTTGTGTTGCGCTCAAGAGTCGTTACACCTTCATCATGTAAAGCAAACTCAAGTGCATTAAGCGATGGTGTACCGCGACCAACGACATCAGATCCTCTTAGAATTTCACCTGTAGAGGCTCGAACGCACAATTCATCATCAATAATCATTTGCTTAATCTGATCAGCAGAACATTGTTTTAGTGTCTCATCAGTCATTGTGATCATGTCAATATTTAGATAGCCAGATGTGATTTCAATGGTTAGTGCGTCAAGTTTATTCATTTTTACATCCTAGATTCTTAGTCGGTAATAATCGTTAATAATGATTCAGAGAAGAGGGGGCTGCCCCTCAAGTCATTGCAAATGCTTCACATCTTCTTTGAGGTAAACTTTACATTCTGGAGAAACATTGACCCAATTAAGCTCATCGAAATTCTTAACCAAGATTTGATAGTGTGTCTTCCCATCAGCAGTGACTACGGTTCTATCTGCATAGGCAAAGGTCTTATAGTCCATATGACCTTTTCTATGTGGATTAAGGCAAGCTAATCGAGGCTTCCAATCTGACAGCAATGCTAAACAATGATCTTCAGTGATGAAGGAGTCCATATCACTTAAGTGTTCCAAATAGTGACCAAAGGTAGTTCCGTCATTTAGCTTTAGAACATCACCGAACTTTAACCCTTCCAACTGTGACAATTGCTTTTTCAGATCATCACCTTGAGGCTTCTCAAATTTTGATCGACCAGTTTTTACATACGTTAGATGGTGTGTTTTAGACATTCCCATTTCCTCGTCAACTCTCTATGCTTTTATTATACATAGATTGGGTTGAGATTCAATAATTATTTAATTATTTAATTGTAAAAATACACCTTAGTACGCGATCTTCTTTCCAGTCCTCAGACCAAAATCTGTTGTCATCAAACCTAGCAACCAAATCCGAATGGATAAATCCGTGTTCATCCTTATGATCGAATCTATAAGGTTTATTTAGCTCTGGCTTAATCGCGAATCGTTGATTTTCATAATGAAATACGAACCGATAATCAGGATCAACCGCTAAAAATTCAACTTCCCATTATGGAGCATCTTCAACAGCATCATATTGATGATTGTGAGGCTCGACTTCGGACATATAGATCAGAACCTTGTTCCCATCTTCGAAATACTGGGAATAATTGGATGGCTTAGTTAAACTTCCATCCATGAGCATATTGATAATAGTTCTCGCAGCACTTGCATCATCCACCAGCATATTGTTATTCACGAGTCGCCCTCTATGAAACATCGCTACAGCATTAGAAGATTTGAGCTTGTAAAATCTGTTTTTTAATCAACTCATGAGCCATCACGCGTTGCTGACTAACAGACTTTCGACTGTATTCCTCAAGATCACCATATAAACGGTCATAATCAATTTCGTCAAAAGCAGCCTCAATGTTTTCTTGTTCAAGTTCCACATCAAGAGAAACCAGAACAATTCCGATATCATCTTCATTGATAAGTAGTGCGTTCGATTTCATTTTATTACTCTCTTTGTTTTTTATTAATTATACCAATATTGGATTGCAAGTCAATATTAATTTATTTAATTAAGCGTACTAATCAAAAAAGGGAGCTTGAGGCTCCCTTTGATACGTAAGACTGAAAAGAAATTATTTACTGATTTCAACGCAGAACTTACTTGTGTAAGCTGGTGAAATTCTGATAGCCATAGCCTTACCTTTCGCTCCAAATCGAGCATTAAGATCACTAGCAATCATGATTAGGCAAGTATTCAAGTAATCTTCCATCTTCTCAAAGCTGCTAAATCATTGCGTTATTCTTTAATCATTGTAAGGACAAACAAGGATTGGCAAATGCCGCTCTAAGAGCGGCTAGAACTCATGAACCACCCGCGTATGACGAATGGTATTTTGAGTCAAACGGTTTGTTCTAAGCTCATAGAAAATCTCCTTTTTCATAATTATACAAACACAGCGATTTAAGTAAAGATTTTGTTGACTCTAAACCTAAATTGTATATAATTAAATTATTAAATAAATGAAATAAAAGGAATCGCCATGAACATTACAGTACTTACCGAAGCCGAGTTTAAAGCGCTTAAACCAAAAGAGAAAAAAGCGTACTTTGATAAGTTAATGCAAGCAGCTAAAGAAGACCAGGTAGAAGCGAGTAGAGCGCGTAATGGTCAAACGCAAGGTAATGCATTCCTATGGATTTCATTATTCGGAAAAGACGCAATTTCACGTTCTTTCCGAACATACGTCAAGAATCACACTCCAAACAAGTTGATGAAAAATTATCGTGGCACCACTAATGCCTGGTATTTTGGTTCACAAAGCAATTTAGGTGTTTACGATGGTCTTAAGGCTTTAGCTGCAAAGATTGATTCATTCGGTATTCCTGCATACGTTTGTGATGCGTGGGATTAAATATTTTGCGCCTAGATATTGTATCTAGGCGCTTTTTAAAATCAAAACTTACATACTTAAGACTGATTCAGCTTTCCGAACGGGTTTGTTTAAGCAATCCTCATAACCACTTGTGTATTCGTTATTTTGATTGAAAACAATACCTCCAGTATATGAGCACTCCATTGACCTAATCTTGTTTGTATTAATAGGCTCACTTAACATGCCTTGTAATTGTTCTGCACTTGAAGCGTTTTCTATCTGCTGAAAAGCCACTTGCCTAACTGCATTTGAAAATTGCCATTCATCATATCCAGTAGCTCCAGGTTCGATAAACTTCGGAAGATTTTTTGTTTTATATAAAATCTCACCGACAGATGCATTACTCATATCCTGAATATCTTTTGAATCGATTTCAATTTTTTTTCGTTGTGTTAGAGGGGATATTTCATAGCTCATTTCAAATTTTTCAGGATCAGCTATCGCTAAGTTAAAAGCATTTTCATTATTTTTAATAATAGGGTTCATGTTTTTTAAGTTGAGGTCTTCTCTACTCAACTCAAAACCACTCTTATTATTATCCGATGTAAATTCGATAAGGTTTTTTACGTTCTCTGCTGAAATAAATCCATAGTCATTCATAAGAGTTCCAGTAATTATTGTTTTTTACAGTGTATCATTTTTATTTTTAATAAAAAATAAAAAAGCTCCTATTTGAAATAGAAGCTTATGTCAAAATCTTATCAAATTACTAATTATTTAAAATCTAGAATTGATTTAACTGTTACTGTGTGTCTAGGGCATTGACACTCAATCAATTGAATATTTTTTCGAGAAATGTAATTAAAATCACCACCTGCAAGGTATCTAGTAGGTGAAAAGCTTTTAGCCCAAGGTTCGATAAGTAGCTCTAAATAAATACGGTCAATTCCTTTCTTCTCCATTTCTTTTGCAATTGCAACCAAAATAGGGGAGTAGCTATTAAAAGCCTTGGAAAATCCTTTAATGACATCTTCTTCATAAATGCCATTACTCATAACAAATTTATTAATCGATGGGTTTTTAGTAAAACGAGGATTTCCATTTTCATCGACTTTCTTAGGGGTTTGTCCCACATCGAAGATAAAGTGTCTGAAAACACCATGTGGGTGAACACTTTGTTGCGCTACCTGAGTACCCTTAAGATGACTAATTGTTTCTGAGTGTGTAACGTTACCATCTTTATCGCGGAAATCTACGTGGATTGAGCCACCTTCTTTTAGCTCAATGCCATCAACAAACAAAGTATCGCGAGTTTTGCGCTTTTGAATGTAGTTTTCATTAATCTCGGCTTCGTCATCACCAAAAACAACATGAGTGAATGATGTATTGTAATCACGCAAACGAGAGATTCTGTCCACGATAAACCCCATCGGATTAACGATATGATCAGAACCGTGTTTCTTGAACTCAAGCATTTTTGCTTTTGAACCATTTTCATCGTAAATGACTTCGAATGGGAAAATATACTGCACGGCATCATCACGCTCAATCAATACGCAGTCATGTACTTTATCTTCTTCTTTAATATTAAAGTTGTGGACTTTCATTAATAATATCTCCGTTTTTTATCATTATACATAAAAACAGCTTAAGGTAAATATTTTGCGCATAAAAAAGCCGATTAATTAATCGGCAATTTTCAATTAAACGTAAGCCCAGTGCGTGAAGTCTTTCCCGAAATCATCCTCATAATGCTGGCATTGCAGCTCAAATCCAGCAAACTGATTCTTTGGTTGCCAGTACGTAGCCCAACCAATTGTAGGTGGAGCGTTTGGATCTCGATGCCACAGCACTACATTACGATGATTTTCTGGCTTCTCATCATCAATACTTACTTTTACTAAGTTGTCCATTATTCTATTCACTTTTTTGCAGTTATTAAGATACCTCAAGGATTGCTTGAGGCGATTTTAAGTTGCTTATGCGCAAATCTCTAATTTTAATGTGAGATCTTTATAGCGAGGCAATATGCGCATAGAGCGGAATATTCTTTTCATTGGCTGCCGCTCTAGCGTTTGCTAACGATACAGTGAGGACTGATATTTTGGCAAGCACTGATTCCCTATCCAAGTCATCTGCACTCATTAATTCATTATCAATTCTCGCTTGCTGAAATGAATCAAGACTCACAATCTTATCACTCAACAACTCATTGATAGTTTTAATACTTTTGGCGACAAGATCGTTTCTCTCTACTTCAGATAAACCATTAAAAAAAGATGGTGGTGGAGAAGCACTACCTGACTTTCCTGACTCTAAGGTCACTATAGCTATGATTGTTTCATCACCTTTAGAATCCGTTCCTTTTTTAGCTGTAACAGCTTTAATTAAAGCCAAATTAGCCACCTATTATTAATAAATAAATGCCGAAATAACAATGCTATTTCGACAACTAAAAAGTCAATTACGAGCCAATAGCTGCATAATATCCATCAGCTTCAACCTTAATCTTACCGTCAGTAGCAACCTCATCAGTCTTTACAAGCTGAGAACCAGTGATAAACACACAAGCCTCTGCACAAACATCAAAGTCTTCATCTAAGATTTCAGCACTGATAGGCTCTTTCCAGCCATCTGGGTTTTGAATAAGCTCAAATGCTGTATGAAGCTCTACATAAGTGTATCCGCTCGCTGACATGACTTTGTTTAAGTAATCATCGTCAAAATGCTCTGACAGTCTTTTCTTTACCGAGCCTTCATCAAGCAAAGACTGTAAGTTCGCTGAGATATGCTTCGGCTTTGGCTTTCTTGGTTTAAAGCTTGTCACTTCCATGATAATTCCTCTTTTGTATACTCTAGTCTAATCGGATTTTTTACTTTTCAGTGATTAGATTTGCCAACCTTGCATATGAGCAAGCATCACCGAACACACTCTTGGTTAAAATAACACCTTCATGCGTCATTTTATCTAAAGTGTCGAACAACATCGAAATGATTTCATTAACCTGTTTGTTCTCAAGCACGTAAAACTTGTTTCGATCAAGCGGGAACGAATTATCTTTTTGCAAGTAATCGTAGAGACGATTCATTAGCACACTTTCAGTACGCTGATACTCTTCACTATTAAATGCTCGAACTAAAAAATGACGACCATGATCTTTATCCAAGCGATTTTTTACCATAGAGATGTGTCTAAGAACATTGTTCTCTCTATGCACACTATCAAGTGATAGGTTTGCAATGATTGCTTCAACCTCTTCAGTGGATGCTTTCTTGATTTGTGCTTCTAAGAACCCCAAGCTTTCAGTGTAAAAGATCCAGTGTGGCTCATCATCTTTATTGGCATTAATGAAAAAACCAGTACGTAATGCTTCCAGCGTACTTGTCTGCTGACCTTCTCTCAGGTATCGAAAAGTTTCGCCAGCTAAAGTGACAATATGACCTTTCATTAGGGCTTCGATTACCTTTAAGGTCTTATGCTCTACATGGTAATAAATACTATCATTCATGGTGGTTTCCTTATTTTTGATTAATTATACATAAATTAGTCTCAATGTAAATATAATAATTTAACTCCAATATTATTGACCCTGTCTTTCATTGGTGTATAATTGAAGCATTCATCTATAAGGAGGTTGCATGAGTCTGAAGCTAGAACAAGATATTGAAATTAATGACGATATCTGGCGAATCAATAGCATGGTCTATATTCGTGATTTGAATGGTCAAATTGAAACTTACTGCCATTTGGTTTCTACGACTCGCACACGCGACCAAATTGAAGGAGCTGAGCCTCTTCAAGCTTATGCATGGGTGCCTGGTTCTAAGTTCGAACCCGATGTGCAATACGTGAAAGCCTCGAATCCTGAAATTCATTTACGACTTTCGTTACCTGAAGCAGTTTGGTTGATTAAAAAACCAGGATTTGGCAATGAATGGGTTGTTGCTGAAGATCAATTGCAGTTTTATCTTAACAGGCATTTTGATATCGATAGCGGAGAAATCGAATGCTTTAAATATCGAAGCATTAGTGAGCTATTGAAAGAAGGTAACGAAATCTCGCTATCTAATCCTCAAATGGGATAGCGCTTACCATTCCGCTACTTAAAATAGCGTTTTGTTTCAATTATTTATTAAATAAACTATAATAATTGAAATTAATTTAGGAATTTATTTATGTTCGAACATAACTTTGCAAATCGAAGTAAAGCTGGCAAGATTTCAGTCCATGATGTCTTCGATGACATCAAATTAACTGTTGGTGGAGATGAACTTGCTGATCAAGGATATATTACTCTAGATTATGAAAACCGCGATTTAAAATTAAAGTACATGGTCAAACCTTCTAAATCTGTTGTTGACCACATGGTTGAATCAGGAAGGGGATTACCAGGAAAAGTTGAAATCAACCTCCTTAATGAAGTGCTGTTTTATGCTTACTGGGATGCTAGCTATGGTAAGTTTGAAACTACACCTAGAATCGCAGGGATTGTAGATCAAAGTGAACTAAGTGAGTTCAAGAAAAATGCAGAATATGTTGGTGACTGCCTTGTAAATAAAGCGTATATCGACCTTTTAAAAGTTCACCCTCATTACAATATCCGTTCGGCGCGTGAGCCTCTTGGAAGTGAGTTAACAGAGGTGCAAAATCGAGCCAAGCTTGTCTGGGTTGCGGTAGGATATGCGCTTAATAATAAGAAGTTTATCGAATGTGCTGAAAGAGGCGACTTTAATAACTTCTACCTAGATCAAAGCCGACTTGATTTTCTTCGAGATAAGTTCAACGTAGATGTCAGAAATGTAGATCCAGAGAAGCAGATTGAAACAAAGAAACCTGACGGATTAGAACTCTAATTCGGGTATTGGGAACCATTTCTCAACTTCTCTAAAATAGAAGTTATCACAAGACAAAGAAATCCAATTTCTTCGCGTGTTTCTTTGTCTCTTCATCATCAGTTTTTATGACAACAATCCAACCACCAACGCCATTTCTCACCATCTGATATGAGTACTTGGACTCATCCTCAAGATTCAATAGACACATGTTAGCTAAGCTATATGATGTGAAATTGTGTGCTTTACTAGACAGGATTTCCTCTAGTTTTTCATCATTGATTTCAATAGACATTTATTTCGCCATTCTAGTATTAATCTCAAAGAATCAGCTTATCAAATAACAAACCCAATATCTCTATTTCATTGGATTTTTTATCTGTGATAAAATAAAAAAAATACAAAACAATAAGAATGCATTATGATCCCCAATCCTCACAAGTTCATGGTTACTGCGATAGATATGTTTTATCGACAATCCAAAATTGCTAACAAACCATCCGATCCATATACGTTAGGCTTTGACCCCTCAAGATTCTACACAAATGGTCATTGCGCAGAATTTGCCTATGTTCTTGCTGATTTTGCCGCAAAGAAGGGTTTAGAGCCATCAATGACAATAATGTTCCGTAACCGCATTAATGCTAAATCTGGTGAGGCTATAGAAAAAATCTTATCTCATTGCATAGTAGAAATGGACGGGCAAGCATATGACATATGCGGTGATGACGCTAGAATGACCTGGTTCATTAAGTCTGGATATATGAATCAGGATAATAATGAAGAAAGAAGCGAGTGGGAGTTTGTCTCTATCCCTATTGCAGATAGAGAAGATGCTTTCAAGCAGCTACAAGAACATTGTGCGAGACATAATGTTCCATTCTCTCGCGACCAGGTTGAAAAAGATCAAGCGATCTTCAACTCATTGACAGAAAAGTCCAAAACTAAAGATTGCGCTTTAGGTCTTTAATCCTCACTTTAATGAAAAAAGCATAGCCTCTCGGCTATGCTTTTATTTTAAGTAATCAATAAGAACACTGTTCTTCGATTCTCATTTTTAGGCGCAATTCTCCGCCAATCTGTCCAATACTTTTTGTTACATACTCAGTGATGAACTCGATGATTTTATTATCGACACCTTCAATACGTTTTAATTCGTCACTGTCTAGTTGGATTTTGTTCTTCATGGCGTACTTTAGAACAAGGTATCCATTAACAACCAAGTCGATAAGCTCATCATCACAATCAATATCATCGTGACCGTTATCAAGCCCATGAATTTCAAAGGTAGCTCTGATACGACTACCGTCAAGCTCACAGATCTCTAGGCAGAATGGGTTTTCACTGACATTGTATGAAAATTGCGAAATTTCATTTTTAAGTGCCTGTTTGTTTTCAAATGGCATGGTGTGACTCCGAAAATTTGCCAGACCTTTGAGATCTGGCATTGCGATTAAGCAAGCTTACTTTCCCAGTAAGCTTTTGAAAAAATACCTTCAACAAGAGGCATCTGGATATCAAACTTTCTCTGGATCTCGCAGAGAATACTACCGATTCGACCTGCTGATACACCGCGTACTTTGATGTAGGTGTTAACAATTGAATTTACAAATTTCATGTCTGGCGTAGTGTTACGGTTGGCTTCAAGCCACTCATTAAAGAACGAATCACACATACGGCTTTCTTCAAACTCTTTAAGAGTGTATTTGTCTTTATATTTGTTCTCGTTATACGCTTTTTTTAGGAAATTTCTGTAAGTAATTGTCATAAACCACCTCTCTTTTTGATGGTTTTAATTATACATTATTTAGTTTCATGGTCAATAATTAATTTATTAAATAATGTATAAAGCCCGATTAATCTTTCACTAAATCTTAAATTTGTATCCCAGGCGGAAAAATAGCGAATCACAATCCTTTCCAAGACTAGAGCAACCGTCATGCTTCGTGTAGTTGATGTCCACATGCATTGCCTCTGTTACGTTTACAGTAAGCTGTGGAGTAGCAGCGATACGAGAAACGCGCTCATCTGAATACCCTACAAACTTTCCGTTAGAAGTAGTGTAAGTGCGTTCTGTATCGTTGATGATACCTACATTGAATCCAAGATCGATACTGTCAATCAGGTAGTTAACATCAAGACGATACTTATATGATGCCATTACGGACAAGCTAGGGTTATCGAAAATATCCTTCATGTACCAAACCTCACCTCCAAGCTTGTGATTACTGTTCTTACTAGCAAAAGGGTAGTAAGCAACACCTAAACCTAGATGATTTTTATTAAAGCTCTCACTCGCAAGACCTGAGCTAGGAGTGTGAGTTGACCACCCACCAAACTTGATATCCAATTCATTCAAGTCAGAAGACTGTTCATTTTGAAATGAGAAAGATGGCGCTGAAACTAATGCCGCAGCCAAAATCATAGATAATGTGATTTGTTTTTTCATGAGGTTTATTCCCTATATTTTATGTATTCATTATATATTAATTAGTTTAATAGTAAAGAAATATTTCAGGCAATAAAAAACCACCGACATGCGGTGGCTTTGTTCACATCCATTGCTTTCTCTTTTTGCTCTGATCTTTCCAGCAGCGAATGATGCTATCCCAGCGGCATTCACCGTAACGATTCAGAGCTTGCGCCGTGGTCTTTCTTGCAGTCCTCAAAGGACATTGCAAATCGAACTCATCGCGGCTTGTAATCGCCTTTAACTCATTCGAAAGGGTGCAAGGCTTATAATGAGCGTTAAGACGTTTCTGGTGGTTTTTATCGCGCTTGTAGCCGCTTCTTACACCGTTAGGTCGATTACTAACCCAGTATCTGCCATTTCCCTTTCTCTCATGAAGAGCCTTATAGCGTTGCTTGTATCGCTCAACAATATACTCAACTGAAATTACACGGTTAAATGCATCCAGAACAATGTATTTGTTTACACAAGACAACCATAGGTAAGGTTCATTACCGTGCTTTGTGTAACTCCAAGGTTGACCAGGATACTTACTGCGAGCAAAAATATCATTCTTATCGGAAATCTGAACAGCCTGATTAAGCTTGTATTCATGAAAATGACCGATAAGAGAAATTCTTGGAGCAAATGTCTCGCCAACAATACAGTTTTCTGTCTTTAAAAGAGAGTAACAATATCTTCCATATCTAGAATAGCAATACCTATTAGGAAACTCAGCCTCAAGCTTCTCGAAGATCTCATTAAGGGAGTTAAATTTGGATTTGCTACCGTCAATGCATTTTAAATAATACATGTATCACCTCGTTTCTTAGTTAGTTACTAAGTCGGTGATACCCCCTTGTTCTATACTCATATCGGATCATAAGAATCCCCTTATTTAAGTTTAAAGTTCTCAAGTGACTTAAAAAATTCAGAGTCGTAACCCTGACTCATCAGCTCACAGATTGCTGCACCTACCACATGCCTTTCTCTTTGATATCCAAGAGAAGGATAAGTTTTGGATTTAAGCTTTCCACTATCGACAGCCTTAACCATTGCTTTCCAACGGTCTTCAATAATCGAGCTGAACATCATTGCAGTGTCTTCACTCAACCAGCCGTTCATCATAAGAGTAACAGGAAGAGTTCCCTGTAAAACATCCTTATTACTTTTCGTCAAGTTATTGATGACGAACTCTGCCCATGCGCGGGTATCTGGATCATCGATCTTAACTCGACAGTTCTTCAGATTCCAATCATAAGTAGGGGTGATGGATTGTTCGGTCATTAGCTAGCTTACCTTGTTGATAGTGAGGTAGTGATTTAAAAGACTCAAGAAAGGCTGATGCCTTTCAATGCCCGATTTTAGCATTATACCCAGTACACTTCATTATGCGTACTGGGTATTCAATTTTCTGATAGTTATAGCGAAATTTTCGCAAAAATCTCATCCAAATTCTTAGTTTCAAAAAAATCAGGCTCTTGATCTTCGATTTCAGTAACAAGTCTGTACTTATCTTCAATCAAAACGATTTCCAAGTTATCAATTCCATCATGATCGCCTGATTCAATGTATCGATGCATCATTTCAAGGATTTCATCTGCTTTGTACGCAATTTCCATTCGAACCGAAATGCTACCACTAATGACATTACCAATTTCTACCGATGCAGGAACACCATCAGAATGCACGAAGATTGGAAACACTGGGTGCTTAACAAAAGACGGAGACCCCATCTCCACATCGTTTTCGATACGAAAGTAATCAGGGATTTGCTTTAGCTCATTGAATGGTTTGTACATGGTGAAGTCCTTTAATTATTTATTTGTCTCTATTATACATATATAAAAACATCAGTCAATTACTGAGGTTTAATTTATTTATTAAATAGAGACCTTCAAAACGCGTAGCGTTTAGTGGGAGTTGTTCATGCTTCCTTTAAAATTATTCAGTTCTGTTATGTCCAGTTTCAACACAATATCTATTATACAAACAAATCAAAAAAATAAATTAAAACATGACTCTATATTTGTTGACTCTGAGCCTTACATATGTATAATTAAGCTATAACAGAGGGGAAGGCTAAGCAAGCTCTTAGTCAGTCGCTTTGGGGGGTAGACCCTTGGCATCACTCATCCTTAACGGGAGCTGGAAACCATAAACTTAATGGAAAACTCAAAATCCTCCTTTTATTTATCAAGGGTTTTGTAACGAGTGAGAACCCAAAGATAATGTATATTGGAGATTTACAAATGCCATCAACAAAAATCATCATTCCAGGCTCTAAAGCCCTAGAAAACGTATCTGCATCATTTATCGCTAATAAAGTTGTTGCTGAAGTAAAAAACAAATACGGCTCAGATTTTCCATGCACCCTGAAAGAGCTTGATGATTTCTTTGCGCCCAAAAAGTCTAAGTTAGAGCGTTATACCAGCTTATCTTTTTCAAAAAAGAAAGATAAGTTCCGTGACTTAATGTGCGATCTGTTCTTTGATATCGATGGCTATCAAGCTTTCGAGGGTATCTGGCATAAAGCATTCAATGAAGCCTTATCTGAGGTAGAGAAAGCGATTAACACCCTTCCTGAAACTATGTATTTTTCTCGCTGCGATTCGGCAGAAACCTTATTTCTTCTTGAAGATATGGATCTAGATCTCTCTATCGGCAAATACTGCTTTGAATCTTCAAACCAATTACGAGTCGATTCACAAAACCATGAATACAATGATGGTTGGCGCGAACTGAGCTGCCTAGAAAACAATTTGGTCTGCTCTGCATTTGTTGCTACCAATATCGCTATTGATACTGGCACATCTAGCTATGGTGGCTCTAGTGGCTTTGGTGATATGCACAGCGATATTGAATACATCGAAAACACATATGGATTGAACTTTGCTGGTAATCATTCAAACTACCACTCAGTAACATCAGACGATCAGTCTATTGTTATTATTGAAGCAAAACGCCCATCTTCGATTGAAGAAGTTAAAGCTGAGTTTGCTAAAAGAATTTCATTAATTTAAACATTTAGGGGAGGGTGCAGACTCTTCCTTAATATAATTGGAGTCAACTATGTACCATTCCCTTTTATCGAAATTCTATGATGCAGGCTTAAAGTTTGAATTTAACGCTAAGGACAGCCAGATATTTTCAATTAGTGTTGAGCCTGACATTACCGTTCAACTAGTGCTTCTATCTACTGGCGACATTAAGTTTAACTGCGCATCTAAAACACAAACTCTAGATCGAGTTGATGTTGTATATGGCTCTATCCAGATGATGGGTGGATTAAACAAAAATGATGTAATGTTCACATCTCATGTAAATATCGGCTCTCCAGCCCTTACGTTAGATTATTTGTCTGAAAAAGACGAATATCAATATGCAGATATTTATGCGATCCGTACTGCACTTGGCTCTATGATTGCTTTAACGATTAAAGACATTCTAATTGAGCAGAAAAAGGATTTGGAATACCTTCGTGCTATGTATATCGCTCACCTTGATGAAGAGCGGAAGGAAGAAGAAGAAAATAAACGGATTGAAGATGAGAAAAAACTACAGGATTTTCAATCCAAGCACACAATGATTGGTTCAACGGCTGCTGATTTACTGGCTAATGAAACTCAGATCTGGAAACAGTCACAAAATGACACGCACACCTTTCATGTGATTCGTTGTTCAGACTTCTCACCAGTGCAAGTTGCGATCACCCTAAAGAAAGGCTCAGCATTGCTTAATGGTGTCCGAACATCTAAGGCAAATATTATTGAGCAGCTTAAAGAGATGTACATTTTAAAATAATTTAAGCATTTACCTTGATTGTGATTTATGTATAATTCAAAACACATAAACAATTAAGGTCAACACCATGAAACAAAAGAATAAAATCAAGCTATCATTCGTTCAGAGTGCTATCATCCTAAATGTATCTATCAATTCGTTCTCATTTTTAGCAACTCCGCCGTAAACCCTCGCCCGATAAGGTCGGGGATATAATGCGGTTATCTCGACAGAGATAAACATTGACAATTCTAGTTGTTTATAAGATATTCTTCAATAAATTCATAGTGTTTTATTGAAATGTTACGAGCAACGAAGATGCGTATTTATCCAACGATAGAACAAGCTGAGTTTCTTGAAGCTCAGTTTGGCGCGGTTCGGTTTGCGTATAATAAAGCTCTGCACATAAAAGCTCACTTTTACAAAAAGAAAAGCATTTCATTAAACCTTAAAAAAGAGATAAAGCCACTGTTATCTCTTGGAAAGAAATCAAGAAAGTACTCCTGGTTAAGTCGGTTCGACTCTATTTCATTGCAGCAATCGATCATCAATCTTGATAAAGCTTTCTCGAACTTTTTCAATCCAAAGCTAAAAGCTAAATTTCCTAAGTTTAAGCGTAAACATGGTTATCAGAGCAGTTACCATTGCACTAGTCTAAAAATCCTTGAAAACGCAATCAAGATCCCGAAATGCAAACCTATCAAAGCTAAGATCCACCGAGAGATAAGTGGGACGCTAAAAAGCATTACCATCTCTAAATCCAGCACAGGTAAATTTTATGCTTCAGTACTGGTTGATTGTGGTAATGAGGCACCTGCCAAACCAAGGTATATCACAAAACTATCAGGTTACGATTTGGGACTGACGGATTACCTCATTAGCGATAAAGGTGATAAGGTTGCGAATCCTCGGTTTTTAATTAATGCATATAAAAACTTAAGGCGGAAACAAAAAGCCCTGAGTCGATGTAAAAAAGGCTCTAAAAATAGAGTGAAAGCAAAGCTATTGCTTGCCAAAGCTCATGAGCGTGTGGCTAACGCTCGGAATGATTTTCAGCACCAGCTTTCGAAACGAATTATTGACGAAAACCAAGCGATAATTGTTGAAACGCTAAAATCATCCAACATGCTAAAAAACAAACGACTTGCGAAACATATTGCTGATGCGGCTTGGGGAGCATTTGTCTCTAAGCTGGCATATAAAGCTGAAAGGTACGGTAAGTGGCTGATTAAGTGCGATCAGTGGCTACCTTCTTCGAAGACCTGCTCTTGTTGCGGCTACAAGATGGATAAAATGCCACTCCATATCAGAGTATGGACTTGCCCGAGTTGCAATGAAGTACACTGTCGAGATACCAACTCTGGCAAAAACCTGCGTAATGCAGGGATAATTGAATTAAAAGCGGCTGGATTGACCGTTTCTGCTTGATGATGCCTGCGTGAATCCTAATCAAGAATTAGGTTGCGGCAAACGATTCAAGAAGCCTCGCCCGATAGGGCGGGGAGAATCACTCGCAAACATGTAGGATTTTATTGGTTGCAAATAACTCAGAACTAGGCGAATATTCTTTTTGTCTTGATTGCTAACCAAAAGCCCTCTAATATTGTTAGAACACCTTGATTTATATTGCCTTATGCGTATAAATCATATGCGCTAGAGGGAACGACATGCTTATACAGAAACACAGCTCTGTAACCACTCTCATCAATGAGCTTCAATCTTCAACCCCTATCTTTAGTAATGAGCTTTCTGGAGGAAAGGAAGTCTCTGAAAAGTTGCTATCTTCATCTTTCTTACTTGCTAAGCAAATATCCGAATTCTGCTCCGATTTAATTAATAAAAGCGACACGATAAATGTCTTTATTGCTGGTGCTGATTACTCCGAATCCATCAATTACGGCAGATCTTACAAGCTTCTTAACACTCTGCTAGGAACTGATATCAAATGGAATATTTACCTAATAGGCGATGAGGTAAACCTATTTCCAAAGCTTGATATACCACTCAGTAGACAATTTAACGATCCTAAAGTAACCGTATTCAGCGGTGAAATGATGCTTAATGAAGGCATTAAAACTTTCGGCTTGCCAGACATTCTTGCTTTGAATCATCCTGGATTTGAAAAGCACTTCCATACATGGTTTGTCGAAGATGAAAGCATAAAATATTGCTTACAAAAGGGCGTACCTGTTATCGGATGCTCATATGGTGATGACGAAGTAACAACGGATAAGTTTTATGCTGAAACTTGGGGTATGGAAATACCAAATCATACCGCTAACCCATTTCAATTCATCCCTGATACATCGAAAAAACCCATATTTGAGGTCTCCCAGGAGGTTATTGATCTAGTTGAGCAAGGATACTGCAACTGGGCTGGCACGATTTGGGAGATGAAACCAGGCACTTTCAAAGTAAACAAAGAGAGAGTCGATATCATCAAAGACATCGATGTCGCGTTAGAGTCGATTGGTAAGTATCTGTATTACAGCGGTCAAATTTCTAATCCGATTGCTGCTTTTGAAAAATTAATGCGAACTGAAAATGGTGATCGCATTATTCGCATCTATTCTCAATACTCACTCAATATTGACAAGCTCTACATTTTTGATGAAGAGTCGAAGAACATCATGGAAGATGATATCGAGATTGATACTTCGGATTTCGACCTGTCTTGCCTTGAGAACTCGTTTAACCAGACAATGCTAGTTTGCTCTGTATTTAGAGACTACATAAAGCCTGAGATTGAAACCGAGGATGATGACGATGAGTTCGATGACGAAGACTTACCAGATGGATACGATGTCAATGAACTGATCTCTATGCTCGCTGGTGGAATAGGAGAAAATGCAGATTTTGAAAGTATGCTACCTCAATTACACTCCTTATTTGGATTCTCTGAGAAAAGAGAAATAAACGAGTCTGAAGAAAAAATCATTACGCTCATTAATGATGAGCGATTTAACGAGCTTTCTGCTTTGCCTCTCTCTGAACTCGCTGCCTTCAGAGATCAAAATCACAGCAATCTATTTCATGTTGCGTGTACGCTAGACAATCTTGAACTACTGAAGATTGCTATTGATAGTCGCATAAGCCCTCTGGAGCGCGATGGAGACTGTTTTAGCGGAATGGATATCTGTGCGGAGCGCGGCTCAAATAAGGTCTTAGAATACATCCTGGACAACCATATAGCCGATTCACTCATCAATGCTCAATGTAATAGGGGATTTACCCCTGCTCACAGAGCCATAACGTACAACCAAACAGACTCTCTTAATATTCTTAAGTCGCATGGCGCAGATATGACCATTCGGAATGCCGTTGGCATATCCCCTAATGACTACATAGGAGAATAATCGAGACTGGCAGGCATTAGCCTGCCTTTTTGTAGCTTATACCCCAGAATTTCAGTCTTGTAGATTTAATTGGTATTGTTTTATCACCCTTCCTTTTTTACTCATTTTTTACTCATTCTATACTCGAAGAACACTCATTTTATACTCGCAAATCGATGATTTACAAAGGGTTTTTATCTTGAAATAATAGGTGAAACTTCAAAGAGGATTTAAAATGAATACAATCACGATGACCGATGAACAATCAAAAAAACTGGAAGAGTTGGTATCAATTTCTGCACACAACAACCCATTAGATTTAATCAATGAGGCGTTAACACTATATGAGTTTAAAGTTGCAGAAGAAAAAGAGGGGAGGTTTCTTGCCTCTATCGACAAAGAAAGTAAGCAATATTTTCGTGTGAGCTTATCGGGAGATACAAAATAGAATGATTTAACGGGCAGGGATAGTGCTGCCCGTTATCGAAATCATTGATTATGCTGCTCAAACAAAGGCTTAAACCAAGCTTCAGGTGCATTTTCATTAATCCACTTTAACGCGATACGCTTTACGTGTGATTGAGTTAAAGTAATAATGACTTTAGGGTATGAATCAGCTTCTTTACCCCAGTTCTCATTCATTGAATCGATATCACGTTCAGCAACTTTCATAACCTCATCAGCTTGCTCTTCAAACATGCCATTATTCACTAGCATGTCTTTCATTACTTGGCGTACCGTTTTTCCGTTATAAGCCCCACGTTGAATGATTCTTGCTTTTTGTTCTGGAGTTAGATGTTTGCCAACTGAAATATCACTAGCAAGAGATACAGGAATTTCTTTATTCATTTTGATGCCCTAATTTAATTTTCTTTTATTATACAAAAGCAGAGCGTAAAGTAAATAAATTAATTTATTCAAATCCATAAAAACAAAAAACCGCCCGAGGGCGGTTGATTGCCTACACCGATTTCTCGATACAGTGGAAAGACAGACGCTTCGCTTTCGTTCTCTAGTGATCTTGGCGTTCACGCGTTTGTTAGACGCTTCACTAGCTTTGCTACACTCACGTTACGGGCTGAGTGCGATACCTCCAACAACCATTAACTTTTTGGCTCCGATAGAATCGTTAGGCCATAACCTTCTAACTTCACCTGACTAACCTAGATACCCGAGCATCTCCTTTAGCCCCCGTTAGGGCATGTATGACTTTTCAGCCTCTACATGAAAGCACTTCGTTAATAACTGTTTGCGTTTTCATCGGGACAAATGATAATACATCATTCAATTTTTTAGTTATCTGCTTGCCATAAACGCTTAAAGGCTGACCAAAAACAGACAATGAGTTGGCGCTCACCTCATTTTTTTAGCCTTGAATCCAGCGACCCTCTATAAGATGAGCTTAACCACCCACCGTTAAGGATTCAAATTCATCCTGCACACCTTTGAGTCGCCAAACCCACTAAGTGTGCGTCATCTCTCTAGTACCAACCACCTGAGAAGGCAAAATGTACATTGATGACCCCTCTATATTAGCACCGCCGCAGTAAGCAAGCACTTTCAGTTCGGGAGGTTTCCGAACATTCCTCTGGGGAACGATTTAAATCTTATTGAGTTAGAGATTTAAAGTCAATATATTTTTTATACTTATTTCAAATTAATTTTTTTGGTTCATGTTAGATTTACAATTCTTGACCAAAATGTATACTACTAAAAACACATAAGTACTGGAAATAGATAGTGAATCTTAAAAAAATCCACTCATTGAGTAAATTAGGAAGGGAGTGCGTTCAATTCCTGGAAGGTCATGATCACAAAGATACAGCGCATTGCTTCTTCGATATACTTGAACAAACATCGAATCTTATCACCAGTTATGGTTTCCGATTAGAAGACAATGACTGTATTAAGTCCATCTTCTGCGACTCGACAGGTTTTTTTAATCAGCTTAATAAATCGCATAAACATCACTGTGATTTTCTATATTCAGTATTTGAGCTAAATCAATCACCAATTAAGAAGCTTGTACGCTTGTATGACGCAATTGCAAAGCAAGAACATGACTACTTTTCACATGACACTAAGATGAGCGTTCTATTGCAGGTATCAGAAATCATAAAATTCGAAACCGATGAGGTTGCGTTTTATAGAGGTTCTGAATCAATGTTTAGCAAAGCCTTTATGGAAAGCATAAACAATGAGCACACTATCTCGGATATCACGCATATTATTAATACCGAAGTGAATAGCCGCAATCTCCGAACCCGACTCATCGATCACCATGCTGCAAATTTTCTATTTTCATTGATTAAAAATGATAGTTTTCCCTTTTACAGTAAAAGAGAAGACAAGATTGAACTAGGAAATTTCGGAAAATTTTTGGAGTCAAACAATCTATCTGACTCAAAAGAACTTGATAAGCTTATTGTGACAGTATTAAAAGCCTCCAAATTCAAATGCCTTTGGTAGTCGAAAAGTGCAAACTTGATAAGTAATATATATAACTAGTGAGCTTTGCACTTGAGAAATGTGTAAAGTTTTACTCATTAGATTAGAATTCAGCATTTTATGAGTAAAGTTTTACTCATTGATAAAAGCCTCCAATGTCGGAGGCTTCGTATCAGAACTCATCCAAAAGTAACTTAGGCTTAATTTTTGGTACAAGTAATCCTTCATTAGATGTTTTCAGTTTATCACCACCAGAAAGAGTCATAATCGCAAGAAAAAGCTTTTCTGGATCATTCATTAGATATCTACCGCTATTTTCATAGGGATTAATTTCGATAAGCTCTACACCGCTTGTTGTTTCCGCAAAGTCTGCCACACAAATCAAAGGGAGTCTTTCTTTAAACTTGCTTGCGAAATCCTGGGCGTAATCCAGTACATGTTTAGGACTAACATAGTAGTCATAATCAAAGTAACGACTTAATGATGTTACCTTTCCATCAACGATGAAAGCACGATGCTCTTTATTCGGAGAGGAACGAAGATCATCTAAGATGTTAATGACATCGCTTTTGATGAGTTTTCCATCCAAAGATTTGTAACTTGCTGGAATAATTTGGCTTTCTCCGATCCACGGATTGAAGTAACTTGATTGTTCAGTAAATAAGGTAAGCACAGAATCTTCAGATAAGGATAGGTATCGGTATAAGGTTGTTCCTTCAACATCAAGATCTGGTCTTTCTGATGTAGGCATTAAAATACTGATATTATTTTCATCAAACACCTTCGCTAAAGTGTTGCCGTGAGAGCCTTTATCAAGAGTTTTTAGAAAGAATGGAAATGACAGTTCTTTTGATTTCAAAGAATCAAGGAATTCGGCTTGTGACAAGATTTCAACGTTACGACCAATCTCATCTTTAGTGAATAGATCAGCCCAGTATTTGACGCTTTCTGAAGTAGCTTTATCAATAAAGTAATCAAATCCAAGATTGTCAGGGTAGGAGTTCGACTGTTTTCTTACAACAAGGGCAAATTTATCTTTATCCAAAGAATTAATGTCAAAGTTAACTTCCGCAATAGAGAACTTTCCCTCTTGACGATCTTGTTTTGTTTGCGGTTTGACATAAGCCAGGTATGGGATTCCAAGTTCTCTACAGGTCAGAACCTCTTTACCTCTTTCTCTCAAGAGACAATGAGTCATATCCTCTTCAATCTCATTAAATCTACAACCTGCGATTTCAAGAGCATTTTCGAAAAACGCAAGACTTTCGAACTCAATAGCTATAATTAAACTCTTTTTCATTTTTTAGCCCTTATAAATTTAATTGTTTAAATAATGCATTTCTCAGCACAAAAGTCAACTGCAAGCGACCACTACAAATCAAAACCTACGAATAAATCATTAAATATGCTTTTCTTTGCCGCTCATATATGTATAATAAGTGCGCTAGGGATTAACCCCTCTTAATCAATGATAAATATTGGAAAAATGAATACTAATATCCGACCTGAAAATACAGGTGTGTATGAGTTAAACTGCAAGATCGCTAAAGCTTTAAATCTTCCTCATAAGCAAGAGCTTGATAAGAAAGAACGTGCTTCTGGTGACTGGGATCAGAGAAGCGTACATATTCGAGTTCACTACAAAGATAGATTAAAGCCATATGACTTCACTCGAAACATTCCATTGCTTATCGCATACGCCGCTTGTTACGGTATCGACCTAATCAATAGTGGTGAAAAGCCAAAGTCGATTGCTACATACAAAAATGGCGATTCTGAAATCGAACTGAAAGAGTTTGTTGGGGAAACGGTGTCTGAAGTATTGATTAAAGCAATCCTGGCTCATTGTGAAATGCTTAAACCAACAGAACCCCAGTTCTTGGTGTATGATTACAAGTCAATGCTCTAACCAATTTTGATAATTTGGAAACAAAATGAACGCATACGAATTAAATGAACTCACCCCTAAATACCTAGTTGAGAGTGGTCATAATCGCTGCCACCCAGAAACCTGCACATGTTGGAATTTCCGCGTATTCGAAAAATCCAGTAATGGAAGCAAAGGTGAAAACGTATTGAATTCCGACTCATCGAAAGAAGTGAAGCAGTTCTTGCTTGAAAACGACCCTCAATACAAGAACAATGACTAAAAATGGCGCAAAGCAATGAAATCATTAATACTGAAAGCAAGTTATAAGAACTCTAATCTAAAAAAGATTTTTTTATCCCACTTGATTTACTTGGTTCTATTTATTGCTGGATACAATCTGTTTTTAGCCCTTTCAGATTCAGAAATTACTAAAGTATTGGAAAAGTCGGCGCTCTTTATTTTTATTTTTTCAATTTCTTCAATTCAAACTGAGGAAAGATTTCGATTTATTCCTAAGCTTCTATTTATGACAATTGTCATGGTTGCAAATGTCTTAATTGGTGTAACCATGTTTGAATACTATGGATCTTTGCCAACTGATGAAATTACCACTAGTGAAATTTCTGGCGATACAACCTTTAAAGCATATGCATTACTTTTTCTTCATTTCTTTATTTGCAAAGCCATTTCCTTCTATTTTGACTGCAATGAGAAAAAGATTGTTGAGGATTCTGTTAAAAGTGAAAAAACTGAAAAAGCCCTTTAAGGGCTTTTTTTTATAAATAAACCCAGAGCTTTTTGATTAAAAGAAAATGCTTCTCTTAGGTTTATGATAAATTTCATCGTATCTAGGGATTGTTTCACCAATCATTAGCTGATGGAGTTGTTCAAGAATTTCCTGCTTCTTAGGCAATAAGAATAACTTATAGTACAGTATTTTGAATGGGTTTGAGGTTGGTTCCATTATATTGATATCGAGAAAAAACCATTTTTTATAGTTTGTTCCAAACTGGAAATTAAACCCATCAGCATCACGCTTATCAATATAGCTTTGTTCAGCTTCCACATCAAAAACCGTTCCTGATTTAGAATCAAAGCTGCCATCATTGGAAATCGAGTGATTTGAAACATTAGCGACATTACTAACAAAGTGATAGGTAAGTGCAGGTATTTCAGATTTCAACACGGCTTCTAGAAACTTTGAACGGGATTCCTCACTACCAAAGCCTATTTGCAAATGAATACGTATAGGATGACCAGCGCAACTTGAAATTGTGTGGTATCCCTTATCCACAAGAGCCTTAACCGTTGGATAAATGGGCGGTTCAATTTGAGTCTCAAACTCTTCAAACTTTGGGGAAATAGACACAGTATAATAAGCATCAGAACCATGTTCTGGCGCTGGCTTGCCAGTATGCACTCTACCATCAGGAAACAACTTGTTATGCTTCTGCATAAATATCTCGTTGAACATTTCCTCGGCAGTCTTTTCCTGCCTTGACTCTGAATATTGTTCCTTGTGATATTGAGACTCAACAACAATGCTATTATTCTCACGATTCAAAATAGACATTTTAAACACCCACATCCATACGTTTATCTTTATTCTAAATTAGAAAAGTTCACTGATATAATCAAAGTCAGACACATTCAAATCACCATCAATTTTCGTGATTTTATCTATGGCGTTTTTTTGATCATATACCCATCCATCAGGGACGCAACCAATGAAATAACTAATTCCATCATTTGGAAAATCGTAACCATCACCATAATCACTCAAATAATCGGACAATGATTTACCATTTTTTATTGATGCAAAAATCATTTCATGAGGTTGGGCTACCACTAATAGTTTATCACCATTTTCCAAAGCACCTTCACTAAGAAGACATACAAAATAATCATTAACTGATTGGATGCTCAAACGTAAATCAAGAAGCCCGTTACTAAAAATACTATTCACCAACATGACCATTTTCCAATATCTCTAAAGCTGAATCTGTATTACCTAAAACCGCTTTTTTATGGTAGCTGTAAAAACCCTTTTCGGCTTTATAATCAACACTCCAATCAGGCTTATCAATCATTCCTGCTTGCGCAATTAACTGGAAACGACGACATCCAGGCTTAATCAATTTTGTTACTTCATGATAAATGGTTGGATTCATATTATTAAAAATCACAATCATACCGTGCTTAGGAACAACTCTATCCAAAAATGTCATCTTGCTTGGGTTTTCAGGATCCTTAACATCAACCTTGAAGAAGTCTAAACAACCCCCAGAATTTTCGTCACCGATATCATCACCAAAATAAGCAATGATATCCAGAACAGAGCGATCACCGACATCGCTATGAGGTTCCATGAAATAACCTTCAGTGCCGCAAAATGCACTAACATGGTATGAATTTCCATTCTCAAACTTGCTAAGTACAGGCTCAGCCCACAAGCAAAATTCATCCATGTAACGCTTAAACCACCTGTTTGGCTCGTCAGGTTTCATCATAGAGGCTACAGAGATGTATCTGGATTCATAGTATTTGTCGATCTCGCCATCTGAATTTAAGACATCAGGGACAACCTCAATCCAAGACTGGTTCTTCAGAACTTTAAGGATTTTGTTAGCCCACTCTTCCTGCAAGTAACCAACAGTAAATCCCTTTGTGAACAAATCATTTATATCAATTCTTTCAGTGGTAAACATTAGCCAATTTCCCCAATAATTCCGCAGACCAAGTATCTTGTTTTCGTAGTTTTTATTTCGGTGCATCTATGCTGATAATTCAGATCTGAGGGATTGAAGAATACTATCTGACCTGAATTATTGGTAGGGAAGCTTCCTATAACCTCTCTATCGATAATGCTTCCACGACTATCGTATTTTACTTTTGAAAACTGCAACACTCCGCCTTCACCTTCTTCAAAGTCTTCTTCATTAATGACCATGCAGAAGCTAATTACAGCCTGGTTAGTACAGTCTTGATGCCAATCTACGTAATACCCTTCAGATAGCTTACAGACAGCCACCTCAATTCCCAGAGGGCATTCTTCAATATCGAACATGGAAAGCACACATCCGAACTCACTGTAAATTTTATCCACCAGCAGTGATACCATTGGTGGTAAGCCGTTTTTGTTAAAGCTGTACTCTGTACCCTTACCGTGTGTGATTGAGTCCATGTGATACTCATCAAATGACAGCTTTTTAAAAAGCTTCAGAAGCTTCTTGTTTAAAGAGGGAATGACTTTATTACTAATAAAACCCTGCTCATAAAGCTTGTTCACATCTATATCTGAGTTTTCAAATATGTCAGCAGAATGCTTATGAACGAAATGGTCTTTGAAAAGATATTTGTCCATTGATAATTGCTCTTATTTTATTGATTTGGCTTTTTATTAACCAGTTTTTTATTAATTAATAACTTTTCAGAAATAATATACTAATGAGCAATTCTATACTAGAGCTGTTTAATGAAGGCATAAAAAAACCGCTCCATATACTGAAGCGGTCTTAAGCGCATACTGCGCAATTATCAATTGGTCTTTTTCCAGTCTTCACAGAACTTGTCGGCGTTCTCTTCGCTAGAACAGTGTTCTACCACTTTATCAAAGTACGGTTTCTCGCGCATAACTTCTCGTTCAGAAGCACCATGACTCTTTCGAGCTTCAAGATACTCATCAAACTCCATCTTTCGGAACTCATTGCCATTTTGCATCAAAATAACCATGATGTTTCGAGCAATGGTTTCGGATTCACTGTTTTTAACAATAGATCCCATTGGGTGTCGTGTGTAATCGCTTGGTTGTGCCATAGTAAACCTCTTTTTGAAGCCAGCGTTATCCCCGCTGGCATTTATTGTTATCGCCTAGAATTAGTTATAAGACACGTAAAGGGACGCGCTATTAGCCTTTAGATGCTGCTTTAAGAGTTCAGCAATGGTTTCGCCCTTCTCATCTTGAAAACCGCCTTCTAATTCGTGTAGAGCGCGGATTTTCTCTGTAGGGAATGACTCATCTAACTCATCATTCAAGTCAGTTGCCAAAAACTCAAACCACTCAAGAAGCTTATCTTTCAAAACCTCTGAATATGCAGCTTTGTTTACCATGATTCGGTAACGTGTGAACGACATTTCAGGATCATATGTGCGATTTTCAGCCGCAGTGTGAATGTAGTCGGTCAGCACATCGCCATACATAGAATCATAGACACGATAGTAATCAGTATCCGACTCAGTGAACGCAAGACGTTCAGAACACCATTCAAACAATTCACCGTCTTCATTTAGCAAATCATAAATACGCTCATCCAGCTCACCTTCAACTGATTTTTCAATTGCAACCAAAAGACGCTCAAAGAAAAAATCGGTGTCAATAAATGCATTCAAGTCGCTCATTAAATGCTCATTAAACAAGATTTCTGGATGATTCTGGCTTGTATCAGTGGACACCTGAACAGGCTCGGATAACGACTTGTTCTTTAGTTCAGCCTTCAAGGTGTTGATGTTATAGCCCTCAGGCTTTCCCAACATCGCTTTTGCTAGACACGAAGCGACAAAGTTCTTTTTAGGTGAAAATTTACCGTGGCTTTCGACGTGAAAGACTTTAGTAAGATTTAGTGCGTATTGTTCAAGATGATCATTAGATTCGAACATGGTTTCTATCCTTTATTATTTATGATTGCGCTGTCGGTTTTTTCACAATCACAAAAGTTCAAAGGTAGAATCATGTGATGAAGTGTGAACGCCTGTTTACCAATCATCTTTCGATGCCGACAAAATCCGCTGGCTGGCAAGCCAATTCCTAAACGAGTCAGAACATGCTGAGGTTGTTTTCTAAGGAATGATTTGATTATACATAAATAATATAGAAGGTCAATATAAAAAGGCGGATAAATCCGCCTTTTTTGATGCTGTCTTTGAAAGTTTTGTTAGGTATCAAGCTTAACAGGCACGTATTCACCGAATGTACCCCAATAAGCTGGAGTCCAACCTACAGGGTATCGCGTGTTAAACGGCATAGTAGGAACATTTTCTTTTGTTAGCTCCTCAAGCTCATTGATTAGCTTTTCTTCAAAAAGGCAAAGTTCGCTAAGATTAACATAGGTTTCTTCACCTCCGATGAACGTAGTTACATCAATATTAATCTGATTCCAATCAAAGACCTGATCGCAGCCACCGCATAGCGGCTCATTTGTTTCTTTAATAAGGTCTTTGTTTTCATGACCGCATTTTGCGCATGTCCAAGAAACCTCATTGATTTCAATATGTGTTGCATTCATTGTGCTATACCCCTATACGCTTCACAGGTTGAGAAGATGAATGTTTTCGTTTGCTGCTTGACAGAATTCAGCATAGGAATCATATGGCATTACAGCACTCTTAAAAGACTCGGTAATCTCAACAACTCGGAATTCACGAACATCTGTACCGACATTGTAAGTAACAACGTCTACTGTTTTACTTTCACTTGCTGTCATTTTCGGTGATTCAAGATGACTAGTGCCACCCTTTAGAACTGAAAATAAGACAGGGGCTAATTCTGAGCATCGAAACTCACCAACACCCTGACCGAAATCAGCCATTTCATATTCAGTTCCTGCTGAATAAGTGGTAGACCAAGATTCGCAATTTACTTCTTTCATTAACTTGCTTTCTTTTTCACGGATGCCGAACATTTGTAAGTTTTTCATGGTGCGCCTCGATATTGTTTACATTTTTCTTTGATGTTTTTCATTATACATATTTAATTATTTAAGTCAATATTTATTGACTTAATTTTTTATTGGTGTAACTTACTAAGCATTAAATAATTAAAGGATACCACCATGAAAAGAGAAGATTGCCTAATTGTCATTTCTGAAGCCCTGAAAGCGGCTTCAGTCATTACTAAAGCCCAGCTATGTGCTTACCTGCGAGTTAGCTTGGATGGTGATTGTGATTCTTGCTTGGATGAAATCAAGTCACACATTGAGTCTCTTCCTGAAACATTCTCAACAGAACAGCTATCAATCGGAATCGATTCACTTTCAGATGATGAAAACGATACTGAATGGGTTCAACTGATCAAAGATGGCGCAAACTACTTCTTGAGCATTGATTGCGGTATCAAATCAACACCATTTACGAGCCTGGTTGATGCTGTAAGTTCAGCTATTGACAGCGCAATGTGCGGTTATCCTGTATTCGACATTTCAAAAGCATAAAGAGGGCAGCGCCATGAATAAACTGAATAAAATCGTTATCGCTAAATACCTTATTGATAACTGTGCAGATCACCCATTTATCGTAGATATTTACCAATCTCATGGATTGAAAATCCTAAGCGAATCTGTACGAAACAGCCGTAATTTTTTGCTAGCTGTGACAGATAAAGTTGGATGTAATCTTGATGCAAGCACAGTGAGTACACTATGCACAAACAACCTAGTTTTAAAGCTTACTGAGTCATATCTAGATCTTAAATATGAAACCGTACATATCATCGAGAACATTGTTTTTGTAAGCAATCTAGAAAATGATCTGGTAGTTATCTCTGCCAATGGCGCGGAAACTCTTGATGGTGCGCTAAACAAGACTGATATTGAACAGTTAGTTTGTAAATACAACATCCTTAACGCTTCTAAAGGCGTGTTACTTAAAGTATTAGGTTACATTGATAAGGATATCGACACTATTACACACAATTTTGAGAATTTAACAGAAGGCGACAAGCTTTCACATCGACTTCACTCAACGCCAGTTGAGATCAAAGATACAAGTCGCAATGGCACAGGTACTTATCTAGTTCCGCAAAGTGAATTAGCGTCAGGAACTCAAAGCGGAAACGTGTTTCTCTTCAATCCTGAAAAGTCATTCGCGGTACTTGTTGAGGGAAGTGAAAACAACCTTTACACACATGCTATTGCGGAAAGTTTCGCGATTGATGCTGCATAAACAAGCAATAAAAATGAGGTGTTTTACCTCATTTTTAAATTGAGCTTGTGGCGTATAAGTGTATAATAGAAACAAATCACTATTCAAGGAATTGCAGAATGAAAACGAAGTACAGACCACATCTAATCAATGCTAACAAACCCTTTGAGTTTAACCCTTCCAAGGGTAATGAAGTGCGCTCAGCTTTGTTGCTTGTTCTTTTTCAGAACTTCCTAGCCATTGAAAATCATTCGTTAGCACCGTACAAGTCTCGCCTTGAATTTTGTGGTGAGAATAATCAACTCCACCCAAATCACCAAAGCTATGTGAATAGCGTAAACTCACATGCTTACGGCGATCTGTTCGAGCAATCACCTGATAACTTACAGGAATGCTCTGATGCTAAAAAGTTTGGTCTTCGCTTGGCATACTTTCCTCAAGTGCCTTGCAAGCCGTTTTACTTCCCTGTTAAAGACATCAAAGAAGCGGTTGAATTCTACAATCTGCTTGTTCGTTACGATGAGTTCTTGCTAACAGAATGCGACTCTATGCGTGTTGATTACTCCAACATTTTTGAGTTGGAGATGATTGATCCTCAAGATGGAGACTGGTGTTCTTGGTTCTTAGAATCTGGTGATGAGTATTTCGATGATTTCCGTCAGTACCTAGACCACATTGAAGAAAACGAAGCCGCATAAAGCACACTGATTCGGAATAGGGCAAGCAGTTTAAGCTTGCCCTTTTTATTTCCTATAGCTCAATATCAATCAAATCAGATAACCGATTAAATCAACGCTCATAAACCGAACTAACTCTGAAAACCATTCATCATATCTTTCAAGAAAAACTCATGGCTTCCCCATGAGAAATAGCAATTGGCTTTGTTCCTTTCTCTCTGAAAATATTTTTTAAATTATTTATTATTTATCTATTGACTTCGGTCTGGTTATACGTATAATTGTAAACATCAAGAGGGCAAAAGCTCTTAACAAAATTGAACCACACCAATAGTAAATAAGGAATAAATTATGGCATCTCGTGGCGTAAATAAAGTTATTCTCGTAGGCAACTTAGGTGGCGACCCAGAAGTTCGTTACATGCCTAACGGTGGCGCGGTGGCTAATATCACTATCGCAACATCTGAATCATGGCGCGATAAGGCGACTGGTGAGCAGCGTGAAAAAACTGAATGGCATCGCGTAGCTCTGTACGGAAAACTAGCAGAAGTGGCTGGCGAGTACCTACGTAAAGGCTCTCAAGTTTACATTGAAGGTCAACTACAAACTCGTAAATGGCAAGATCAGCAAGGTCAAGATCGCTACACTACAGAAGTTGTAGTTCAGGGCTACCAAGGCGTTATGCAAATGCTAGGCGGTCGTGCTCAAGGTGGTCAAGGTCAACCAGCTCAAGGTCAACCAGCTCAAGGTCAACCAGCTCAAGGTCAACCAGCACAAGGTCGCACTCAAGGTGGTCAACCTCAGCAACATGCACCACAACAAGCTCAGCCGCAGCATCATCAGCAGCCGCAGCCGCAGAACAATCAGCAGCAGCAGCCACAATACAATGAACCACCAATGGATTTTGACGACGATATCCCATTCTGAGCTAAGTTGTTGATTTTAAAGAGTTTTTCCCTAAAAGGGTTGGCATTAGCCAGCCCTTTTTTATTTATCTGCAAAAATATTTAATGGCGCTTTTTAATTATTAATTTATTGACCTTTAGAGTTATTAATGTATAATTATTAAAGTTGGTTTTAGGCGGTAATATATGAAAGAAATTAAAAAAATCCCTACTCGTCAAGATGCGGAAATTAACCATAATGGTCACGAAATTACGGTTATTACGCATATTAATAGTACGGGGCAGGGCGTTGGTCGATTACATCTTTACTTTATGAAGAACGATCTGGAACTCTTGAATGCAAGAATCACCTTTGTCCTAAGACCTCGTTCAAATTTCAAACAGTACAATATTGCCTTTTCACTGAATAAATCAATTTACTCGATCAGTTCAGATGATAACAATGACCCATATTATGTCTTGGAGACAAGTGACGGTCTCATTGAAGCAAGTCAGAGCCTTGCTAACCTAACTAGAAATCATCTTATGCGTACTGTTAAGAGCTGTTTTGAAGATTGCTATAAAAATTATTTGATTGAAGAAAAACACGTAACCATCAAGTCTGCTATGAACGATCTAGTTTTAGGTTATTTCAAAAGCGTAGACGCTCAGATCAAAGAGCAGGGGATCAAATGAGAGCTAATAGAACAAGTCGCATTGACACCTCGCTAGACAAGCTAGCTATCGAGATTGACCTTGATATTACTGAAAGCCAAAGAGTAGAAGGATACCTAACTTTTATTTTTGCTGAGTTTGAAGTTGCGGATCTCGAATTTGTTGCTCATATCGACCTTCATAACATGAAAAAGGATATGTTTACGATTGAAAGCCCTAAGCTAAAAATCAAGCATGAAAAGGGGATTGAAGGCTTTTACAAGCAGGGTAAGCAAGCGGTTTACTTTAAAGACGAGAAGCTAAAAGAAATCATTATTAATCGAATTTCAGCGTTTACAAAAAGCTTTCGCATGAACAGCGATAAAACCATTAGCCAATTCAGACATATTTTTAGAAGCAATGATAATCCCCAAGTTAAATTAGGGAACGTTGATACCTTATTTCAAAATCATATCAGGAATGCAATTCCTGATTGATGCGGCACCAAACCACCAAACCACCAAACACCATAGTAGGACAACTTATGTTATCAATTACAATCGGCACATGCCCTAACTGCAATCACCCTACACATAAGGAAGTAGGTTCTATTGGACGAAATTCTACGGACGCTTGCCCAAATTGCCAGTTGCTATACACCGAAGATTGCCAGACCAATAGCGCTCTTTTGGGGCGTATCTATGAGTGGAAACAAATCAAAAAATTTCATGAAGCGGGTACATTCTCAGAGCTTGCTGAAAAACTAAGAGCACTTGCTGTAGAGCATTATCAAGAAGATAAGCCAGCCTGGAGCTATGAAGAAAATGAAGATTTCAAAGGGCTATGTAAGCTTGGTGGAATGGAACACAGCGTAAAATACGGCTTATCACACCTTAAATCCATTGAAGATCGAAATATTCAATGGCGAGCACGTCAAAACAACCCTGATTTGCTCCCTCAAATCGCTCATACGCCTCTTTACGGGCAAAGTCAGGGCTTTGACAACCCTTTTTAAAAAACGCGTTAAAAAGCACTCTCTGAGAGAGTGCTTTTTCTGTCTAATTAGAAGTATCAACCACAAAGCGGTAAACTCCGATTTCACTAAGGTAATCTGACACCTCATCGAGACTGTTTAAAATAACTCGATTTTTACCTTTGATGACCAGATAGATGAGCGGATCATCACTCAATCCAGTGTCAACGAACAATTCCGAAAATAAGCTCAACCCATAACCCAGAATATTTGGCTTGTTCTTATCAATTGCCTTATACACACATACGTATGCATTATCGCCAAACTCACCTCTTTCCATACGGCTGCAAAGTTGCGCGAATTCATCCCCTTCCACGCCTTTTTCAGACGCATGAATAGAGTTTCCTGCTTCGAATTGGATGATTTTTGTATTCATAGTAAAAACCTTTAATTAATACGTTGCTACTGATTAAATTTGCTATCAATTTACATGAAAAACCCTCAAACACCTATATCTCATTTACTTTTGATTCTATATATGTATAATTAGTGCTAGTTGGATTTTTATGCTGACAAGCAAGGAATAGGAACATGCACCCACTTCAAACAATCTGCTTTACCTTATCTATGACACCAGTCAATGGAAAGACGGACAACACATTTCCTGGTAGCATTCGCGAACTCGTTAACCAACAAGCCATGACAACACCAATTTATAACCTTCTCTATGATTTGGAAAAAATGGTTGTTCACACGTCCTCTGATCTTGATGTTGAGTTTTATAAAAAGCAGATCATGACTAAAGCCGAATTGTTTTTCGATGGCGTTACAGAGCCGCTAATTCTCGATCTCATGCCTGCTCATATGGCTTTCCCACGATTCCCTGATCAGTTATTTAAGCCTAATCCAGCATCAGGTGAAATTGAGTTAGTAGAAGGCAATCCGTACTTTGATACATTTGAGGATGCTATCCAGAGTGTATTTCGCTATTACATTGCAATTGCTAGAATGTGCGGACACTCCAACTTAAAATCAACTCACATCATCAAAACGTTTACCGTTGATGTAAAAAACGTAGCAACTCGAACCGTCTACCAGAAAAATATTAGTGAGGATGCAAAAAACGCGTTTATTCTATGCCTTGATAAAAAATTCTCTGAGCCTGAAGCGATGGACGGTCTCATTGAGCACTTTATTATCAACTTTATTGGTGGCATGACGCAGCAAAACGCTCACGCTCCAGTTAAAATTATTCATGAAGGTAAACCAGCGGTACAGAACGCCTTCGAAGCGCGTGATTGGTCTGAAGAAGACCTGGCGAAACCTTATAATGAAATGCTTGCTGAAACTTCATTTGACGACTACGGCGACTGTCCTGCGTATATGAGCCACTATGAGAGACTTTCTCGTTACCATAAAGCGTTATTTGAAAGCTTAAACATCGTTAATTTCCCTATGACAGAACAACGTGATGGAGTTGAGATCAGCTCTTATAGAGAGTTCTACCTGACTCCATTTAGCGATGTGGTTGTAAGTCATCTTGGCGAAATCATCAAGAAAGAGATCGATAAAAGAGGTTTATCTCTTGGTGACTTGATTAAAACTTATGCTTTAACCGTTAAAGCTTAGAGAAAGCAAAAAGAGTGGCAACCGTTGCCACTCTTTTTTTAATCAAATGAAATGTAAGCTCGCTTCTGAGAACTAATCCTTTCACCTCGCACATGATAGATATTAATTCCGCAAGCCTCCATGTTTGTAATCATTCCATTATCAACAAAGTATTCTTTGCATCCTGTTTTATCAAAAGAAAGCTCCCCACCAAACTCTTCTTCGTTGATTGCGTACTTAATCTTATAAACTCCACCTTCGCCAGGGAATTCGCTCTCCCCAAAGTAAACCGCGTCCTTGACTGTGTACGTCTCATTTATGCTGTTTGATAAAGTAACATCTTTAGGCGTTGCTAATTTTTCATGATGAACATACTCATAAATATCCGTAGGAATAAACACGCGAATCATTGAAGCCCCTAAGGAAGTACCGTACTTTATTTCTTCCTTTACTCCTACAGATACAGAACAACCAGAAACAAAAACAGTGGCTAAAAGTGGTAGTAAAACTGATTTTCTAATCAGATCCTTCATTTAAATTCCTTTATTTTATCAATTAAATAGTGTTTCATTTTGGAATAATTAGACGGGATAAACCCGTCATTGTCAATCTTCTCCTTTGTGGCTTATTGATTTGCGTGAACGAAAAAACGGGAGCATATAGCCCCCGTCTCTTAAGTCTGAATTATTTAGAACTGCATACTTGCGTATAGACCCACTTCATCACCGTTAACATACGGAGCAAGAGCGATGTTTGTCATTGAGTAACCCATTTTAGTTACTGCATACTGAACGCCCGTAGCAAGTACCGCACCTGCTGCAACATCACGCCAGTAGTGTTTGTCAGCTTGAACGCGAGAGTAACCAACCACCGCTGTTACAGCATAAGCAGGCAGACCGTATTCCCAGCCGTAACGCATTTGTAGGAACGCTGCGCCTTGAGCTGCCGCTGATGTGTGACCAGACGGGAATGAGTTGTTTGCTGAACCATCTGGACGCTCTGCATCAACTGCCCACTTAAGTGCGTGTGTTGCTGCTGCTGTGTATAGTGCGCCTTCAGCTAGCTGAAACAAGCCTTCACCGTCACCTTTCCAAAGAGCGATTGCGCCTGCTGTAAGAGGAACACCGATCTGAGCAATATCACCAAACTTAGTTAGGTTTTCGTTTTCTGCGTGAGCCATTGGTGCTACTACGGTTGCTGCTGCCAGTGTTGCTGCGATGATTAGTTTTTTCATGGTGTATTTCCTTTTGAATTTTAACTTTAATTTAGGGAAGTCTTTGCTTCCCCTTAATGTTTATAATAATACACTAATTAGATTTAGAGTCAATACATTTTAATAAATTAATCTGTATTTACGGGGAAGTGTTTTCCCCGTAATTAGATCATTTAGAAGCTCATGCTTGCGTAAAGACCCACTTCATCACCGTTCACGTATGGAGCAAGAGCGATGTTTGTCATTGAGTAACCCATTTTAGTTACTGCGTACTGAACGCCTGTAGCAAGTACCGCACCTGCTGCAACATCACGCCAGTAGTGCTTGTCAGCTTGTACGCGAGAGTAACCAACCACCGCTGATACAGCGTAAGCAGGTAGACCGTATTCCCAACCGTAACGCATTTGTAGGAACGCTGCGCCTTGTGTTGCTGCTGATGTGTGACCAGACGGGAAAGAGTTGTTTGCTGAACCATCTGGACGCTCTGCATCAACCGCCCACTTTAGAGCGTGTGTCGCTGCTGCTGTATAAAGTGCGCCCTCAGCAAGTTGGAACAAGCCTTCACCGTCACCTTTCCAAAGAGCGATTGCACCTGCTGTAAGAGGAACACCGATCTGAGCGATGTCGCCAAACTTAGTCAGGTTTTCGTTTTCTGCTTGAGCCACTGGTGCTACTACGGTAGCTGCTGCAAGTGTTAGTGCGATGATAGACTTCTTCATGGTGTACCTCTTAAATTTACTTTATTGTTCAGATGCTTTGCATCTCTTTATGTTTCTTATAATACATTAATTAATTTAAAAGTAAAGTGCTTTTTAAATATTTAATTAAATTTATTAATGCATGTTCAAGTGACTATTCTAAGTCTTTTCTTAGCTGCATTCCTGCTGCTTGTTCTCAATAATACATTACTAACGATCAGAGTCAACAATAAAATTTAAATTATTTAATTTTTATCTTTTTTATAGCTTAAACTAAAGGTGGACTTTTATCGTAAGATGATGATAAAATAAGAAAAAATAAAGATTGGCGGCTTTAATGCCATGCGAAAGTAATGTTTATGATAAATTCAGAATTAACCAATAAAGTAGCTGTAGAATTCAAGATTGGTGAGACGAACTTAGTTAGCACCATATACCACTCAGATTTTGATACTGTTTTTCACGAGCTATCCGTTACGATAGGTGCGAACAGAATCAGAAATGCTAAAGCAGTATTGAAAGCGGAACTATCAAGCAGTGATTGCAGCATTGATACATTTGGACTCGATACGCTTAATGAAAATGAATCTGAACTAATCAATCAAGTAATTAATCAATTTGAGTCACTATCAAGCCAAGCCCGAGAAGTGTATGAGGCTGGTGGAAGAGGGTATGCAGGCTTCTCGCTAGTAAGAGATTTTCTTCACTCTGAGGTGATAAGCGCACTCAAAGAAAGAGAGCCATTGATGATTGAAGCCGCATAGCGGCTTCTTTTGTGTTTCTTAACCCTTGATAATATGGCTAAGTGTCCAACGGTCAATTCGATTTCCGTCTAACATAAACTGAAACAAATCTTCTCGCTTAACCCATGCATGGTCGGAATGATCATCGTTTTGTACAAGCGAAACCTCACCAGAAGTAGTTTTGGCGCTAAAGAGATTAGCTTCAAATTTAATTTCTGGATCTTCATCATCAGAAAGGAACATTTTTCCATCCATTTCAATAGAGACATCCAGACCCGTTTCTTCTTTCACCTCTCGAATGACAGCTTCAACTAGTGTTTCACCATCATCTACGCCACCACCTGGTGTTTCCCACATAGAACCGTGCTCGTCACTGCTTGAACGTTGAATAAGAAGGATGCCCTTATCTTCACTCTCAATCAGGCATTTTACGTATTTTTTCATGTATACCATCCTTTTGCTTTATCCCAACAATACTCAAATAAGCTTGAAGGTCAAGTTATCCTTGATTCCTTTAATCTATAGCTGATAAAATATTTAATATATAAAATTGAGATACTAACATAATGAGAAAAGCATTTATTTTATGTGATGGTTCATATGATTCTAACTGGAGAATTGGCACTTGTGCATTTTCACTTGTTTACAATGGCGAAACCATACGAATGACAGAACGGTTTTCCAACTTTGATAATGCAACACAGTGCGAATTTTCTGGCATCGAAATGGCATTTAAGCTACTTAAGGATAAACTTGAAAAAGAGAGTGAATCTTTTTTATTAGATGAGGTTCATGTTTTTACCGATAGTGATAAGGCTGTTGAGATTATTACTAAAGGTAAGTATGCATCCAAGAAAGAAAAAGAGTTATATGCTCCTTTTCGTAACAAAGTTCTTACGAATAAAAGCATCACTAAAAAAATCTCGTTCCATGTCCTAAAGTCTCACGTACATGAAAGCAAGGCTAATCATATTGAAAGCAAGCACAATGAAATTGATGAGCTAGCTAGAAAAGAGCTGAATTCATTTCGGGAAGATCTAATAAACCCAGCTCATCAAGGTAGCGGTTATGCAGGGGTGATATTGACTAACAATAGAAGCAAAGCAAAAGATGCTGAAATGTTTCGGTTGGGTTACATGCTTGCTCATAATGGCTATAAAGTTAGAGCTTACGGAACGCTTCCAAAGGTAAAGCACAAATCATTTACTGAAAGTTTATATCACCGACCTAATGATTTTAGCGATCACCCATTTTATAAAGGCTTTATGCATTGTTGCTCGAAGAAAGATTATTCAACTAAGCCAGCAATAGAAACCATTAATTCAAGTGATTCTCCAGTATTTAAAAACAGATCCCAGCAGAACAATAATGGTTGTGAAGGGTTGGATGCATGTTTGTATTTTAAGATAAATTCAGTCTATGAAAGCCGTTCAGATATCGACTTAAATGACAAAATAGCATTCAGATCTGGCGCGGTTATCAGAACAATGTTTGGAAAAAACGCATTCAATAACAGGATGTCATTATTAAGCATTAACAAAAGAGCTGAATTACCGTCAGAATTCGTAATCTCTTTTGAAAAAAATACAGAAAAAACCAAAATCCTAAACAGGTTATCTGAGCTTGTTGGGATTCCAACGTATTATGGTTATGAAGAACTTAAAGTAGATTTTACTCACCTTGATGAACAGCGCCTGCGCAAAAAATCATCTCATCCGCAACTAGCCCAGTAAAAAAGCTGCCTAATGGCAGCTTTTTATTACAATCCGTATCCGTAGTCATCACGACTTTTTTCATACCTATGACCACGTTCACTTAAATCTTTTTGCTCAATTTTTACGCCCCTTTCAGCATGTGATTCTCCCCGCCCTATCGTTATATATAGTAACTTTCAGGGTGTATAATGTGTATTAAGGCAGCATTTTGCTGCCTTTTTCACACCAGTAAGATGTGCAGATATAGAGTGTTTCGTATGTATTGTGTATGCGTGTGATGCAACACCTTCCTGCTAAGCCGCTGCGTAGCAGCCTACGGTCTATCAGCGACATCTCTAGCTCAATATACACACCGAACATACACAGTGTGTATAAACACCAGTGAGCCATAGATCATTAGCATTAAAAGGCTGGCACTCACTCACTCGCTAATAAACACACTTTTTACTCTATACTCCGATAGGGCGAGGCTTCTTGAATCGTTTGCCGCAACCTAATTCTTGATTAGGATTTAAGCAGGCATCATCAAGGAGAAACGGTCAATCCAGCCGCTTTTAATTCAATTAACCCTGCATTACGCAAGTTTTTGCCTGAGTTGGTATCTCGGCAGTGTACTGCATTGCAGCTCGGGCAAGTCCACACCCTGATATGAAGCGGCATTTTTTTCACGCCGAAGCTTTCATTCGATGGTATTTAAAGACTCAACAAAACAATAAAGGTGGATGGTAAGCTCCCTCCGTACTTATTGTGACGTGATATATTTTTACCACACATAAAAAAAGAGTTGCAGTAGCAACTCTTTTTATCACCTTTAACGCATTATGATGCTAACTTTTCAAAAACTGACTTCGGGATGAATGCGTATTTTTGACCACGAGGAAGTTTCTCTTTACCGCTTTGGTCAGAAACTTTCCAATAGGATACGATTGCACTTGGCTTTCCTTCCTTATCTAACTCAAAGACGGTAGCCAACCAGCCATTTGAACGTAGCGCTGAATGACCAGCAGCCATAGCGCACATTTGGTCTTCAGATTCGTCGCCCTGGAGTTTAGCAATACCTTTTACTACACGTATCAATCCAAACATATAATCACCTTGATAATTTTAATCGTTAAAATCTAACATGGATTACCTTACATGTATAAGGCATCCATCACGAGTTCTTAATCTAGCTACGAAGCAGAATAAAATCGAAAAATCGATCCAAGTCCTCTTTGTATTCATCGGCATCATGACTGATGAATCGCGCTGAACCAATTGGAGCCATATCCGTAGAACTCAGCCAGTAAGTTGCAGAGGTAGTACAAACAGTTAAATACACATGCTTGTTACCATGAGCGACATTAATCAACCGTAAATTTCGATTACGTGTTTCAACAGCATCGGTTTGTTCCGCTGTAAGGTGTCCCAATGAATTCAGGATATCTACAGTTTCTTTCGCGTTTACGCGAGACCCCAGAATTTGCTCTTCTACATCTTGATGACCATTACCTACGCGCTGACTAAAACATAAGTATGCGGAATCCAGACCATCCACAGCATTGCCGATCTTAAGGCTTTTAAAATACGAATCTTCAGTATTTAGAACAATATCGCAAAGCTCACGTAAATACACAGTAGGATTATCAACTCTGAGTTGAAGGTATAACTCTAGCTTGTTGGCGAAATCCTTATCATTATTCGCTTTTGCTACGAGTTTATATGCGAGACTAGAAGAGTCATTCCATTCGCGCTTAGTAACATACTTTTGTAGCTCGCTTAGTGCGTATAGAGCGAATTTAGATAGGTTTGATTCTTTTGTCATTCTTTCGACCTCAATAACTTTATGTTTTTATTATACATAAATTACAGTGAGAGTCAAATTGATTTAAATAAAAAAATGGCGCATATAAATGCGCCAGAGTATTTGAGGCAACAATCGAGGTGATTGTAATTTTATAGTTTTTATGATTTGTGTAAACTATGAATTGGAGATTCATGCTTAGTTGTATTGTAGTAATGGGGTTGTTAATAATCAAATCATTATTTTATATATGTGATAAAAATGTGACGTAGATCAATTCATAAGTGACTGATATTAAAATAAAAATATTGCTTTTTACTGTCACTGATATATTCTTAATCAAATATATGAAATGAGGAATAACGATGTTTGATCGCAACCTATTGAAACCACTTGAGACTGTTGTTTTCATCAACGACTTTCGATTTGTAAAGAAAGGAACAAGAGCTGTATTCATCCAACCTGATACCGATTCTGGACATAGCGTTGCACTTGTCGCCTTATTGGATGAAAACGCAGCATCTTTTCTAAAAGAAAATGGATTTAACGAAATTGTCGGAACTCTCCATCTATAATTGCGTATCAATTTAGGTGGGGATGGATAGCCACTACCGCGAAGCGGTAGAAAGTATTTGAATTATTATGAGTTTTTGGTTATTTTATCAATATATAAAAAGTGAGTGGCTATTATGTTTGGTAAAAAATCAAAATCAGAGTTTGATGATACTTCCAGAGTCTTAATGTGCAACATTAAGAATGGCTCTGCGAATTTTCACGCTTCAAAACGACTCACTCAAATCACAAGACGACTCTCAAATCGCGCTAATTTTATTATGCGTAAAGACTTGTTTACTGGTCGAAAATCCAATCAAAGTAAAGTCGATAAACTACTAAAGCAAGGTAAGCTTAATGCGCTAGATAAAGATCTGTATCGGCGCTTACCTGCTGCAATTTCTCAACGTACCATTCAAATTGTGGGTGATAACTGGCGTTCTTTTGCGGCTGCTAAAGCAGATTGGAAAAAGAATCCTGATAAATATTTAGAAATGCCTAGACCGCCTAAATATGTTAAATGGGCAAAAACGGTCTACATCCCTTGCAGCTCATTTAGAATTGAAAGTAATAAAATTATTTTTGCTAAAAACTTAAATCTAGATCCTGTTTCTTTGGAGAAAGGGAAATTTACCGATCAGAAATTCAATCCTAAAGCATCTGAAAAAGTAGTGAATGAAATTCGCATTGTGCCAACAGGGAGTGGTTTTCGTTTTGAAATAATTTATGACAAGCATAAACTTAATCAGAGTCAATTTTTATCAGATAACACGCGAAGCGTGTTACTTGATAAAAGTTCATTCTTATCACTCGATTTAGGCTTAAATCGGTTCGCAGCACTAGTTTCTAATAAGGCTGGATTTGTCCCGCTCCTTATAAATGGTGGTGAGCTGAAACGCATTAATCAGTGGTATAACAAACGTTGCGCAGAATTGCGCTCACTTGGTAAGCACAAACATATTGCGGCGGTTTCCGCAAAACGAAATCGACGCATTAAAGATAAACTGCATCGGATCAGTCGGTACATTGTTAATCTCTGCCTTAAAGAAGACATTGGCACCGTGATTGTCGGTAAAAACAAACTGTGGAAGCAGGATATTAATATCGGCAAACGAAATAATCAGAATTTCGTCAATCTTCCTCATGCGTTATTTATCAGTATGTTAGCTTATAAACTGAGAGAATTTGGTATCCGAATTATTGAGCAAGAAGAAAGTTATTCAAGTAAAGCTTCTTTTGTTGATAATGATAAAATCCCAACGTTTGATAAAAATGAACCTAACAAGAAACATAAGTTTTCAGGCAAGCGTTATAAGCGCGGATTTTATCGAACTAAAGAAGGTTTTATTATTCACGCCGATGTTAACGGCTCTGGAAATATTTCTCGAAAAGCAGGATACGAAGGTGCAAACCTAGTGTCTGGCGGTGTCGTGTTCACACCGATACTGATTGGAATATAATCGGTATTAGAAAGGTGGCAAGGTAACAATATTTCTAATCTAATTGTTCATGCCAACCGCTATGCGGTTAGGCATGAATAATTGGCGTGAAGTTACCAAGTCCAACCTGAAGCTCCATCTATAATCTCGCAGCGATTTAGATGGAGTAGTTCACTAGTGTCCAGGAACATATCGAACATAAGCGCAAGCATTGTAGTTTTGCGGAAGCACAATGGTATAACCCATTTACAACTTGCAAACCATGCTATGAAGATATTGTAAGCAAAACACAGCTAGATAAGGCTGAATTAGACATCAAAAGTCAGATTGAAAAACTACAGAACAATCTTTCCGATATCAGCGAGTACAAAGACCTTTTTAGTAACTCTGCCGTAATTCCACAACCAAACATTGCGTTGAATATTAGATATTTCTATTCTATAACTTACAGATAAAACAAATCCCGCTCCAATGCGGGATTTGTATTTTCTATTAATCAAACCAATGAGGTTTTAACGTAAGAACTTGCTCATTATCAAATGAACCTTGCAATCCAGTTTTCAGATAATCTCTTGTGAAATTAGCATTACTGCCCCAACTTTTATAGAGCGCATTTGCCATATTAATTGTTTTAGAAATCTCAGATTGTTCTTTGTGAGTTTCAATTAACTGTCTCAAAAATTCATAACGAATCGTTTCAACACCGCACTCTTTCATTGACTTTGAAACTAAAGAGATCATGCGAGAGTTTTTGTTGAGGTACGGAATAAGCTCTTGTCGAGCAATACTGTTATTCACATCAACACCGCTATGAAATAAAATATTATTGATAAAATCTGATTTAGTATACTTTGGAACGCCATTTCTCTCTTTAGCAAAGGCATAGAACATTGAGCCTGATGCATGTTCGTGCTCTCTTACGAAATGGTACATTTCGCCATTAACACCCATGAAAATTGGCTTTAAATACGATGTATTATACCACTTTAATGTTCCATACAAATATGTATAAACATAAGCACTCATGTTTGTGATTTTATTTTTCGCCGTTAACCTTTTACAATCAGATAGCTCGCCTTTAGCATTGGGGATTCGACTTTCGCTACGTAACTCGATAGTATTATCATTAATCCGTACAATTTCTAAACGGTGGAACGTTCTTCTGAAAACAAGATCAGCAAAAATTCTTTCTTCAACTTTATTCATGGTCTTATCCTTACTCTACAACTTGTTCTAATTATACATTAATATGGCTAAAAGTAAATATTTGGTGACTGGTGTTTTTTACTAGTAAAAAAAGAGATAGGTCTTAAAACCTATCTCTCTATCTTGTTATTTTAAATCTATTTACCCAATCTCAACTTTAAGGCTTCATAGGATTTTTAAGCTGCCTGCGCGATCTCTTCGATTTCAAAGTCAGCAAGCGACTTCCCATTTTCTAGCGCTTTTGCGATAACTGATGGAGTACGACCTTGACCTGTCCAAGTCTTCACTTCACCCTTACCGTCAACGTATTCGTACTTAGCTGGGCGTTTTGCGTACTTTTTTCGTGCTTTTGGTTGTTTTGTCTCAGCTTTTTTCATATAAGCAGCCAGTTCTTCTTCAGTGATACCATCTTCTTTCATTTGCGCAATGATTGCATCGAGACGAGCTTGACGTTCTTGTTGAGCTTTCTTTTCAGCTTCAACTAAATTCTTCTGTTCTTCGAACACTTTAGTCATGTTAGCCACTGCCTTTTCTAGCTGCTCTAGATTCATACCTGAAGTGATAGAGCGTACTGAGCGTAGGTTAGTCAGGGTTGCTGCATTAATTTCGTTATTTTTTTTAGCCATGAAAAGCTCCTTTAATTTTTGCGCTAGTTTGTAAGGCATTCCTTACTTGATGTTTTTAATTATACATATAAAAATTTTTTTGTAAATACAATTTTTAAATATTTTGTTATTTATCTAAAAATAAAAAGCTCCATAATGTGGAGCTTCTTAATATTTTCTTTATGCTGCGATTCTTGGCAACTTCACCAAGTTTCCTTTTATAATTTGGTTTAGTCCAAAATCCAAATCAGAATCACCCGTCAACACTTGATTACCTAAGTGCAGAGTTTGAATTAATTTTTCTCGGTCACAATCAACCAGGTTATATTGCATTTCATCCACTGACTTAACGATTGCGGCTAAACTGACTGCGTTGTGCGGATTCATTGAGTGACTTGCATGAGCAATATAGTATTTATACAAGTCATTTGGAGTCATATCTGTTCTTACTTCTCCAAGGGTATCTTTGAAAAACATTGAAACGCATTTACAATCTGAATATAAGCTTGAACAGTTTTTCGGCATTTTAGATGATGCAGATTGCATCATCAATTCAACAATTCTCAGTTTCTGTTCTTCTGTTAGGACTTCGACCAAGCCGATATCCATTCTTAATACTTTCTCGATCTCTGGCGTTCTAGAAATAAAGTGGTACAGAGTGAAAAGGGCGTTTTCATCAACATCAGCGATTTGCTTGATCTGTTTATTGAAAAGCAGATTTACCTTTTCACTATAGCATTGCTTAGAGCCTCGCTCAGCCCCTTTTTCTGCTGACCGCTCTAGATAACTCAGCATTGATTTCAACACGCTTAACGTGTTATCTCGGAAGTCTGGGCGGTCATAGAATGCTGCTAGAGTCTTTTCCTTCAACTTTAATGTCGATTTGCCATACCTGAATGCTCATAGAGTTTTCCTTATCTTATGCTCTTTTGCTTGAGATAGTAGCAATGGGTGAGACTAATCCAAATCGAATTAACTCCCACTCCTGTTTTGTTGCCTTATCCAAGGCTTCGATAGATTTTAAGATAGGCTTTGCAATCCCCATTTTTTCAGAGATTTGCTCAATATTGAATCCATTCTCTTTAAGCTTGGTCATTGAATTGTATGAATCAACGATTTTTTCAGATTCGCTTACTTCACGGTTATCATAGATCGACTGCTTTAGAGCCAAATCCTCTGCGCTTTCGGCTGGAAGAATATTGACATTTACAGATTCAAATTTTTGACCACCGAAATTAGCAAGAAACATTGCCAAAACATCAACAATTCCACTCTCCACATGAAACAAGCCATTACTTGATTCACGTACATCAATCTGAGCTTCTGGCGTTACACCGTTCGCAAAAGAGTTAGCTTTTAGCTTTACCGCTTCCAACGAAATATCAAGACTTGTAATCATTGGATCGATAACTAGCTGATTGATTTGTAATGTAGAATTAAGCATAAATGTTCCTCTTTAATTTATATTCTTATTATACTTATATTGATTGTTAGGTCAAGCTTTTAATTATTTAATCCGTTTCTCATTTTCTGCTAAAAACAAAAAAGCAGGGATCTCTCCCTACCTCTAATTTCAACTTATACCGCGATTGATAGCTGTTCTTCTTGTGCTTCAAACTCTACATCTTGGCTTTCGCCTTTCTTCGCTTGAATCGCCAGATCTTTCATCATCTGATCAGCGTTGGCATTGTGAGTATTGATTTCATCCAGATCGGCAGCAAGTGAAAGCAGCTTTTTAGCCATTTCTGCACTCATTGTCAGTTGTACATCTTTATCATCTTCAAGCGCTTCAATAGTCACCTGAGAGGCTAGAGAGGTTACAATACTACCCATACCAGTTACTTTTTTAGGTGGCAGTTTCATCTTTTTAAGTGCCGATGTACCTTGAGATTTCGTCGGTTTCACACCAGATTTCTTTGCTTCTTTCGCTTCGGTTTTAGCTCGAACTTCTTCCTTAGCCATTACGAGAGCGATATCTGCACCATGCTGACGAATATTGTTCCAAGCGTTAGTCGCTGAGTATTCACCAGACTGAATCATTGCTTTAAGCTCTTGTGGGGCTTTCATCAACACTAGGTAGTTAGACACTTGCACAGACGACACGCCTAGCTCATCAGCGATTTGAGTTTGATTTAAACCCATGTTAATCATGCGTTGGTATGCGCCAGCTAGTTCCATTGCTGTTAGCGGACGACCCTCAGCAGATTTGATCATACGCGCAAGCTGATCAACTTCGTTGCCTGTTACTTCGATAACAGATACCGCTTTCAGATCTACGCCGTTTTCAAGAGCTTGATAGATGGCAACAGTACGGTGATGACCCTCTACCACTTTCAGGCGTTGAACTCCGTCAACTTCCACAACTACCACTTCGATTGGCGGAACGTACTTACCGTCAGTGTAAGAGCGTACAAAGCCTTCTACGTGTTCAGCATCGATATCACGAACGTTGAAACCTTCTTCAATCCAAAGCATACGAGGATCAGCATTGAAGCCGTTTACGCGCTTAACATCGATTTCCTTGTTGCCACTTAGCTTACGCAGACCGTCTTTAGAAGCCAGTGCTACACCAGTAGCGGTTGCAGTTGCCGTTGCGATTGCTTTTTGAATATTAGTAGTAGTCATGGTGCGTTCCTTCTATGAGATTCTTTTACTTAACGCCCTGTGCGTCTTGATGTGTTCAATAATACATTAGTTGGCGGCAGAGTCAATATTAATTTTAAATTATTTAATATTTATTATTACCAAGCAAGCTACTGCATAAAATAATCATTTACTCTGCTTTTGATGTATGTATAATAAGTATGAGAAATGACACTTCTTTATTAGATTGGATTAAGGAAAGAAAAATGCACAACAATAAATTAGTAGCTATCCCCACAACCCTAAGACTTGAGGTTCCGTCAGATATGTCTGACGAGGCAATCAAAAAATTAGTTGACGCACTTACAATTGGCGATTTTGCAATTTACCCAGACGACACTAATAAATCCCTTATTAGTCAAGTTATTGAACACTCAACTGTTGAACCTGACATTGAAATTGAAAGCGTAGTCAATCAAGTCTCTAGTGTTGATCTTTGGTCTGCTGGCAATGAATACAGTGTGATTGAATTATAGGTGAGTCTCATTTTTTAAAATTTGTTACAAATACATAAATACGAGTGGATCCTTCTAAAATCCAAGTAACCTGAATTAGAATGGAAAGACTTCAGTAAGATGACAATCTGAAGTCTTCCATTTCACGATTTATTGGAAATCACTAGGTTTCCGCATTTTCTCAAATCCTTCCTCATTAATATGCACTTTGTAGTCACAATAGAGCAACTGAGCAGCAATTGATTCTTGATAGCCGCTAATCACAGGGATGAATGCGTTAACAAATCCCTCTTTGGTGTCTACCTGATCTGCCTTCATAAACGACTTTAATGTATTGGTATCAACGTCTTTACCGTATCTTTGCTGAATGCTCGAAATCGAACCAGCGATAATACCATAAATGATATCCATGATATTTTCTGTACTGTCATAATCAAAGGAGTAATAAAGAGCTGGCATTACAGGCTTGCATTTTAGAACTGTAACTTGAAATTTCGTGTAATTTGATTCATCAGGGATAAAACCGATCTGATTAACTGACAGTAAAAACACCTCTAAAGCATCATATTCATTAGGGGCAACGATGGCGTTACATCCTTGACTTCCATCTACATTCGTAGAAAAGACGAACAAGTTTTCCATTTCACTTGTGTTCACAGTGGATGGGTAAAACTTCTTTAAAGGACGTAGGGTACTATGAACTTTTGAAAACAAACCACTTTCAACAACCTTGTCAAAATCCACATTCAATTCTCTTGAAATAAATTGTTTTAATGCCTTGAATACCGCCTGCATTCTACCATTGGCATCCAGTACAAAGCATGTTGGCTTATCCGAAACAACCTCAATTAGCTGATACATTTTTTAACCTATAATTTTTTGTTTACCTTTACGTTTAGTGACAATATAATTACAAACAATTCAAATATCAATAATCTTGAAATTAAAGAAGAAATTTATGAAAAGCACCGACAATTTTAGCATTGTATCCAATGGATATAGTGTGGATGTAGAGCTAAACATTATGGTTGTCCATACCAACGTTCTACAGTTCAACATTAGAACGATGACCGATGGGCGCATGATTGGAAGTCACTCAACACACTACAATATGAATGACAACTCAATTTCATTTTTCAGCCAACTATCGAATGAAATCAAGCATTTACGACTAACAAAATTTATGACTAAAGAAGAAATTGAAAAATCTTTAGGTAAAATTATTGAAGACACAAGCGCTGAAAAAGAAGCTTATAATGTGCATAACCTGATTGTTAAGCATTTCACTCTTGAGTGTTCCAGCATTCAGCAAACCCTAGAATCAATGACAATCCCAGTGATTGGTGATATCCAAGGTAGTGACTTCAAGCTCATCCAGGACTTGTTGGGACATCGTCTGCAAGGGCTTTTAAATACAATCCAATAATCAAAAACTAATGAGAAAGACATGATATTTCATGTCTTTTTTATTTATTTAATTATTGACCAAGGGTTATTTTCATGTATAATTAAGACAAATCAGAGCTAAATCAAAAGGGGATAGGCTTGAAATCAACAACACCAATGCAGCGACTAAAGCATTACATTAATATTCTGCTTCAGAGAACTGGCAATTATTACTGCACTCGATTAGAAGCTCGCGAAGCCAAGACAAACTCTCCTTATGATGACTTTGGTTTTGACAAACAACGAATTGTTGGTGATCACGTCATTCTGTTTACACACACAGACGATCATAAAGCTTATCACCGACACAAAAGAGGTGAGATCACCAAGTTCTCCTACAAACACCCATCTATGGGGTTAACTTTTGAATACTTGGGTTCTGACAAGCCGCTGATTCAGTTTAGCTTTCAAGATGCTAACGCATTGAATCAAGTTCATTACTCCATTCCTTTCGATATTGAGAATTTTAAACAAATCATCAAAGTCGCACTGAATAACGAGCTTTTTAATGAAGAAATTATTTATCATTTAAAAGAGGTTTTTTTAGCAGGAAAAATGGATGAAAGCTTAAAAGCTAAAATCACAGAACAAAATGACGAGTACGAAAACGAGTGCCGTTCTTTTGGCGAGCATGTTGATACTGAGCTTAAGCAAGCAGAAGCATTAGTAACCTCATTCAATCAAGCTAAACAAACAGCACTTAAAGAACTTTCTGAGGTCGCTCAAGAGGTTGAACAGTCAGAAGAATACGCTTTGGTTAAGCAATTAAAAGCTCAGCTAAAAGACGCTGAACTAAAACTTGAAGACAAGAAATCTAGCTTGATCAAAGAGAGACCGAGCCTTGTTGAAAGCCAAAATCTAATCAGCGAATTGCAAGACCCAGATAACGGCATCGCCTTTAAAATTTACTCAATTTATCAAGGTATTGCCGAAAAGGTTCTAGCTGAAAATGGCTTGACAAAGAGTGCGAGATTAAGCAAATTTAAAGGACTTAAGAATAAGGTGTTCGAGTTGCTTAACCAAACTTCACTACACTTACCAAACAGATGGAAAGTGAAAATTTCCGAAATCGAAGTTCAAGTTAAGAACTCTAAATAAACCAATTGATTCATGGGCTGCTAGCAGCCCTAAATAAAAATAAAGAGACACATCATGCGAAATATTCCATCTTACCTAAAAGAAGAGCTTAACAAACTTGGCATTACAACCCGTATTGTTGAAGGGTTTGATGAAGAGAAATATGAAGTTCCTCGCCACATCAACAAGATCCCTACAGGTTGGCAAGTACGCTTTGCCAGAAAGGGTGAGCCTTACTTCTCTTGCGCATTTGCTAACAATAATTATGGCGGTGCTGACAACGCGCTGGATGAAGCAATTCTGTGTCTCTTAGATGAGCAAAAAAATCACAAGCTGACTGATTTTCTTGATATCGGCAATAAGGATGGCGTTAAAATCAGTTTTGCGAAAACATCACGTATTGATAATGGTGTACCTTGCTATTCAGCATCGGTTACTTTGCTTCATCAACGAAATGGTAGCCTATCAGTAGCAAGTCGTTACCTTGGAACCAAGAACACTTTAACCCAAGAAAGACTAGATAAGGCGGTTAAAGAGCTTTTAGGGGCATGGTACTGGGCTAAAACCATGAAGGAAGAAATTGGACGAAGAGCATTCTCAGAAGTTTCAAAGAAAATCCCCAAAAATGCTGCTGATTATCTTCCGCAAAACTTCGAGATTCCTTCCTATAGGGTTGAAAGTCTGTTGAGTTAGCTTAACAAAGCTCACGTTTCTGTGAGCTTTATCCATAAAAATCATTTACCATGCATCAATATAATTATTTATTCTTCACTAAAATAAAGATTAGCACCTTTCAAGGATGCAAATTTTGAACGTGAGGATTTTTGAATATTCAAACAATAAAGATTCCCAACAATACCAGTTTCGGAAAAGTCTACTTTATGGTCTGGTGCGCAATAACTCTTACCATCTTTCTTGCTTCTAAATAATGAAAGTGTAAAATTAATACCACTTTCAATTTCAGTGAAATAGCAAATTAGATTAGTGGATTTGCCCCACGATTTCCCATTTAACTTAACCTTTATATTTTCCCCTAATGGTGGCTCATTATTATGATGCGCTCTAAGCAACATAGCCTCTTGGGAAGTTACTGCTCTTTTATTATTATCACTTTGAATCATTATTATTTCCTTTTTGTTATTTAACATTATATAAATAACACAAAAATAATTAACATTCAAGATATTATTCTTATTATACTATGCAAATGAAGAAAATCATCCTGATCATTATGAGAAATAGTAATAATGCTTGACGTTTCTTTTCTTATTTTATTGTGGATGGCGCACTCAAACTCTGCTCTTTCCTCAAGCTTTGCATCTTTATAATAAACAAATTCATTATCTGGCTTTAAAAGCTGATTAATCCTATCAATAAGCAAGGATTCCTCACCATTAAAATTCGTTTTAATAATGTGCTCAATAAACTCGTTAGGCAAAAGCACTTGCACTTCATCACCATCAACACTGAAGATATTGGTAATTACTTTATTTTCAGTTTCCATAATAAAAAAAGCATAATGCATAGTATTTACATATCTTGACCAATCTTTGTATTCATTTTTGAAAAATGAATTAAAATCTTTCAGATCTCTTTTAGCATCATCAATGAAACCAACCCTTCTTTCCTTCGAGTTTGAATAACCATACAGATTATGCTCGGTATCTGCATTTGTAGAGTGTCCTTTAGAACAAGAAAAAAGGTACTTCGCGAAATTTTTTAAGTGCTGCTCATCACTGAATTCCTGCATACCAACATTAATTGTAAATATTTCAATATTCATTTTATATATACCAACAAAAGGATTTTGTTAATATTACCATTACTTACAGATCATAAAAATCTAAGTGAAAAGCAATGAAGTAAAAAAATCGTAATGCCAACTGCTCTCTCGACGCCTCACTGCTTTTAAAGTGCAATTGGAAAATTTTTTATGAATAAAAACAATACTTAAGAAAAATAATAAAACATTAAAAGACGAAATCCTGCTATCGTTTAACAAAAAATAAATTCTTTTAGATTATCTATAGCTTTTCATTATTAATTTAATTCTTTTTATTAATAATATTAATTACCCCAACAAAAAACAATTAAGCTCACCTAAGTGAGCTTAATTTATTAAAAATATACTGTTTACTGACCACTCACCGCCTCATTAATCAGGCTCTTTTTGTACTCAAGAAGGAGGTCGATTTTTTTGTTGATGGCATTTTCTAACTGCATTATCAAGGCGATATTTTTTTCAATAAAATTATTAATAGCAAGAACTTCATCTTCATCAGGTAAAAATACCTCTAAATTCCTTACAAAATTCTTATCTAGGTTTCTAATCCCCATACCCTTAAATCCCAAATCATCAATAACCTTTAATTGCGAGACTATAAAGTGAAATAAAAACTTAGTGTGTAAGTCTGAAACATTACTGTAAAAAGACCAACAGTGATCGGATTTTGAAAAATATTTTTCGGACAAACTAGCGTTTGCAACTCCACCATCCCCCATTACAATAGACATTTTTTCATAATCATAGAAATCACAGAATGAGTTTTGTTTTATTGATGACTTGAAAAACTGATACTTACCTGTCAACTCCCCTACAGAAGCAGGTCTGTTAGATTTTTCATTCTCAACAATAAGATCTTTCACTTTAAAAGAACCCCACCTTATCTCATTCGCAGGCGTACCATCCAAAATCCGACACCCATTTGCATCCAAACCTTTCGTGACCGCATTGTGGATGAGGGCTGTTTTGTATTCTTCGAGATGGTGGAGTTTTTGGGTTAGATTTTTAACCTTAGTATCAATAATAGATACTTTTACTCCTAAAAGTTTACTTATTGATTTTTGTTCATCAATACTCGGAAGGCTAACACCTATATTTAAAACATCTGATGCGCTAATGTTTGCTTGTTTGGTGCCATTAGCTAATGGATACAGCTCATTCAATAAGTATTCAGACTGCAATAAAAACAGTAGATATTCTTGCGTTATATTATGCTTCGCACTTATTTTTAACACTCTCTGATTTACTAGAAATTCACAATTTTTGTCAATCGCTACAGCATATCCATAATCTTTTTTACCTAATGTTCCAGTTAAGGAAATTAAGATATCTCCTTCGCTAGCGATATATTCATGATGTGACAACAGAAATCCTTCGCTAACAAATGTAGGTGAGCGTTCAAGACTTAATTTATTATTAAATAGATTTCCTATTTTGATTATTTGAACACCATCATCACAGAAATCTTTACTGCTAAAAGCATAACCTGAATAAGTTTCTATACAATTCTTTAGCTTTATCTGTATCATCCCCACAGCCCCTTCTCAAGCTCTGCAAGTTCAATATCAATCGCTTTAATATCATCAGCAATCTCTTTGGTAGAACGAAGCACAACAGGCTTATAGAACACCTTGTTAAAGTTGACTTCAACACCCACCGAATTGTCACCAAGAATGTATTCCTTGCGAACCCACTTATCCAAGAACGCTTGAATAGATTTCTCGTTTTCTTCACCTGGTAGGTAAGGGATAATTTCATAATCTTTTGTCAGTTCCGCTTTTAACTCGATTGAAAGCTTCATAACTGACTTGCCTGATTTCTTGCCAAGTGTCAGTTTTGGAACAATGAATCCACGCCCCATGCTTTTTTGATTGTCAAAAACGATGTTTTGATTCTCAACTGACGAGTGATACACATCATTCACATTAAGATCAGAATCTATGAAAACTTCCTTAAGTGAATCCACCAATTCTTTATCTGGTGTCATTTCACTACTGAAAATCACACCATCAACACTAGATGTGATTTGCTCTACCACAGAACCATCACTCGTTTTGAAGGCGAACTCTTTGCCATCTTTGCAAACTTTTAGCTCTGATACTTTACTCAGCTTTTTAAAGCCTTTTAACTTTTCACTTTCTGAAAGGGTGTCATAAACAGCTTTCCCGTCCTCATCACGCTCAATAAGCGTCAATTGCTGCTTGTTGTAGTAGAAATCGTACTTAGAAAGAAATTTAACGTCATCTGATTCAACTGGATTGTCGAACTTATCCATGACCCAATCAATGTGTTCAGAATCCATTTTATTGGTTTTCTTACCCATTGATTTCTTAAGCTTAGAGAATTTCTCTGAAGCATTAATCAGTATGATCTTGTCTTTACGGTCAGCAGGCTTATTCTTATTGATAACCCATAAGTAAGTAGTGATCTGAGTATTGAAAAACTCTTCTTTTGGCAATTGCACCCAAGCTTCAATCCAATCGTTATCAAGCAACCACTTACGTACCTGACTTTCGGCTGAGTTAACATCGCCAGTAAACATTGGAGATCCGTTATGGACAATAACAGCCTTACCATCAGATTTAAGCTTACTCACTGCGTGTTGCATGAACAGTAATTGACCATCTGATCTTGAAATTCCTGTATTGACAAAACGCCCTGTTTCATCTGCTATCACATCTTTTTCAGAGTCTTTCCAGTCAATACCGTATGGAGGGTTTGCAGAAATAAAATCAAATTCTTTACCAATAAATTTATCTTTAGCTAGCGTGTCTCCATGCTCAATCACATGCTTTGCACCGCCTCCAGACTCTGTACGAAAACGGGATTCAATTTTTGCTAATGCATAAAGGGAATCATTAATCTCTTGTCCGTAAGTGCTAGTAGTAATATTAGGTAGACGCTTTTTAATTTTGTCCGCACTGCCAAATAGCATGTTGCCACCGCCACAAGTCATATCGTATAGCGTGACTGACTTTTTGTTATCAAGAACAGCGTATCGAGCCTGAATTGCAGCAACAAGGTCTATGATGTCATCTGGAGTGTATTGCTCACCAGAAGTTGCAGCAGAGATGTCAGCCCACTTACGCTTAATATGCTCTTCCAAAGTTGTGATGTCAGATGCATCATAGTCGCGCAGATCGATTTCAGCCCATTTTGATGTGTAGTCTTTCAGGCGACCTTTGCTTTTTAGTGATTTTATATATTTTGGAATATCAAGATAAAGCGCATCAGTATCCTGAAGACCTAACAATAGCTTTGTGTTATCGTCCCAATCGTTTAAATAATCAGCAAATTTTTCATCAAATCCTTCTTGGACTTCGCAGATATCTGCAAGTGTACCAATACTAGTTGGCTCACCTTTAGCAGCAAGCATTACATGCTCATTATAACTGAAGTCTTGAGTGCTATCTTGCAGCTCTTCACGAATTTCTTCTGTGCTGTAACCTTCGTCAATTAGATTATTTACCATCGTAATAAGACGGGCTTCAACCATTCTTAACACAAAAAATGGCATCATGTACTGGGGAAATTCAGACTGTTTTACGCCAGCTCCACGTAAAGTATCACACGTAGACCATATTTTACTTTCGTACTTCAAAATATCAGATTTTAGACACATTTAATTTAACTCAACTTCAATTTATTAATTACTAATTTATTTAGTGAAAAAATAAGGAATTAGCACGAGGTATTCTCGAACTACTCATTAATATTTTATTGTTAATATTTGATATTATTTTCTTAATATTATTGATATGTTTAGCTATTAAGCTTTATTTAATGAATTATAAAAGCTTGCCATTTTATGGCAAGCTTTTTATCAGTTATAAGTTTTTATTTTGATTTCGAATTCGGTCTTCAGCTCCCCGCAGAAGAGAGTGCTTGCACTGTTCTTTTGTGGGCAAACAAACTCCTTAAGGCACTTAACAAAATTCTCGTCAACACCAAACTTTTTAGCATTAGTTCCGCGCATCACCTTCATTAAAGCTGCTTTGAAACCATCAAATTCCAAGCGCCCACCATCCTTAATGATATTGACAAAATCAACATTTCTATCCTGAATAAAATCAAACACTAGATCTCTCTGCTCGAAGTACCAGTGCTTAAAATCCTCACGGGTAATCTCGTCACGATTTAGGTCTGATATGTAGGAAATGCTTGATTTTACCTCAACAGGCTTACCACTTCCGCTAGAGCTAGCGTTAACATCATCTTCAATAACCACATCTTCCAGCATAAACGCCAAATCATCGTCATCAATGATTACATTGATTGGTATTAAGTCTTTTGACTCCTTCACCGCTCGCAACTTAGATAAGAACATACGCAAAACAAAGTGTCGGATGTGACAGAGGTGTTTTTTGTCAATATCAACAACAACCTTATATTTTTCAATATGATTGACATATCCTATAATTGGCTTAACAAACTCTTTGAGATACTCTTTTAACTCTTTTTTATCAGAAACACGCTTCTCTACTTCTTTCGCGACCAAAACTACGACATCTTCAACTTCCATTTGAAACTTTTCATCGAGTTTTCTTCCTGAATGATTTCTTGCGAAAGCGAGTAGTTTCTTGATTCCATCATCACTTCGCATGTTCTGATGAAAACCCTCTATTTCAGACAGAATATCTGTTGCGACAATTTTTCCAGAAATAGTAAGGTTTTCGTATTTTCTAAATGCCTTTTTTATTTCTTCTATATTGTTGTTTTCGTGAGTCCAATCGATCACAAGGCAATCTTCTTTACCCTTAGCTGTACGGTTAACACGACAACAAGTTTGCACAGCTTCAATGTCTTTAATGTTACGATCAAGAAAAAGAGTGTGCAGGTTCGGATCATCAAAGCCTGTTTGCAATTTCTTTACAACAATAATTAACCCATTGAGTGACGACTTAAAATGCTTAATCACTTCTTTTTCATTAGAGAAACCACAAAGCGCATGTGATTCTTTAGGAATACTGTCTTGCGCATTCTTATTATTGGTATAAACAACGTAAACTCTAGCGTGAAGTCGCTTAAGAATGTCTTTACGCTTGTTTTTATTGAATGAATGCATGTCTTCATCATTAATATCTTGACCACTTTTCACCTTTTCAACAAGTGTGTTACTTGCACCAAGACTTTCTAGAAGTTGGATTTTAGAATTTATGAACTCCTCAGAAAAAAATTGATAGTACATTTGAGCCGCTTTAACAGAATGACAAGCAAACATAGCTTTTCCTCTGCTTGTTTGCCCCTTAGGATTGATTCTGTCAAAAATATTGTCAAACATCATGCGGGTAGAGTGCTTAACAATAGCTTTTGCTCTCTTAGGGTTTTCGTATATATCCTCCTTTTTAAAGCCATAAGACTCTGATCTTGAATCAATCTCTGACTTGTCAGAGTCTATTACAACCTTAAAGCTTGGTTTAACCAATCCCTTCAATGGATTAAGCACGAATCCCTCTTGAATGGCTTCTTTCATGGTAAAAGCATCAAATGCACACCTTTTTTCTTTGTAGCTATGAAAAGAACCAAATCTGGCAAGCACTTCCTCAGAAGGGGTTGCAGTAAGGCCAATAACAAGGTTCTTCACTTTTTTTGATATTACAGCATCACTGAATATGCTCATCATATTCTGGTGTTGATCGCCTGAGTTGCTTCTATGAACCTCATCAATAATAAATGCATAACGCTTATTGGTTCTGGCGATATTGGATTCAAGTAAGAGTTTTTGGATTGCTTTCGCGCTTCTAAACTTCTGTATATTAATTATTATTACTTTTTTACTTGTGGAATCCAAAGCCTCCACTAACTCATCCTTACTGCCTATTTCAGCAAAACTTGAGTTATCCATGCCAGGCATTGAGTTCAGTTTATTATTTATTTGATCTTTTAAATCAAGTCGGTCTGCAACAAGGAACACTTTTTCATATGCTGGCTTTGCATCGAACTGTAAGTTCTTTATTCGTCCTGCAAGCCAAGCCATGATATTTGTTTTACCAAAACCTGCCGAATACTGAAGAAGAATAGAGTTGATTTTGTTAAATCCATTAATACTATTGTACTCGTATATAAGAGCGTCTTTTTCATGCTGATTTCTTTTAGCAACAGATTCATGGTTAAGGATTTCATTAATCAAAAAATCTGGATCTGACTCATGCTTTAGTAGGGTAGTGATTCTTGAAATCGTTCTATCGACACCAAATTTCTGCTTAGGTCTAGGAGAGATTGGTACTGAGTTACTTTTCTCCACAGCGCTAGACTCAACAAAATTATAATATGCGATTTCATTGTAGACACTGTGCTTTGAATAATAGCTAGTCAGAACCTCTTTCAAAGTATCACTCAATTTAAGGCTTGGTATATCTGACTCGTTTCTGGAGGAAGTTATTATTCTTTTGAATAGTTTACGACCCTTGTTATAATAATCGGTCTGTGAATAAGAGCCATAATTATCCTTAGCCAGTGAGCGAGCATCTTTTTTTAACTCTCCATGCAAATTACGAGCAACCGATGCATCGGAGTTATCTACACTTATTATTGAGCAGGGTTGAGACCAAAGCTGTAAGGCGTGTCGGTAACTTTCTGATTTTTCATCACTGTTCGAAACAAAACCATGCGCCTCTGCGTAATTAGTTAGAATCTTATCTATACCATGATCAACACTCCCACTTGAATCTAAATTTTTAATCTCTAGATAAGAGAAATAAAAACCATTAATAAAGAAGCATAGATCTGGTCTTCGACTAGACACCCCATCTGGATTTCTTTTGTAAACAACTTCCTCTACAACTGTAAAGATATTGCCTGACTCATTCATTTTTTCGCCAAAGAATTCTTCGTTATCATTATTTGAAACAACATAAAGATAAAATTCCTGACCCTCAAATGTTATGCTTTTGTTTCTTAGTAAAAATTCCGCAATATTGTATTGTGATCTGGATATTCGAGACTGAACTTCTTTTATAAGCTCACCCATCCATGAATCACTCTTTGCTCTTTTTTTTAGTTTTTCGTAGGATGTTTTATTTCTACCTTGAGAGAACCACCTTTTAGCTACGCTAGGTATAACAAGGTCATCTGTAACAGTCTGAGCATTGGCTTCCTCATACCCGAGACCGCCTTGTGATACAGGAGAGATTAAAAAGTCTATAATATTTCTTTGGAGTATATTTTCTTTTTTCATTTTTATTCTTTTATTTATTGTTTTTTTACAATCTTAATTATTTTTTAGTAAAAATGCAAAGCTATATCACCAAGCTTTTTCCTCTTTATATTTTGTTTTTTATGCGATAGGTTGCCTACAACGTTTTCATAAGCTAATCTCATTTTGACTCATTCTTTTTCTGTTTAGCGCCTCGTCACTAAAAAACACCTTATTGTAAACAGCAACAATAAACTCGGTTGGCTTTTCAGAAAAACTCTCAAACATATCTTCTTTAATTTTAGGTTTAAGTTGCTTGAGCATTAGCTCCCTAGATGGCAAGCATCTACTTTGACATATTTCATTAATGCAGTTCATACACGGCATAGGAAAAACACCATTTTTTCTTAATTTTTTCTATTTTCTCAAATTCATCACCAAAATTGAAATTTTGGATAATTCAATTCTTGGTTTACTTTGGCTTCTATCGATCTTAAAATTGCGAATGTCAATTAAAATAACTTTAAAAAGTAATAATTAAAGAAGACAAATGTTAAGCAAAATATCTTTATCTGCAATACAATTCTACCAAAAATTCATATCGCCAAAGAAGGGATTTCGTTGTGCATACGGGGTACTTAACAATACTCATGGATGCTCAGGAAGCGTGAAAGCCATTATCGAATCCAAAGGATTGATAAACGGGTTTTCAGACATTAAGGGGCAGTTTTCTGCTTGTAAGCAGGCAAGCGAGGAACTTAAGCGAAGAAAGAAAAAGAAGAAAAATGATGAAGATGGTGTTTGTCTTGAGCCATGCACCTGTTCGGCTTGTGACTTTTTAGATGCGGTTAGCTGCATACCATAAAATTGACTCTTAATGTTAATTGTGTATTATTAAATAATTAAATTCAAACAGGTAATCAGTCATGAGCCATTATATTGCAGAAAACCACGAATTCGGTGAACTAAGAGGTGTCTACACATCTTCTACTGAAGATCAATTTATGATTGATGATGCTATTGATATGACCAGTGATTTCGATGAGCGCTTCATGACTGATTTCCTTACCGTTGTAGAACAAAATTTTGAGCGAGTATCCTTTTTAACAAAGATCTATGTGAATCCTGAACATAGAGGTCATGGTTTCGGTGCTCAAATGCTTGATAGCTTTTTAGATAAAGTGAAAGAGTCAGAACTTATTTTTTTGTTAGCAAGAGTCTCAAACCCTCAAGCGAAAGGTTTTGATCTCATCGACTTCTACTGCGATAGAGGTTTTTTCCCAATTAAGCTAAGCGATGGTGATCTACTAATGGTAGACAAGAAAAATTTCGAATTATTCAAAACCACTCTGGATTTTTAATTGATTAAATATTTACTTTTTCTGTGATTTATGTATAATTTAAAACATAAATAAAGAAAAGGAAATCCAAAATGAGCTGCGCATTACCATCAGTATTCAACCATCAATCGAGTGGTGTTTCTACATTTAACCCAAGGTATCTTGGTGATAAACTCGATGAAATCATGCTGAAATACGAAGTCACTAAGCAAGAACTCAAAGATGCATATCAGTATGTCAATGCTCATAGAGCTGTCATTTCCGCTCACCTTATTTCAGGCAATAATTCTCTATTTCTTAACAGTTTGGATAATGCGATTAAATCCCTTGATGCTACTTTCTGGCTGCATTTAATTGATGACACTAAACTCCGTAATTACATGGATACAGGTTCGTATAACAACTGGAAGGATAGCCTAACAGACTCCAAGAAAACCCCTGAATTCAACAGAGAAAACGCTGAAGCTCAGTTACAAGCCTACATTGGTGATATTGAGAGTATTTTCACTCATAGAATCAACACCATTTTTACAAAGCTATCTCCTGAACATGTCACTAACTCTCCAGCAGGTTTTAGAAACCGAATGATTTTTAGTCAATGCGGTTCTAGCGTTGAAGATTTTAAAACAAGTGGATATGTACACGATTTACGATGTGTGATCGCATTACTGCGCGGTGAAAACGAGATGCCTACCGTTCGCTCAACCGAAGTTATCTTATACCGCGTATTTGACAATACTGGTAAATGGTTACTAGCTGATGGTGGTTCATTACGCATCAAAGCATTTAAGAAAGGCACTGTACACATTGAAATCGACTGGACTATTGCCGATCAACTTAATGCTGTTTTGGCAAACCTTCACCCTAATTGCTTGCCTCAAGCTCGAAAAATTAAGCCCTTGTTTAAATCAACGCTAGCACCAGTAGACACCCTCATTAGTCACGAAGTACGCGCAAGATTTAGCCAGGTTAAGATCAGTCACCCTTTGATTGATAACCCTGAATATGTAACTGGTAAACGCGCATTCACGCCTAAGCTCATTCGAGATAAATCAACCTACGTTGCCACTCTTTCATTTAATAAGTTTGATACAAATTACTTAGACGAAGCAAAGTTTATTCTATCTACGGTGTTTGGTAGCGAACCTACTTTAGATAGCTTTACCAATGAGCTTGAATGGAAGCTGGGCGACTTTAACCCTTATGAAGCACTCGATCATCTGATTTGTGTTGGAACATATCCAGAAGTGGTTAGCCACCAGCTTTATGAGAGCACAGATTACATTTGCAGCTTAGTTTCAGATGTGATTAATATTGATGCAAACGAGGATGTTTGCGAGCCTTCTGTGGGGCGCGGTAAGCTTGCAAAGTTATTACCTAAAGACCAAACCAAATGTTTCGATATTAACTCTCTAAATTGCGCTGTGGTTGCAGGATTGGGCTATTCGGTTGAGCGAAAAGACTTCCTAGATTATGCGAATGAAACACCAGATCGTTTCGACTGGATTATCATGAATCCACCATACCTAAATCAATTGTATTGGACTCACCTAAAAGCTGCAATGAGCCTATTAAAGAGTGGCGGTAAGGTGGTTGCTGTAGTACCTCAATCTGTTAAAAGCAAAGAATCTGAGCTTCCAAGCGATATCACCATGACCATCAACTACGAGATTAAGGAACAGTTTGAAGGCACTGGCGTTCTAAATATCGCTGTAATTACATTAGAAAAATCAAATGTAATCAGGGGCGAGTTTTAATTATTTACTTCTGCCTCTATCTATGTATAATTAGGTCATTAATAAAGATAAGAGAGGCAGGGGTATTTCCTGCCTAATTATAGAGAACTTCGAATATGACAACTTCAGTAATTTCCCTTGAACATGCTGTTATCAGCAATAATGAATTACGCATTATTGGCGCATCCACCTCATTCGCAGGTGAAAAACGTATCGATATTCCGTCCGTAAAATCGGTTCAGGATAAACTGAAATCTGTCATTCAGCTTGCTCGCACACATGGCGCTAAGTTCAAAGGTCAAAAAGCGATGAAATCTGAGTTAAGCAATCTTGACTCAACTGTTTCCGATTTAACTGTTAAGTATCATGCCTTATTTGATAGTGCTGTCGAATTTTGGAAAGGTAAAGTGGACTTATCCTCAAAAACAATCCCAAATTACAACATTGATGCACTTAATGACGGGTACGAAATCCGAAACAAGATGATGGAGATGTTTCACCATGATCAACCTCTAAGCAAAATTCTTGAGGTCAATAGACGATTAAGCGATATTGAAAACTCAATTATGAGAGCTAAAAACCCTAGTGATATTACCTTCACCCTGTAGATTTAATTATTTACTTTTAGTGTTGCTTGTGTATAATAACTGTGTGGACAATTACTGTGGATAAGATATGCCTGAACATTTGAAAAAAATTGCGGTAGTAACCATTAAATCTGGTGAAATTGCGGGTGCTAATTTGGTTCAGGTATCGCTTGTTCGAAACAATGCAACGCATCAGCTATTAACATTATTTAAGCAGATGATTGAAGATAGCATTGATACGTATCAAATCACTGTAGGCTCTGATTATAGCGCCAGCGGAACTCCTAGCAACGAAACTCTGAATGACGATGTAACTTCCCTGGTTAATGCCATTTGCGGAAAAAAAGATTGCTGGCTTAGCAGTCGTGACAAATACATTGTTAGCCCGATGAAATACTACAAAGCCTAATAGCTTGAGGAAATAATAATGACTCTTACTGAAATCAAAGCAGCAATTCAAGCTGGAAAAAAAGTCTTTTGGAAGAATGAGGGTTACATTGTTCAGAAAGACTTAAATGGTAATTTCCATATTATCTGCCTTTCTAACAACAACTCTATCGCATTGACTTGGGATGACGGTATTACTCTTAACGGCAACGAAGAAGATTTCTTTTTTAACGAAAAACCTAACTATGTTTTTGATGACATGGAGGCTACATTCACTAAGGCTGAAAACGTCTTCAAAATCACGTCACTAGGCTTCAAAGTACACGTTAAAGGCTTTATGCCTAACAAGATTAATGTATTTAACGGCATCATTGATGACAATGGGTACATGACGGATCTGAAGGTTAACCTTACTGGCTCAGATAATGGTCTTAGCACACCAATGTTGGAAGTTCAGGAGTTAAATAAAACTTTGCTTGATTCGATCAATGCAACCTTCAGTCTTGTTGACAAAATCAACAAAAATAAAATGCAGCTTAGACCTGAAAACTTAAAGCATCTTGGTGATTTTGATATCACTGTGACTGAAAAATAAATCTGATTGAAAAGCCGTTTATCGGCTTTTCTTTTTTGAGGATATATGTTTTTTAAGAAGAAGCAGCCCTGCTTTAAATGCGAAACACCTACAAAACTGACTTTTGAGAAAAAACCAACATGTGGAACATGCAAGATTGAAATCTTGACGAGTCGTGAAGATGTTGTTTTATGTCCAACAGATGGTCAAAAAATGGAAAAGGTTGTTTTGGAAGAGTCTGAAATTATCATTGACCGATGCCCTGTATGTAAAGGGGTATGGCTTGACCCTGACGAGCTTGAAATGCTCAAAGACTCATCAACCAATTCTAATTTATCCACAGGCATTTGTTTGGGTATTGCTATCGGTTAAACTAGAACCATAAATAATATTAGGTTTTATACAGTTAAATAGGGCGCTTATGCTTGAAGCAAAATACAAGGCAGTGATTCTTAAAGGCAAGAATGCCTCAAATCAGATTCATGATGTACTAGCCATAAATTTCAAAGAGAAAACTGTTCAACTTTCTGGTTGTCCCGCACAGACATCGTTAAAATCAGTTTCTTTATTACCTTATACCCAAATCAAGGATTCAGATGGGAAAGAGTTGTACTTAGGTGACTTGGTTCGATGCCACCATGACGAGATGATTCGCGAAGTAGATTGGAATTATGAAGACTGTGGTTTCATCTTAAGAGAGTATGGTGAAACTCGTGACAGTAAAGATGAGACCAAAAAGAGATTCATGGATCCTCTATATTTTTCTGACACAAAAGTCACGTTTTACGCCAATAAGCATGATGGCACTACGGATGAAAGAGATTTTGTTCAATACATTTAACAACAAAAAGCCATTACTCAGTAATGGCTTTTTTCTTTATCAATTTTCTAAGATCTGAACCTATTATGTCGCTCATCTTTTTCTGCTTGTTCACACGCGGTACTACAATATCCAGTATAAAACACAGTTGGGTAATAAGTTTTATTACAATAGAAGCAGCGCTCTTCCTCAACTCGCTTAGACTTAGAACTGCTACTTCCACTACTGCTACTACTGGAAGTAGACCCCCCAGAAGAGAACGCAAATAAACAAATCAAGCCTACAACAAACACACCTGTCATGATTGATTCAACGATCTTAAAGGCTGTCATCGCCCATATAATAACACCAATAGTTAGAACTATTAGCAGCCCAATGAGAAGATAATGAAACGCCCACTCATAAAGGTGATCAGTATTTCCTTTTTCATTCCACACAAAGAATATGTGATATGCGCAAAGAGTGATCCACACAGCTATAGAAAAGTATCTGCCTTTCCCATCAAATGCAACAATTGCTATCTCAATAGCGATAGATAACAACAAAGTAAAAAATATCAACTTCTTGTTTAGATGTTGTAGTCCCAACATTCCATTTCCTTATATTCCATACAAAAAAACACCCTTACTGGATATGCAATAAGGGTATTATCACAATAATCAGTGATTATTCAATGACCTTAAAGCTCTTTTGTAGAAAGCACAGAATCATCCATAGCAAAAACCTGCAATTTTCCAGGTGTAATTTCTGCATATGTCATTTCATTTCTAAAACTATCAAAGTCTTTAAGATAAGCTATACCCTTTAGGATTTCTTTAGGCTTTAATCCAGGCACCTTTTCAGACTTACCATCAACAGTGTTAATAACCGCGCTTTTATCACTGGTAATGCCTGGTGACTTCTTAATACTGGTGATTGATTCAATGTTAATTACTGAATCTTCATTAACTATAATGAATTTCATGGTCTAACCTTATTTATTGAATAATTGTTTTTTGATTTGCTTCTAGCAATTCTAACAGAAACTTTTTCATTTCAAAGCTTGAAAGGTTCATACCCTCTAGCAATTCTGCTGATACATCTTCACCTTCGTTCAGAGCATTCATAATCTGACAAATCTTCGAAAAGTCTTTGTTTGTTCGTAGAATCCCGATGAGTCTACGAGCATGGATATTTGCAATATCTTGAATTGAGTCTTGCCCCCACACCCAATCTTCCAAATTTAGTAGAGGAATCGAAACCAGACTGATCCATCGATCTACAGATTGTCGCCCAAACGTCTTGAACGGATGCGTCTGGAACATTGTAGAAATAGGCTTAGTTGAACGAGACAAACACTCTTCAATAGTTGGCAGATCCAAATCTTCGTAATCTCTGATCTGACTCCAGTGATCACCAAACAGAATCTCAACAACCATGTTGTGACAATGAGACATCGCTAAGTGTGAGATCATAATCATGCTTTCATACTCAGACTCATAGTTTTCCTCATCAAGCATATTTGAAAACAGAGCGCGAAGATGTTCTTCGTTCACCTCATCCTCAAGACATACTTCTCGCCCAAACGATGCATGTACAACATTCCCTTTACTGCGAACAGGGAATAAGTCCCAACTCATGATATCTGTAGTAGGTAGACCTGTAGATTTTGTCACAATCACCGTAAAGCCATTCCCTTCAATTTTTGCGACATCATTGTTTTGGTCAATGACCTTAACTGGACGCCCATCTTGAAGCTCTAATTCGGCTTCCCAATCAATTTTTGTATTAACCACATTCAAAGGGATGTTTTTCATTTATTGCACCGTTTATCTATATTTTAAATTTGTAACTTAACCTCACAAGTGAGGAAGGTCGATTAATGTTTTGTCGCTTCTGTGTCTGGAACCCAAGCGTCAGCGCCTGCTTCCACACACTCTTTGATCGTTGCAGAATGCTCGCTAACCGTCTTTACACTTAAATACTGCAAATCCGCTGGTGGTTCGCAATCCCAAGATTCTACAAAGCTCTTAGCTTCAGACTCATTTTTGAATGTTACTGCCGAGACTTGACCTACAGGATCCAAATTAGACCAGAACCCCAACCCAATGAATGAGCCAAGGTAAACACCTTGATCTTTTGAAAACAAGATAATCCCATCAAACAATGCTTTATCCATTATGACACCTCAATGTATCAACTAAACTGGTTGTTTATTAGTTAGTGCAATCCAAGCAATCCAAGCACCCTGTGCCATTTCTTCCTTGTACCAACCCGAATCCCAAACAAACTCCCATTCGAAAGTAAGATCATGATTTGGATGAATTGACGCAAACCAGGATTCGAATTCCTCATGATGCTTGAGGTATAGCTGCTCTGAAGCTGATGGCATAGTCAAATTCCTTTAAACTACTTTTAGATTTCCAATGCGACCTTCTGAGTCGTTAAACAAAAACAGGTTTACTTGAGAAGAATCCGCAGGAGACCAGTTATCTACATTCAACCCACTTAAAATAGTCGTCATGTATTCATTGTTGGTCGCTTTAGCTTCATTAATGGCATTGGTCTTTAACCATTCATTAATGTTTCTTGAATTGCGCTTTTCAGACTTGTAGTTAGTTCTAGGGAATGGAGTGGTAATTCGTCCAGAAACAGTTCTAAAAACATCACCTTCTAAAAGCGGAATACTTTCATTATTTACAGGCATTTCTAGCTCCTTTTTTCATAATTATATGTGTTTAATTATTAAAGTCAATAAAAAAGGGAAGGCAGAGCCTTCCCTAAATAATTCATCAGTTCTAACTGGTTATGCTGTCTGAGCATCGCTTACCGTATTAATAACGATACCTTTTCCTTTATGCGCATTTTCAACCATTTCTTTTAGGTCTTCAATCTTACGCTTGAATTCAGGATCAACCACACCGCTAGCTTTATGCTCTTCAATTCGAGCCTTAACGCGCTGCTTGTATTGAGGAAAGTCAATTTGCTCCCATTGCTCATGATCGACACCATGAAACTTCCAGAAATTATCTACAGCATCGGCTTGGATAACTCGCGGACAACGCTTTTCAGAAATCTTAACTGGAACACCATGAGCAAGAGCCTCAATATCTGGAACCATTACAACAACTTCAGTGATTCGAGCGCAGTCCAGCTTAGGACTCTCTTTCACGCCTTGTCGAGCTTCTTCAAATGACATGAAGTAAGCAACAAACTCACCATTTTCAGCTTGGTAAATTGTGTGTTCTTGAGTTTGTGGCAAGTTTTTACTTGTACGGGTAAAGCAGTGACCAACAAGCAACGCTTCAGGGTATGGAATATCAACGGCAAAGTTCCAAAACATTGCCTTTCGCATTACCTGACCACGATTTCGCAATGTATCAGCAATACCTTTCTCAAGACGGTGTGAGTAATAAGCTACATGTTGAGAAGTGCGAGAACGTAGAACGTGCATTTTCATGGTGGACACCTTTATTCTTTATTTATTCAATTTGTACTTTGATGTTTTTAATTATACATATATAAGTTAGTTGGTAAAGTGTTTTTTGAATAAATTATTAAATTTCAAACCGCGTCCTGGATTGCTAACAAACCGATAAACAGGTAGGATTGTCGAAATTTCAATAAGAAAAAAGAAAGCAGATGAAAGATACAATCGAGAAGATAAACCAAGCGATTGAGAGGTGTGAGCATCAAGAACTAGCTTACCAAGTAGGCAAGATCGCCAGAAAGAAGGGGATGAGTCACCTTGCTGACAAAACAGGGCTTTCTAGAGAAACCCTGTATCGAACATTAAGCAGGAAGGGAAATCCGTGTCTTAAAACCTTGCTAGTCGTTATGAATGAGTTAGGCTTAAAGCTAAGCTGTGATCAATCAAGCTGACCTGAAACGAACAAGGATAAAGAGAATAAGGTCAATATATCATGACAATCATCGTGCGACATCAATTCAAGGCATTCCTTTTTTGTAAATGATTTAACATCCGAAATCGCCTCCCCATATTCCCTACATTCAACACCATCTTTGAGTGATTTTGCAACGAATAGGCTAGTAATTAGACCGTTATCTGGAAACTCTTTAATGATTTGGATATCTTCGGCAATCAAGCCGATTTCTTCTTCCAGCTCTTTATTCACGCACTCAATAGGGGATAGACCTTCAACACCAAAACCTTTCACAATTTCCCATCCCCAGCGCCTTGTATGATGCCTAAAATTCCTCACAAGCATGAGTTTGCCATCCTCATTGATTGGCACCACCATAACACCGTAGGGAGCGTTCCACGACTCGCGAATGTACGTTCCTTTTTGACCATTGGGGAATATGACGAAATCATCATACAAGGTCATGAATCTATTGGAAAATACAGGATTTTCTTTTTCTATTTCGATTTCACCCTTGCGGTGATCTCCAAGATATATGTCACTTTTCATAATATTCTTTGTTGTTATTTATTTAGTAAATTATAAATTATATGCAACAAAAAAGAAACAAGCCCGTCATTGACGGGCTTGTGTGATACATGGGATAGATTAATTTTGGTTTTTTGCTGCGAAGTAATCAGCCTTCTCTTTAGCAAATTTCAAATTTTCTTCAAGTCGCGCTTTCCAAATTTCACTATTGCTGTCTTCGTACTCTTGAAGAGAAGCCACTTTTTTCATTGATTGTAGCGGAGTTACGTGCCAGATTTTGGCTTCTACAGTGCCACATCGGTCACTATCGGTGAAAATATTAGCGTATACCACACAAGGGAACTGATACAGCTCATTATCAATTTCAATATTATCTTCAGTCAAAAGGTATGGCTTTAATCCGAATTTAGCAATTGGCTTTAGCGCTAATTGGTGTTCTTCGAATAGCGGATTCACATCAAAAATAGGTGCGATATACACTTCTTCTTCGATCCGATTTGCTAAGTACAACTCGGTATCTTCAGGATATTCAGGGTCAAATTCAACACCTTGATCGAGCAATTCCTGCTCAGTCATTTGTCGCGTTAAAGCTTTAATCCCCAAATGCTCAACATCTTCAAAATCCGTAATGCCAATCTTATTCAAAAGAGTCACCAGATCAGATTTTGACTCTAGAAGAATATGCTCGCCTTCAGGGTTTCCCCAAATTGTTGTAAAACTCATCGTAGTAAATCCTTAAAGTTGAGCCTGGATCATTGCAGGGTAAGCGACATGCATTGATTTTGATTGCACTTCGAAGCTATGCTCCCAAGTAGCGCCAATTTTGAAAAAGCGAGTGACATGACATTCCTCTGGATTATTGTCAGAGATACTTAATACCGTCACATCTACGTATCGATTTACAACACAAATTGTTGGAACCGTACCTCGATGGCACATTTCAAATTTGTCTACAAAACCTTTAATGCTGTCTTGATTTTCCCCGAGCTGTTTAAGCTTGTGAGATAGCTGGCTTACAGCCAACTCACTCATCGCAATCTCTAAAGACTCCAGGTTTTCAAAACGACTCGAATCGATAGTGGATACGTCGATATTTGTTGAGGCTACAAGGTTACGGTTACAGTTCAAAAGACGAAGCTTTTTAAGAGCATCGTTATTAGTTGATACTGTATTATCACCTTTCAACAGACTATTCTCGATATTGTCATTTTGAATCACTACAAAAGTATTATCTTGCTCATCATTAACAATCATATTCAATTTCATAATGCGTATATCCATTAAAATTTAATGATGGAATCCAAAGGCTAGCATTGCATCTGAATTCCCTTTATTTGTTAGGCTGCGAGCTGACTAAGGTCAGAAACTGTATCTAGTTCCGAACGATAGAAATAAGCGGCACATCCGAATTTATCCATGTAGCTATCATCTTTGCCAAAACATGCTTTCCAACCGTTAATCTCAGGCACCACCATAGATTTGATATTGTGGTCATGACCAGATCCCCAAACGGCATCAAAAAGCGCAATCGCACCGCGTTGGATACGGCATGGCTTTGTCAAATCACGGAAGATAAACTGGTAAGCATCCATATAGCCAAACCAAATTGGTAAACCACCATATCCAGCATTTCTTAGCAGTTCAATCATCCCTTTGGTATTGATAAGTTGTTCGCTTCCTTGGTTAAGCGAATACTCCGAAATGTTAAGAAGGTATTCTTTTTCTTCCTCAGTCAGGTCGCGATCAGCCTGATTAACAAAATCTTCGATTTTGATGTTAGCAAGTGCCATTAAGTACGCTAGTGGCTTGTCGCTCATCGCTGTATCAAGATCGCTTGAAACATTACTCTTATACTTCAAAGAAAACGTTTCATCTTCAGCACTAACGGAATCCAAATCAAAGAACGGATTGAACTGCAACTCGAATCGCGAACCGTAATGCGCAAACAAGTCTTTTGGAGTCGTTTTGTCGGATTGCTCCAGTAGTTCTGATAGTAATGGATTAAGGATATCCTCAATGTCGTCATCAATATCAAGACAGAAATCGATATCGGCATCATCACAAGCTTCAAAGATTTTCGAGCATAGACGATTTAAAATTTCTTGGGATTTAGCTTCATAATATTGAAACTTGGAATGAGATTCTGCACATAATCTCCCCAGGAACTCATCTAGATTATCTAGGTACGCCTTATTCAAATCAAACGCCTCTCCGTTGATTTCAGCGCGTTTCATCTGACCTTTTGCTGTGTTCTCTGCAAGCTTAACGAGTCGCATGACTTCTTTTTTCATCACAAGCGAACCATCTAAAACATTGCCGAGTCGATGGATATTGAAGACTTCACAGTCATGAAAAACAATACCATCTTTTAGTTTCTCAATAATCTTTGTCGCTAGAGATTCATTTGTGTCAGTCTCACTCACACAAACATAGATAGTTTCATCACATAGCGAGAATTGAATTTCGTTATTCATTTTGGCGGTGTCCTTTAATTTATTTATTGTTCGATTATACATTGATTGCATTATCGGTCAATATTTAAATAAATAAAAAAGCGGTGCAAAAACCAGTCTCGCACCGTAATTTTGGACACAATGAAAGGGAACTACACCTCTTCCCAACACCAGTTACTCGTCATAAAGCTGACCACGACAAGTTTCTTGCCATCGACTTCAATCTCGAAGTCATTCATCTCATGGGTGTAGTCATTTTCCAGCTCTTTTAGAGTAAAGCACTTATTCTCATTGTCACGAACACAATGGTAGTAGTCTCCTAACTCTTTATTTACAGCCTCCGCGATATTGCAGGCAACTTGAATCTCGAACACTGGCTTTTCGAATCCGTTCCATAGGTCGCCAGGAATTGCGTAACCTTCAAAGGTGAGGTTCGGATCGTTATCAATAGTAAAAAAGCCTTTCTTGTACGTTTTAGGGATGCCGCTGTCCGCAATCTGGAACCCTTCACGCACTTTCAAGTTACATACACGAGTAACAATACCGCCACCAACAGGAAAAATACATGCGTGACCATCTTGGAGACGCACCTCATAGTAAACATCGTCTTTTACAAGCAGCTTACTCTCTGTAAGAGCCTTATCAAAAATATCCACTTTCACGCCCTTATATCATCTTGAAAAATTAGAATGGAATACAATCATTCAAATTGCAACAAGCTTCTTTTCTAGCTTGTCGCTCAAAAAATCTTACTGATGGCTTGGAGTGATTGTAATTGTACAGATAGGCTTTTCTACTGAACTCAAACAGCTTTTCACCACCAAGCTTTGTCAAAGCATTCATCTCGCTTTCGCTGGTTGTACTATACGAAAACACTGTACTATCTAATCGATCATTCGGAATGACAGATAACTGTTCTCTTGCTGTCTTTAGCGTTAACTCGTTTGCGCTCAAAATCGCATTCCAAACGTCAACTCGCAGAGTAGTAGGGCAATTTGCACCATCTGTATAGTACAAAAACATACAGTGAGGACAGGCATCAAAACGAAAACCGTAACCAGAAGAATCATATTTAGAAAGCGCTGGCTTACCACAATTTGGACATTTCGAGTAATATTCCGAACCTGACATTTCATCACCTAATTTATCGATTAGAAGTTTTCTTGTTCTTTATTATATATAAGTTGGTTGCGTGGTCAAATAAATATTAAATAATTAAATATTGACTTTGGTTCTTGCTTGTGTATAATTGAATAAAACTTAAAGAGGAATAGCGCCATGCACAAGTTCGAATCAATCACTGACCTACCAGGAATCCAAAGACTCATCACTAAAGGTGGAGAGAAAGTAAAAATCTATTACCGTAAAAATAGAGATAATTTAGGCTTAGATTTAGGCATGGGTTTGGACTTTGTGAAAAAGCACCACTCATTACCTGACACCGAAGAATTGCTAAAAACACACTACGGACTGTTCTGTGAAATCCAAACGCAAATTGCAGTAGAAGATCTGTTTTGCTCATTTCAGGGTGAATCATATAGCCCAGAAGGTGAAGCAGCACCTTTCATTAAAGCGCAAGGCTTATTCCATACCAGCATGAGTGTAGGAGACATCATTAAGTACGGTGACACTTACTACTTTGTGGACTCATATGGTATGACAGAGATGTAAACCATTGTTCATCCCCTCCTTAGGGAGGGGTCTATAAACATCAATTTTCCATGATTATCACAATGTAAGATTCAATGAATAAATCTTCAAAAGACAACAGTTCTCATAAAGTGAGCTAAGAAGCAAACAAGTTTGCAGATATCAATCTTCCTCGCTCTTTCTTGTAACGAGTCCGAATTAGAGGGGCGTTTGCATTGCGATTTCTGTGATTGCATTTTGGATAACCACGATACAAAAGAGCTTTACCGCAGTAATAATTGCGCTTAAATATCCTTTTTTAACTATTAAATTATTGACTTTAACATTAATGTCTGTATAATTAGAAACATAGAGATTAAGGAGCAAGCCATGAACAATCTAACTTTAGACGAAATCCAGAAAATCCACGATGAAATTCTTGAACAATGTTCTAAAGCCATTCCGACCAAAAGCTGGAAGTATCAAGTAAACAGCGCGGTACGAGTGGGAACATATCAATCTGCTTTCGCTAAAGCACATGTTGATGGCAATGGTGATATCTATGTAAGCGTTCACCCTCTTTTCCTACAAACACGCTTCGTTAATAAGCTTAAAGCAGTGATGGCACATGAATTTACGCACTTTGTTTTAGGTTTAGATGAAAACCATAATAGCAAATTCAAACGTTTTGAGTCATACCTGCTAGATAACATTGATTGCGATCTAGATGCTGCTAAATCTGAAGCTGACGAGTTTGTAAACAAGATTGATTTCAAATGGACAGTAATCGCTCATCTGGTAGACGGTACAGAGCTATTCATTGGCGGTGTTCACAGAAAGACAAAAACCTATTCAGAATACCCAAGAACAGAGCGTGAAAAGCACACGGTAAGCGTTGGTGAGCACAGAGGTAAAACCGTAGCTCGATACGAATTTATTCAAAACAGATAATTAAGGTAAGCCCCGCCTTCGGGCGGGATTTATAAGGGATTAAGCCATGTCACAAGCAACAAATATTCTATCTGAAACACTATTAAGCATTGATGAACAATCAAACTTAAAGTCTTACTTTGAGCAATCTGAAAAGGCATATTTGATCTATGCTTTTTCAAACCCTGTGGCTGTAGAATATTTCTCAAGCACGTTTATCCAAATCACAAACAAAATTCCACTTTCATACAAGGGTGTAATTAACTATGTTGCTTGTGAATTTGAATCAGCCAAAAAAGCCCAAGAATTCCGCAATAAGTTTGACTCTGTTATTTTTAAGATTAAAGCGACTGATACAATTTTAACAAATGACTACAGTGAAGAGTGGTTCAAAAATACGGTACTTGCAGAAACTAGCGATTTACTTCCCTTATCTGCTTTTGTGACAAGTAGTAGCACACTTAACACTGGCGATGATGAAAAAATCAAGAACGCTCAAAAGACGTATCAGCGTGATTTGAAAACCTTGCAGGTTTTAACAAAAAATGAAACCAAATCTTTTAACCACATTATTGACCGCGTTAAAGACATTTTGGTAAACGGTGGAATGTTTTTAAATCAAGCCGATTGCAATGTTGTAATTGATTACTACGTTTCTTTGATGAAAAGCATCCCATACTTTGCTGGTGGTGTGGATGAATTCATTAGCTCAAAACTCACAAAGTACATTTGCGATAGAAAAATGGCTCTTGCTGAGTCCAGCATGTCCCAGCACGAAATCATGCAGGATGAAGGTTTCAGACCATTAATTGCGTACAACGCTGATTACTCAAGCATTGAAATCACCAAGGAGCAACGTAGCGCTCTCCACGATAAGAAGCTACCAACGGAAGTGAAGAGCATCTTGAGTAGCGTTCAATTGACTGATAAGCAATGGCGCAATATCGCTCAGGAGCTACAAAACGTTTTGACACATTCTTACCTAGATAATAATTTTACTAGCAGCAATGATGTTAATGATAAAGAATATGGTATTAGGCAACTTATCCAAATCGCGTTTCAAACATTTAATACGCAGCTTTTGTACAAGTATTTAAATGACATCTCCAACTCTCTTAACGAGATGAGTATGATCGAAACGGTGGATAAACTTAACTTAATCCATAAAGAAACAGCAAGCCGACTAGTCTCTGTGAGCTAATATGAAACAAAATGCACACAAAGATAAATATCGCTCGCAAGGGGCGATATTTTTATCCTTCCTGTCCGAAAGACTCTATCTAAGTCATGAAGTGATTTAGGTGGAGATGGATAGGATATTTTCGTAATAAGATAAAATTTGAAACACGGTAAAACATGAGTTAAATTAGTCAGATGAGATCAGAAAGAGTGTTAATAAAGCCTAATCATGATGATTATTCTTCTTGCAAGAAAATCGCACGATTAAGCAAGCAAGTCTTTAATCAGGCGTTGTACTACAAGCGTCAGGCTTTCTTTCGCTCTGAATTTCTTTCATTTTCTAATCTCGACCAGCTAATGAAAATTCACCATAAGTCGCTTTACGATTCATTGCCTAATGCTGGTTCTCAAGCAGTGATTAAAAAGCTGAGTGGTGACTTTGATAATTTCTGGAAAGCCTTAAATGATTGGAAAGCACATCCAGAAAAATACACTGAAAAACCACAAATACCGAAGTATAAAAAACAGGGTCAATTAAAGACTTTTCTTTTACCTGCAAAGCCGATTTCAGTAAAAGAATCACATATTCTTTTGCCAAAGAAAATGAATATTTCCCCTGTCATTAGCCGATTTGCAGAAGATAAAAAGGCTAATTCAAGCTGTGATATTTTCAAGGAAATTCGCATTGTCCCTCACGGGAGTTGTTTTTGGATTGAAATCGTTTATGACGAAACCCAATCCAAAAATCACTTTAAACAAAATGTAAAACTCAACCCTGATAATAAGTTAGCTATTGATATTGGCATTAATGTTCTGATGGCAGTAACAAGCAATCAAGCCAATTTTAAGCCTGTCTTGATCAACGGCAAGCCAATCAAGAGTATTAATCAATATTTCAATAAACAGAAAGCTAAACTCATGAGTCAGAGCAAGAAACGCAAGATTAATAAGCTTTCGATAAAACGCTACAACCAGATAAGAGATTACTTCCACAAGTGCTCAAATTACATTCTCCAGCTTTGTTTAAAACACGATGTTGGCGAGGTCATTATCGGTAAAAATAAAAACTGGAAACAGGCGGTCAACATCGGCAAAGTAAATAATCAGAAGTTCGTTTCTATACCTCATTTCCAGCTAATTGGTCAGCTTAAATATAAGCTCGAAGCCTACGGCATCCTAGTTCGAGAGCGCGAGGAAAGTTACACCTCTAAAGCGGACTCCTTAGCTTGTGACAAGCTTCCTGCATATAAAAAAGGAGCTTCACACATCTTTGGCGGAAAACGGGTTAAGCGTGGCTTATATCGCTCATCAACAGGTAAAACCATCCACGCTGACGTGAATGGCTCCTTGAACATATTAAGAAAAGCATCGAATGATGACTTCATTGAAGGTCTAATTCGTAGTGGCTGCGTCTTTCAGCCGAGCTACTGGACACCGAATGGTTCAGTGGTTAAAAAATCAAAACCGTTAGACTGTTTCTCTGACGGGGCTGATTTTAAGCTCCATCTAAATAGCATCGCTATTTAGGTGGAGTTATTGACTGCACTACCTAACTCTAATATAACTGCAAAAGTATCATTCAACGATAGCAATAAAAACACAATTAATGGAATTAGCACTACCGCAACAGAGGTGAAGTTTAAGCATTCCTTTAAATACGATACTGATACCGAACAGAGAGTGGTATTTAAAGGACTGCTGGCTAGCGAAACCGCAAAATTTGAAGTTTTTGATGAGGAAAATGCACTGGTATTCACTGAATTTGTGGATTTATCTAAGAGCAAACAAAGAATTTTAAAGGTGGCAAACTTATGCGCACCAGCATCCAATGAACAGTAATCCTTAGACATAAATCAATTATTTTATTAATTAAAATTTGACTCATTACCTTGTTTGTGTATAATGGTAAACATCAAGAGAGAACATCTCCTTCACAAACAAGGATATCATGATGAATCAAGTCGAATTCAACACTTTTCTAAGAAATCAAAGTAAAGCAACGGAAGTCCATGCAGATCTATTCAGTGATGGTTCTCTTATGTGTGGTCACTACGACAATAACACTGTCCACGTTTACCGTGAAGATGGTCTTCTCCACCGTCTTGATTACAGCGGTGATACCATTGTTAAGCATGATGCAAAGGTTGTATGGAACATCTATGAGCTTTGCTCTGCAAGTAAGCACTTTGCAAAAACCACGGACTACGACTTTGCTACCGTAATTTCAGGCATGTCTGATTTCACATTCAACTTTTCACCTCGTGAAGTAATCGATGGCGAGGCTAGCTCTCTACCTAAGCATGAAGAGTTAAAAATTTCTGTTGCCAACCAGGACGCATTAGCGAAAATTCGCGGTGAATTTCATAATGTGATTGAACTCATTGCAGATCAGAATCTTGAGATTCAATTCCTTATTGAAGACTCACTTGCGAAGAATAAGACCAAAACTGAAATTGCGTTTAACGGTGATAAAGTTCCTCATTACGAAGTATGCGCACTTCGCTCGCACGTAATGACAGCCTTTGAAGAGGACGACCCAAACTACAAGTTTGCAGATCTAGCTCTTGAATTAAAAACCGCATTCTGGTGTTTAGAGCACACATACTTAAACGCTTCTAAGCGAGACTTCATCGAAGGGAAATTTGATGAAAGCCCTGAAATTTTCTACTCAAAAGAGAATTTTGCTAAGCTTTTAGATGAGTGCCGTAGAAAATCTCATGAGCATAATGAAAGCTGCTCATTATCTACTGAGTTTATCGACCAGGTATTCGACACAATTGAAGAAATGGCTGATACCTTTATGACCGCCTGTTAATCTCAGAACAATTGATATTCTTATAAAGAGGGCTAAGCCCTCTTTCTTGTTTGTCAGAGAAAATTTAATTGTTTTAATTATATATCATTGCGATTCCAGAGTTATGATGATATGATAGAGTCATAAATCGAGAACGAGGAACCGCCATGAATTCTAAACAACTTTTTAAGACTGAATACGAAGTGTCATTTGATGACAATGAAAGTTTTCAAGTTCGTCTAAACCTATACAAACCAAATCCTGAAAAGCCAGGATTGCTGACTTTAGATCGCGTTCTCACAAATGCGGAAGTTGAAGAGCAAATCTTGAATGCGCTTCGCCAGATTAAACTAACCAACAAAAACAATGAAGTTATGGATGCGTACCAATGTGCTGAGTACGTTATGTATGATAAGTATCAAGATGAATTCAAAGCTGATGCATTATTCCCTTATCATAACTCTCATATTGTTGTTTCTTGTGGTCACGGACACAATGAAGGGCAGCAAATCTCAATCTTAGCAAGAGACACTAAATCGGGTGACTACAAGCATTTTTGTAGCATCAAATACTTTATCGGCTTACAAGATGTATCAAGAATCTCACTAGCTCTTAATGAAGCATTCCATAATGGACTGTTCAACTAACACATAACTATTTGAAATAATTATGAGGCGTAAATATCTATGATGTTTACGCCTTTTTTAATTATTAAATATTGACATTAAAGCTTATTAATATATAATCAGGAATATAAACAATGTAAACCAAATCAATTAAGGATTACCTATGCTTTGCAATGAGATCGCTTACAATCGTATCAATGAAATGGCTCTTAAAGGTGAAACCTTCACTCCAGCTCAAAGCGCTTATTTGAACAAGATCACTGAATTATCAAACGGTACATTCACCACTTTATGCAAGCAAGTGAAAGCTTTGAATGTGGAAAGTAAAACGAGCTATGACTTTGTAATGGTAGTACGAATTCTTTTCAAAAACTTTGTAGCCAATCAGTTGATTGATAACGGAATCCATTATTCTGATTATTGTGTAGCATGGAATGCTTTTGCTGATGCCATGCCTGAAGTAGAAGAACAGTACATTTTAAAATCAGATTTTGTTGAACTGAATGCCTCAGATACCGATAAAACGTTTTTCGCAATTGCATTTACAAAATTCCCAAACCCTGATTTTTCAGGCAGCAGCGTGAGCGAAGAGGAAATGGCTGAGCTTGAAGCATATGCATTATCGATTCCTCAAGATGAGCGTAACCAGGATGCCATCAGCAGTGTTAAGCAGGCATTCGGAAAGCTTGAAGAGCAGGGTGGTTTTGATTTCTCTGATGTGCTTTATGCTGTTCAACTTCCTCGTGAAACAGCATCTAAACTGCAATCAGCAGTTCACACATACAACTGCACAAGCGTAGATTGTTTGAGTGACCATATGACTTTAAACGTCCACTGGTAATACTGGCTAATCCTGTATCTAGCGCATTTTTAAAAGTGCGCTAGTGATAGAGGATACGATCAGCTTAAGCCGCTCAATCAAGCAAAATTAAGTATTGACTCTTAACTTAATTCATGTATTATTATAAACATTAAGGCGTGTGTAGCGCTCAATTAAAGAATACGAAAGAAGGAACAAACTATGGCGAAATCTAAGAAGGCAATCGGTACGGCCTCAGCAACTGCTACAGGGGTCGCTCTAGCTACAAACCAAACTCTACGCAAGATTAGCAATGAAGGTAATGTTGACGTTAAGCGTATCAATGGCTTTAAAGCTGACCCGCGTCTTCTGTGGATCGAAGAGGGTTACAACGTCCGCGAAATCTGTCCAGATCACGTCGAAGGTTTTGTTCGTTCTTACACTGACGGTAAGTATGTTCCGCCAATTGAAGTAGTTGTCGTAGAAGTTGACGGTGTTCAACGCCTTAAGGTTATCGAAGGGCATCACCGCACAATCGCACTTCAAAAGCTGATGTCTATGGGCGCAAACGTAGAAGAAATCCAAGTTATTGAAGTCCAGGGAGATGAGATCGCTCAACTTTCTCGAATGATTAAATCATCAGAAGGGCGCGAGCTAACACCAATGGAAACTGCTGGTGCATACCACCGCATGAAGCAATTGGGTATGACTCAAACCGAAGTCGCTGAAGAATTGGGAACAACCCCTGCTCAGGTATCTAACTACCTTCAACTGCTTAAAGCCCCTGTAGAGCTACAAGCAATGATTCAGTCTGGTGAATACTCAGCAACAAGTGCCTGGTGTAACATCCGTAAATGTGGCTCTGAAGCAGCTCTGGCGATTGCTAAAGAAGAGGTTCGCGCCAAAGCAGAAAAGCAGGCTGCTAAAACACAAGGCAAAAAAGTACCTAAAACTAAAACCACTTCTAAGCTTAAGAAGCTACGACTTGCCCCTAAAAAAGTAGATAAAATGAGTAACATCGTAACATCTTTGGCGGATCAAGTTACTCCAGAAGCAATTGAAAACAATCAAGGAGTTGAGCTAACAATGGATGTTTCTGTTGCGCAACTTATTCTTTCTCTAGCTGGTGAAGTGAGCGAGATTAACTCTCACAATGCTGAAGCTGAGCAAAACCTAAAGCAAATCGCCGCTTTAAAAGATTATGAAGCACCAGAAAACTCTGGAGCCTATGAAGAAGCAGAAGAAATCGCTGCTTAAACCGCAAATAGTTATTTCTATTTGCAATCAAAAAACGAGTAAATAGCAACTTAAAGGATGTGCTTAATGAAAAAAACTCTGTCTGCAATCGTACTGGTATTGGCTACGGCTTCAGCTTCTGTCTCTGCGTCAGAACTATGGGGATACATGCACCAAGCATCTGACACAGGCATCTCAAGCCATGACCACATTACCAGCGACTCAACGCCAGAATTTGTTTTTGAAACCCAGCGTTTTGAGTGTGTCGATTACACAGTAATTAATACAGAAAGCGGATCCGAGCAATCCGACCAACATTGTCACCGCCGTGGTTATGATGGTCGTCAAATGCAAACAGTGACCCTACCTCATTTGGAAGATGGTCATTATGTGATGAAATACTTAAGCAATAAGCGTGGCACCGAACAAAAGGAAATCAAGTTCGAGATCGATACTGTTGCAAAGTATCAGCGTGGAGGCTCGCCACGATTTAACCAGGATACTGGTCTATTTGAAGGTGGATTAAAACTTGAGCCAAACACACCATTTACTGTGACTATCACTAAAAGTGGCGAGCTAGGCTCTGCCGTACAAGACCACAAACTAGCGGTTAACGGAATTGCTGACCAGTACGGCATTGCTAGATTTGAAATCGAACCTCACCGTGGTGAAGGCTCATACGTCTTCTGGATTAACAGTGAAGATGTTGCAGGCAACAAGCAAGCTATCAAGTTGCTCTCAACCTACACAGTAAAACAATAAGTAAGCACCTAACACTAAAACCCTGCAACAGTTGCAGGGTTTTTTATTTGTTTAATTATTTACTCTTAACCAAAAAACGATATAATTACAATAAATTAAATTAACAGGCAAATGAGATGGATAAGACTCAAGCAGAATTTTTATCGGAACTTTTTAGTGAAAACAAAAAACTGAAAACCGATCTCTTCACACCAAACATTACTGTTGCTGTGGCTATTGGCAAAAACACAAATGACATCATTCACCTATACACCGATACCAGAGGGATGATGTATCGCATCACCCTGAGTGAAGATGATGAAATCAAAGAATGCACTGCATTTAAAAAACTGCTTGAGCATGATAATGCCTTTGGTCAACGATGCACTGTTATTCCTGAGCTTTCGGATATGGATTCTATCATCAAGTTCAAAGCCATTTATAGCGATTTAGAAATGGCGAAGTATGGTGCAACCAATCATAAAAACATTCGAATCCTGAGAGAAAATGATTTGCTTATGGCAAAAGACTTACCATTAACTCTCGAACACAAAGAGTTCCTGGCAGCTCATGAATTTCATGCTTTTGTACTGGTATCTACCGACCATATTTTAGATAGCTCTGTGAAGCAACTGCTCTTACACTCTCTAAATGAGTATTCTGACAGAGACAATTTCCAAGTTGGATGCCTTCGGATTAAGACCCGAATGCAAGATATTCATACACTCAAAGACAGCATCAAGCTTCTTGAGGAACTAAAGACCCTAGATCCTGAGCTGTATGATATTCTAGTCACTTTAGAATACTCATTACTTGATCTTCTCTATGCTGAAAACCTATCGCCAGAGCAGGGCATTGAACTAGCTAAAAAGCATATGGAAACAATGTTCCCAGATGAAATGAAAAAAGGTTGTGGTCATAAACTTCGAGAGAATGCTGCATTTAACATTGACCGTTTTGCACAAGTCATTTTTAAGCAGACGAACAAAGATCGATAAAAGGCGCACCAATCACTATGGTGCGCCTTTTTATGCTTAAATAGCGGAAGCTACAAATTAGCATACTGGCAATAGCTACTGGATTACTTTAATATAGAACTATAAAACAATAAATAATATTGAGATTAAATAAATGCTGAACAATGGAGCGCAACTTAAAATTGCAATAAAGCAAGGTGGACTAAAGATACACAATGAAAAAGGTGAGCTTATTGAGCAAGGGACCAAGGATTGCTACACGGTTGTCATTTATGATATGAACAATAATTTTTTAGCGCGTGGCTCTATGGTTCAGGTTGAAAATAACCTCTATGGAACATGCGGTAGTGTGGCTAGGAAAGGCTTTGGCAATCTTTTATACAACACTATGGCAATGGTCGCTGAAATGAAAGAAATTTACATCTGTATTGATAGGTATGCAGCATTCGTTGATGCAATAGATGACATTTATAGTCGAATTCATAGTAATAAATTTGCTAAATCAATCGCTATTGATGACAAGCATAGTGAAGATTATTTCAATTTAGACAGAAAAGATGACTTCCCCCATCTATTTCATGGATATCAGCTTCCACAAACTACGATATTTAAAAAATCCATTGTTACTTATAGTAAATTAATTGACAAGATGCTCGATGACACTAAAACATACTTTTACCGCTCTTATGAGATTGAGAGCGGCAACGAGTGGATAGATAAAGAGCTACCAATTATCTATAAAGTTGACAGAGCTAGGAGTAATGAGCTTTCTGTTTGAGAAGATTCACATCAATGATTACTTTAAATAGATAATCAAAGATCGATAAAAGGCGCACCATTCACTATGGTGCGCCTTTTTATGCTTTATTCACTTTAACCCATCTTTGATGGGAAAAACGATTAGGCTTGGTTTTCGTATATCTGTCCCGTGAATTGACCATTTCTTCTCACGGTTTCCTGGAATGACTTCAATCGCTCTCGTAATTGGCTTGTTAGCTTATCTTCAACGTAGTCACTGGCTCTCTCTACCATGTAACTTCCACTATAATCTTTAACCGCAGGTAGGGCGTTATACTCAGCTCCAATCTTCAGCTTTTCGATCATGTTACTGGCTTGCGTGTAGCCATTAGCCGCGATATAAGGCACTGTTCTACTTTTAAGCCCAACAAGGCATCCTGACTCATCAAGAAATCCATACTCCTGCTGAAACGCTCCAGACTTCCTTACAAGCACAATTGTAAATTTAGTGTTCTCTGTCACTTCTTTCTTCGTGTAGTAATTGGCTTCAGTCATTAGAAATACCCTGCTTTGCTTTTCATTATTATACATAAATTAGCATAAAAGTAAAAATTAAACAATTTATTAAAGCGAGGCTTTTTAATTATTTAATTATTGACTGTGAGCGTTAATGATGTATAATTAAATCAAAGCTTGGAAATGCCAAGTAAAGAATAAACCAATTCAAAAAAGGATTCTGTATGCAATATGTAGCTGTTACCCCTGACTTTGAGAGCATCACTCTTACGGATTTCTCGAATATTAGCAACAAAGCCAACGGTTCAGTGCTAGTTATTACAACTGAGCCAAAAGCAATCCATCATGCTCCAGCATACTCAAATTCTGAGCTTGAAGTTCCAATCTCGAACCAAACACTTGTCTCTATCCAAGAGCTTGAAAATCTACCGAATGTAGAAAAAGCTGTTTCTCTCAAACTTACAGTAGAGCAACACAAGCAGGCTAAGGAATGGTATGTAAAAGGCTTTGGCTTGTCGAACATTGCTGAGCATTTCGGTTTGAACAGTGATGAGATGCGTCACGAACTAAACAATCACTATTGATTATTTCCACCCTCGGTATCGAGGGTGGTTAATCTCGCGAGAGTGTGGAATGAAAATTATCGAAATTAAGCCGAACATGGTGAAGGTTGTTATCGGGGTAGACCTAAAGGATTTTGACGAAATCAAACAGATCCTTATCGCTTCCCCTGGTTGTGACCATGCGTACAGCAATACAAAAGGTGATTATCTTATTGATGGATGTTTTTTCAGAAAAGATAGTGACCCAATCACTCAAAAAGAAGCCGAGAAAGTGCTTAGCCTCATCGAAGCTGAGAAGCTGGCTTTAACCAAAATGATTGAAGATGGTCACATTAGTATGTTGAAAATTATCTGTTTAAGTTAGATAATTGATAAATAAATTATTTATTAAGATATATAAATGTCTAACTCAAAATCAACTTCGAGAAGTGTAGGGGAAACTCTACTAAAAAATTTCTTGGAGCCAATGAACATAAAAATCGCTGACCTATCTAACGCTATTAATGTTCATAGAAATACTGTGAGCAATCTCATTAATGGTAAAACCTCATTAACTGTTGAGTTAGCGAGTAAGCTCGCCATAGCTCTTAACACTACTCCTGAGTATTGGCTTAACATCCAGCATCAAATAGATTTGGATTCCTCCAGAAAGCTAATGGCAGAGCTGGAAGATAGCGTTATCACAATTGACAACCGCTATGGAGCTTCTTGTGAACAAAATTAACCCTTTTACTTTTATCGTTATTTCTATTACTTTCGTCGCTTACTTAATGTTTTTTGGTGAGTCTGTTCGCTTTAGCCAAGACATTGGAGCCTCTTACTATTGGTGGCTGGTGGCGCTTGGTATAGGCAGTATTTTATTGATCTCTAAAACTAGGAAAAGGCTAGGGTACAAGTATGAACTTAATGAGTTAGTGCTATCACTAACCATTGGATTGTTTATGCCAATCGCATTACCATTCACATTCTTATTCCTGGATTTAAGCGTTTCACAGGTTAAGCACCAGAATCTAGGTCACATCGTTTCAGGTCTTACTTTCATAGGGATTTCTTCCCTTGGCTTTATCGGAAGTAAAGATGCAAATAACGCCCACTGAGGGCGTTATTTTTTATCTCTTTAAAATGATTTCGGTTTGCTCTATTCAGAATTCTGCTTTTCTTGCTTAAGCTTTTCTTCAAGCGCATTTACCAATTGAATTGGGATCGCATAGATGCAGACAAAGATATTATCCTCATAGTACCCATTAATGTGCGTAAACGGCACATACTCATCGCCAGTCTTTAGCCTCAACTTAAACAGTTCAGGTTTCGAGGTAACAATCTTAATCGGATAGCAAAGACTCATAAAATCCTTTAGCTTGTCGATGTCCTCATCTAGATAAAAGCCAAACTCATAGTAACTTTGAACTTCATTATGGGACATATGGCAAGTGATTGAGTCAAGATACTCTTTCGGTAAATGGGATAGGTCAACGCCAGCATGTTCTAAAAGCCGCTGAGCCTTCTTTTTGGGGTGTTTTCTTTTAATTGTTGTCATGAACTGATTGATCCTAAATTTATCAAATTACTACCTAAACCTCATACTTGAAGCCCAAATTGCTCTCAAAATACTCAATAACCCCATCTGTCAACACTTCTTCGTATTCTTCTTCAGAGACTATCATCATATAAATGATCGACTTACCAATCTCAGATTTAGTTTTTGGAGGTTTTTTTCCTTTGCTGGTGAATTATCTAAAACATATTCTTTTTGTTCTTCATCTAGAGAATAAAAGCTCAATGCAGCTTGCTTAATATTTTTCAAGGCTTAATCCACCCCAAATTAATTGCTTCACAGCTTAAAACAAAGAGAGATTTTAGATTAACTGGTTTATTTTTGTTTTTGGCGTTGTAAAGCTTCACATCGAATTCACTTAGATGTAAGCAACCCAAACCGCGAACACCACCATTAATGATTCCTTCCTTCATCTCTAGCTGACAAACGTCACGATGAACGTATTCGCTCGCTGTGAACTGCTTATTGTAAAAACCCGCGATAGTTTCACCAGCTTCTAGCCGTTCAAACAGATCTTCGAAATCCACACTCAACTGATAGGGAATGTTTTTCTCTACTCGCATGAATCCTCATCCTTTTTGAGATAATACATTCGCTCTTGAGTACTGGAAAACACAAAAGAACCTACCTTTTTACTGTTTTCCCCAACTCTTCGTAAGTGAGCAATTCGAGCACCGTTACCAGGTTGGGACTTAGACATGCAGTTATCCCAAATCTTGTTTGCCATATCCCAAGCACCAACGTTACTACCATTCGCCTCATTGAGAACTGCAATCATTTTCTGTTCAAGCGTCATAATCACCTCAATACCGAAAGACCCCTTAAGGGGTCATTCGCTGTGTCCAGTTTCCAGTTTCAAGTGCTTCTTCCGCCTTGCTCTGATTATCGAAATATTCAGCCGACTCGCGACTAAACGGCATTCCATCTTCACTTGTTCCAATGTAATAGCCAGCAGCAGAACGCATTACTTCAAGAGGAAGTCTTTCGCCACAATCTTGAGCCAGTTTACCATATTTCATAATCATAATTCCTTATTTGTTTTTAATTATTATACATAAGCAGGGTTAAAGGTCAATAATTGACTTGTAATCTGTATTAAGTTTGAAGGGAGGTAAATCTTTCAAAATACTTTTACCATAATTCTTCGTAGCAATTCGATCATCAAGGATAATGCATCGACCTTTATCTCGCTTGGTTCGAATTAAACGACCAACTGACTGAATCATCTTTCTTGATGCCTCTGGGACTGAGATCTCCATAAACGGATTACCACCGCGTGTAGATACCAATTCCGCATAAGCTTCATCAATTGGCTCAGTAGGAACAGAAAAAGGAATTTTAGTCACTACAAGTTGAGTAAGGTACTTACCCTTTAAATCAAGACCCTCTGAGAATCCTTGTGTACCAAAAAGGATAGAGCGACCACCTTTATCAATGGCTTCTTTATGCTTGCTAATGATACGATTACGAGCGCCTTTGCCCTGAATACCAAATGTGATTTTGCTAGATTCAATCTTTTCCTTTAATTGATCAGCAACTTCGTTCATCTGCTTGTACGACGAGAAAAGAACCAAGTGAGAGTCGTAATTTTCGTCAAATAAGTACTCATTTAACTTTTCAATCAATTCATTAGTGAATTCTCTTGAGCTTGGATTAACGTTCATTTGCGGAATGAGTAGTTCAGCGTTATTAGGGTAATCAAAAGGACTACTTAAACGAATAAACTTACTCTCATCTGGCACACCAGAAAGCAACTTAAAGTATTCAAAATTACCAAGAGTAGATAAGGTTGCCGATGTCATTACAACGGCATGAGCAGCATCAAGAAGCGACGATTTAATGGTTTCACTTGCATCCAACAGGGATGAGTGAACGCTAACACGGTTATCCTCGGTAATCGTCAACCATTTCGCAAGCGGTGTCTCATCATTATTGAGAAATTGATTTGTTACATCATGGATGTTTTCTAATCGATAATAATGGAAATTGATATCGCTATTAAACTGATCGTAGTCTGCTGACGAAAAGCTTTCCTCGTTTTCTTCAAGGTAAGTCCTTACACGTCCAATACGTTTTCTTAGCTTTTTCAATGCGCTTTTTAGGTCATTGAATTTTTCATAATCACTGCTTGAGATCTCACCGTTTTTAAAGCGGAATACCTTATCAGTAAAGGGGCATTGCTTAAAGACATTCTCCATCTCATCGAGCGTAATAGAGAAGTCATCACGCACAATAGCCAACTCTTGAAGTTCCTCGGAGCTAACGTTTAGCACCGATGCATGACGCTCAATGTACGTGTACAAATTCATGACCCAAGTCGTTGAACCTGACAAGCTAAATGAACCTGCATGAGCATCACGAATAATGTTTGGAAGATGATGAGCCTCATCAAAGACGTAGATAGTGTTATCTTGCTCAGGAAGGATAATGCCACCGCCAAGTGATAAATCCGCTGCTACAAGCGCATGGTTAGCAACAATTACATTTGCCTTAGAAAGCTCACGTCTAGCGATATGAAATGGACACATTACATGACGTTTACCTTTACAAGTATGTGCGCCACTTGCAATCACGTTCCACAATTTATCTTCAATAGGTTTTTTTAGAGAGTCGCGATCACCTTTCCATTCACCAGACTTCAAATCCGCAAACAGGTTCTTGTAAACCTCTCTATCTTCATGTGTTGGTTTGAAATCAAAGGTAACGTCACCGTTACCAGTGACAATGCCTTGTAGTCTCTCCACACAACAATAGCGCCCCTTACCTTTAGCGATATCGAAATCAATATGTTCGATATGATCTCGGTAAAATGGTAGGTCTTTATCGATTAACTGCTCTTGTAACGCTACGGTTGCTGTAGATACAACAACATGCTTGCCTAAGTGCTTAGCAACAGGAATAGCAGCCATGAGATACCCCAGAGACTTACCCGTCCCTGTACCTGCCTCGGCAACGATAATATTGTTTTCATTATCGCCAGAAATCGCCTTAGTTACTTCGCCTACCAGATAATTTTGGTGCGAACGAGGCTCGAAGTCAGGTAGTGATTCTCTTAGCGATTTGTACGCTTGCTGTACTGACTTCACAATGGCTTCTGATGGCATGTTTTTATTCCTGTTATTAAGCTATTCATTACTACGGAAGCATGATCAAGGCTATCATCGTTCCGTGTTTTATTACTTTTACCCCATAAATGGGGAATATCCAATTTTTTTCTTCACTATGGGAGAAGGGGCTAAACCCCTAATCCTGGCATTCTGTTGCTGTGTATTGAACTGTAACCAGCTTATCCATCTCTTTCAAGGTTAGTGGATTCATCATTTCACGGTCAGCTACGTAGAAATTAAGACCTGCTTTAAGCTCAATACCGCTGCATTCAATCGCCTTTTTAACAGCCATTGATACATCTTCGTTAGACGGCTTTTTCTTGCTTTCTAACGGGATCATAAACCATTTTAGAGAAGCATGTTCCATAACATTGATGTTTGCATTTTCAGAGATATGAACCCAAAGAGCATTAACTTTGCGGAACTTGCTTAAGTCTTGATTGAATTTGATATCTACGTTTTTCATGGCGGTGTCCTTTATTAACTTTATGCACTAATTATACATTTAATGGTTTAAAAGTCAATTCAAATACCTTTAATTTTTAATAATTAAATTATTGACTCGGTAGCTTATTGGTGTATACTTGTAAACAAGAAAGACCACTAGGTCTTGTAACTAAAGAGGACGCACCATGACTACTAATCAAGCATTCAAAAACAACATCGCTCGTTTCAATAAACTTCAAGCAGCTCTTTCTGAGCATGGCTTAAGCATTTCTGGCGGTGTGGTAGTTGATGACACATTACCAGTAGCTATGCACAAGGTAGTTTGTTCAGTTGAGTACCGCAACATTGATCTTGATAGCGAAATTAATCTTGAGGATTTCGAAGAAATTCACGCTTACATCAATGGTGGTCGCGCCAAGCGCATTGAAAAACACGAAAACGAACAAGTGAAAATTCGCGAGTTTTTCGATCAACGCAACTAAATTTAATGGCTGGTGAGTGTTAAGCTCGCCAGCCATATAGCCTTATATTACATTGTTTTTTAATAATTAAAACATTGACCTTTAAAATTATTTATGTATAATTTAACCCAAACATAAAAAAGAAGATGACAGCAAAATAGGGGTCAATTCATGAAATTCTTAGTTATTGATAGCGCAGGGCGTTTCTTATCAAGAAATCAACGTTTTGATACTTATCATCATAATGCCGCTTTTGATTTTAAATCGTTCGATGAAGCTGAAAACTTTGTTAAGAGCCAAGTGGTTTATTGCGAAGTATCTACGCTGTAACTCGCATAACGGGACAATCAACCCTTAATTGACCTCGACTCTTATATATCTGTAATTATAAATAATAATTTTTTCGGAGGCTCTATGGCTAACATTAAGTTCGAAAAATCAGGCAGTAAATCTAACAGAATGTACGTTCCAGCACTAACTAAAGTTGTAAACCTGGTCGTTGGAAAATTACTTCCTGAACATGAAAAACTTACGTTAACCATTGGCTTTAAAAAGCTTCCTAAAAATCAAAACGCGGTTTTGAAGGTTAAAAATGGTAACACCAAAAATTTTGCCATTCATCTTAACAAAGAATCAAGCTTCACTATCTGGGTCATCTACCTTTGCCATGAATTAGTTCATGCCAAGCAGGTTTATACAGGTCAATTGTCTTTTGGAACCAATAACGATCAATTTATTTGGAATAACGGGTCTGAAAGAGTAGAGCTAAGCGTTGCGTCCTCAATTCAACGTGAATCTGACTTTGATTTATACAAAGATCAACCTTGGGAACGGGAAGCTTATTCTCTACAGGATGAGCTATATGATTTTTGCAAAAAAGAGCTTGCCAGTGAAAAGCTTGATTTGGGCGCTGGCTTCCTGATCCCTCTATTTTAATTTAACACATAAAAGAGCACACACCATGACAACCACAGTATTTACGCTTACTCAAGCATATGCATCAGAGCAAAACGGCAATATTCCTCACATTCCGCCAGTGCGTGTATTCTCAACCGAATCTGGCGCATACGATTATCTAGTTGTATTTGCTAAGAATCGCATTCTGGATGCATTTCAAGACTGTTTACGAGACACTTTAGAAGGTGAAGGTTACGACATTGAAGATCTGAATACCGATGAAGGACTAATCGAACAATTCGATCATTTCATTGACCATAAGAGCAATGTTGATATCGTTAACTTGCTGGTTGAATTCGAAGGCGGTGATTTTAACTTCGACATTAGTGAGCACCCAACTCAAAGCCTGGTTGAAATGCTTGAAAATGCTGATTTGGTTGAGATTAACGGTATCAAATTCTCATCGTTTACAATCGATCTTAATGACGAAGAATGCGCGATTTCTTGTGAAACCATTCTGCCAAACCATACGGTTAAAGAATGCAATATTGGCTATACAGCCTTGACTGATGCTGTTTGGAACTCATCAACAAAATATTGGTTTGTTACTGACGATCATGAATCCTATCATGTTCGAACATTCAACTTAGTTCAGCAATAAGTCACGCCGATCCTACAGGAGATTTTTCAATGCCGAATGCCGTAGAAAGTCACCATGACTTGTATCTAAAAGGTAAGCATCACAAGGGTTATCAACCTATGGAAGATGTTTTTCCTGATAACCTCCACTCATGGGAGGTGTACGGATCATTAACTAATGGGATGGAAGCCCACCCTGAAATCCCTCGCGAAAAGTGGCTAGAATTTGACTTTTCTGATGATAATGAACCCATCGAAGATCCTCAGTTTATCGATTAACTGGTAATTGAACTTTTTATTAAGCCCCGTTATGGGGCTTTTTAGTGTATAACCTTATTTTTTAATAATTAAATAATTGACCTAGCCTTTTATTTATGTATAATAGAAACATAAACAAAAGGAGCACACCATGAAACCTTCAATTGAAAACAAACTTTGCTTAGACTACATCTCACTGCCATTTACTGTGCCTGCATCTAAGCTATCACTACCATTTGGAAATTTCACAAGTGATGTAGTTGTTCCCGTTGCGGTAAATAAAAAGTTTGTCATTCTTGATGGCAATACTGCTATCGAACTTCCAGATTACACACCTGTCCAGCAGTTATTTGAAACTATTCGAACAACTGAGCGCGGATATTGGTTTAGTGTTCCTGGTGTGTTTTATGTAGAAGTTTACACAACGGACGAAGGTATTGTTTGTGACATCTGGAACAAAAACCAGACCGTTGTTACTGACTCATCCTACATTTACTTTAGCGAACTGATCGAAGTTAATGAAGACTTTGTAATCAATGAAGGCGACAAGCTAAAGTTAAGCGAAACTTTTGTAAATCTTTCTGAAATGGAAGGGTTTAATTTCGCTTCTCAATTCCACACTATTGCTAGTATTGCAAACGTCGATATCGATGTAGAAAATGATGGCGTTCAAGCATTACTAGTCGATCAAAGCACAAATGAACGCTTTATTGGCATGGATAAAATTAAAGCACACATCGAGAAAAAGGGTGTGTCAATGCTTGAAGTAATTGAAGCCAGTCGTAGCGAAAAGGCTGAACTGCCTCAAAACCTTCTTTTTGACCCTGTACTAAACTTCACTTTGACCACTAACGATCAGGATTATGACACAGTATTCCACCGACTCTACCAAGAAGAACTAGTGATCGAACCTAACGCATTACTATCTGAAGCATATGCGGTTCTAGCAAGCGAGCTGTTCGTTTAAGACCATTAAAGCCCCTAACACCCCAAATAGAGGTTTTTCTTACACGTAAGGCACTTAGATTAAGTGCCTTATTATTTGGTGCAAAGGATCACTTATGATCACTAAAAAAATCAAAGAATCAATCGAGAACTGTAAGCGTATTCATGGAACGCTTAAGAAAAAGGTTTTCCCATGTTATGAGCGAGTTTGGCGGAAAGATGAGTTTGTTTATGTTTGGTCAGTGAGGATTGCAAGCCAACCCTTTAGTAATATGGGAGTTCACGCTGGTTCATATCGAACCACGTCAGCATATCAAACAACCAATAAAGAAAAATTTTGTAAAATGGTCGAAGCTCTTAACGCAGAACACGAACCAGACATTTTTGACTTTGGTAATTGGGATGATTTCGACTGTAAGAGTGCAGATCCCACCATGTTCAACCTTTCAACCAATAAATAGACGCTTTAAAGACCGTTTATATTAAAGACTGCAAGCAGTCAAAACCAATTGCTTTTTTCTCTCTATTTTTTATTTGTTTAAATATTTTGTTGACCGATAACCCTTACTATGTATAATTACTGAACATCTTAGGGATTCCTAAGTAATTAAAAAATAAAGATTCACCAAGGAACATACCAATGAAATTTAAGACTTACGCGCTAATCGCAACAATCGCAGCTACAGCATCAATGGTAAGCACCACTGCTAGCGCTAAATTCCGTTCAAGCCCGATCAGAATCAGCGCACCTGCTTTTAAGCCTGCTCCAGCGCCTAAGCCTGTTAAAATCAGTAAAGCGGCTACACCAGGAAATAAAGTCAAACCTGAAAAAACAGTTACGAACACTTCAGGTTCTAGTGTTACTAAAAATGCAATGTACGGAGCAACTGGTCTAGCGACTGGTTTAATGTTAGGCAATGCAATGGCATCAAGTCGAATTGAACAGATTGAGTCAACTCAATTAATGGAAGCGGAATCGGCGTCAAAATCATCACAAACGACTATGCCGTACACCACAGATACAGATGCGGTTGCATACCCAAAGCTAACACTTGCAGATCTTGCAGAGATTGAATACAAAATGACCCGTTATAAGGTCACAGGTCAACGCTTTACAGATCTTGAAAATCCAACTCTACTAGATAAGATTGCGTTTATTAACATTATTCTTTCTGATACTACCGATAACCTTGTTGATCAATATACCAATTTGACTACAGGATCAGATTTTTCGGAAGACACAGTTGAAAAAGAAAAATCAAACCTGAAAATGCTTGTAGCTCAAGCGTTTATCAATAGCATCACAGAGTCTTACTCATATCAGATTGCGTCTGAAAACGCTGTGAAGCGTCAACAAGAACTGCTTGATGGCGCTATGCAGTATGAAAAAGCCAAAGACAGCGCAAGCCAATAAGCGGTAAAAGGAAACATCAAGCCCTTCATTCGTGAAGGGCTTTTTTATTTCCATCTTCATTTTTAATAATTAAATATATTGACTCTCTGATTTGAGTGTGTATAATTAAAAACATCAAGATAACTTGTAATTAAGGACACCACCATGACTAGCAACTTTGTTAAACTGCACGACGAAACAATCTCTGTTATCCACCCAGAACTAGCGGCTGTAATGAACGGCGAAACGCTTCCTAGCAGCGTGTACGATGCTGTAAGCAACATCAATGAATACGTCCTGGTTGATACAGTAAACCAAAAATCGTTTATTGATAACAAAGAGCACATGCCTCAAGTGGTATCAGTGGCATTACACCGAATTCGCACCTCAACTCCTGCCAAGTTCATGCTAAAGCTTATTGAACTTTATCATCTTGACCAATGTTTTGAACTAGATGAAACAATCAAAGAGCTTCAAACTGAAATTGAAGCCGCATAGGAAATGAAATAAATGGTCGTCTTAGCTAAGGCGACCATTTATTCTTCAAATGATATCTGACCAGCTATTTTTTACTTGCTTAACCTGAATTTATTCAATATTATTTCTCTCGTGCATTATTTAATTGAATAAAAAACAAAGGATTAAGAAATGGCTAATTTAAAAGAACGTGCTATCAAGATTGTTGTTGAGCAACTTGGCGTTGACGAAAGCGAAGTTACTGAAACAGCACATATCAATGACGATCTAGGCGCGGATTCTTTAGATCAAGTGGAACTTATCATGGCTCTTGAAGAAGAGTTTGACGTAGAAATCCCTGATGAAGATGCTGAGAAGCTAGTGACAATTGGCTCTCTACTGAGCTACTTCGAAGGCAAAGTCGAAGAATAATCCTGCGATTATTAGAGGAAAGGAGCGTTAGCTCCTTTTTTCGATCATAACAACGTATTAAATTGAGAGTTCAAAATGAAGTATCACCAACCAACCAAAAGCTTCGTCATCAGCCCTGAATCTATCGAGCAAGTTGCAGATGCTCTTATGCACTCTTTAAAGTGTGTCAGATTGGCTGGTGGCAAGCCGCTCACGCCATATGAGGTTCTTGGTATGGATGACATCGACCATGCACAGGCAGGCATTGTAGAAGCCGCTACAGCGCTTAATATCGATTTGGGTCATAAGCGCTATAACAAAATCGACCTATCGAAAGTTTAATAGAGATCTTAAATCAAGCTACGCTAGATAGGGCAATCAAGTCTTTCTTCCAAGATTTAACAATCTGCCCATTTGTATGGGCTTTGTAAGATTGATCTGCGCCAGGGTTGAGAATAATATCGTGGCGCTTAATCACGCATCCCCGATATTCCATACCTTCAATTTCATTGAATAAAACCATCTTTTTAACAGGTAGCGAGTCAAGATAAGGCACAGACTGCATTTTCTCTGTCCAATCGTTACAAACTGTCAGAGTTGAAAATTTTAAGTGAGCATACTCGCGGTACTTATCAATGAAAGAATCAAGTTTCTCTCTGGTGTTGAGTTGCTTACGATGGATGATTGCATGAATAGTCAAATCAGAAACAAAATCACTCTGCTTAGGCAACTCTCTTTGCGAGTAGAACGAGATGTTGAAGCAGTCAACAATACCGTCAAGGGCTTTAACAACATCGGGCTTTGTGTAATTCGTGGTAAGGATAACCCTAAATCCGTATGATTTAGTCAACTTTGCAATCTCTACAATCTGTGGGTGCAATGTAGGTTCACCACCAATCAGCAAAATGTCTTTAACATTCTTCTTTTTGGCAAACTTAAGAGCTTTTTCGACATGCTCAAGGGATACAAAAACATCTTCGTTGCGATATTCGTCAATGCAGAATGCACATTTCATGTTACAAGCATGAGTAACAATGATATTTAGGTAATCAGCTACGGATTGTTTAACGTCGAACATATCTTTATTCACTTTTATATTTTATTTCACTCATTATACAAAAGTTGGATATTAAGTCAATTTAATAATTAAATTAATAAACCCCGAATAAAATAGGGAAGCTCACGCCTCCCCATTGCAATTACCAGCCTCGAATCCGCTTTCTTGCTTTCTTTCCACCTTTTCCAGAGCTTTGTAGCGCAAGCTGCTCAAAGTACGAGGATGGACGATATGAGCCTTTGTAGTAGGCTTTCACTGCCAATGTAACGAACGTCTGCTTACCATAATCTATATGTCCAATCGTACCTACATTAACATGCGGTTTACGCGTCATATGCTTAGCACCAGAAATAGGGGCTGAAATACCTACTGAATGTCCAATTAAACCTACTCGCATAGAGAGACCCCACATCGAAGATTGCATACGAAGTATGCTGTTATTAATTAATTTATTCAACGAATTGCTCATGGTATGATTTAAAAAAAATAGGATCACACCATGCTTAAACTCATACCAATTCTAAGTGTTAGCGCACTACTGTCAGGGTGCATTTACTATCATGGACGTGATTCTCCCCGCCCTATCGGGCGAGGCTTCTTGAATCGTTTGCCGCAACCTAATTCTTGATTAGGATTTACGCAGGCATCATCAAGCAGAAGCGGTCAATCCAGCCGCTTTTAATTCAATTACACCTGCATTACGCAGGTTTTTGCCTGAGTTGGTATCTCGGCAGTGTACTTCATTACAACTCGGGCAAGTCCATACTCTGATATGGAGCGGCATTTTATCCATCTTGTAGCCGCAACAAGAGCAGGTCTTCGAAGAGGGTAGCCACTGATCGCACTTAATCAACCACTTACCGTACATATCAGCTTTATATGCCAGCTTAGAAATAAATGCTCCCCAAGCCGCATCAGCAATGTGTTTCGCAAGTCGTTTGTTTTTTAGCATGTTGGATGATTTTAGCGTTTCAACAATTATCGCTTGGTTTTCGTCAATAATTCGTTTTGAAAGCTGGTGCTGAAAATCATTCCGAGCGTTAGCCACACGCTCATGTGCTTTAGCAAGCAATAGCCTTGCTTTCGCTCTATTTTTAGAGCTTTTTTTACATCGACTCAGGGCTTTTTGTTTCCTTCTTAGGTTTTTATATGCATTAATTAAAAACCGAGGATTAGCAACCTTATCACCTTTATCGCTAATGAGGTAATCCGTCAGCCCCAAATCGTAACCTGATAGTTTGGTGATATGTTTTGGTTTGGTAGGTGCCTCATTACCGCAATCAACCAGAATTGAAGCATAAAATTTACCTGTGCTGGATTTAGAGATGGTAATGCTTTTTAGCGCCCCGCTTATCTCTCGGTGGATCTTAGCTTTGATTGGCTTGCATTTCGGGATCTTGATTGCGTTTTCAAGGATTTTTAGACCAGTGCAATGGTAACTACTCTGATAACCATGTTTACGCTTAAACTTGGGAAATTTAGCTTTTAGCTTTGGATTGAAAAAGTTCGAGAAAGCTTTATCAAGATTGATGATCGATTGCTGCAAAGAAATGGAATCGAAATGACTTAACCATGAGTACTTTCTTGATTTCTTTCCAAGAGATAACAGTGGCTTTATCTCTTTTTTAAGGTTTAATGAAATGCTTTTCTTTTTGTAAAAGTGAGTCTTTATGTGCAGAGCTTTATTATACGCAAAACGAACCGCGCCAAACTGAGATTCAAGAAACTCAGCTTGTTCTATCGTTGGATAAATACGTATCTTCGTTGCTCGTAACATTTCAATAAAACACTATGAATTTATTGAATAATATCTTATAAACAACTAGAAATGTCAATAATTATCTCTGTCGAGATAACCGCCTTATATCCCCGCCCTGATCGGGCGAGTGTTTACGGCGGAGTTGCTAATTATCGAAGTTTAGACTACAGCAAACCCGATGCCACACTTTCATGGGATAGCTTCAGAACAAATGAGCACCCTCAAAGATACAAGCTACACCTAAGCCGATTGTACGACATTCGTAATGACCGAAAAGTCAGAAATACAAGGTTTGACGATTTCAGTATTACCTTGGAAGCCCACAACCCTAAAGACGGGGAGGATGGCATTCCTGATTTTGATCCCAATCGCAGTTATCAGTGGCGAGAGGATAAGAATTTCAAAATCGAAGGTCATCACAAGTTTGACCCAGAAACATGCACCCTTACATTAGAAAACAAATGGAAGGATTTCTCAATAAGGCTGCAAGGTAGAATGCTTGATGCTAACTATAATCGCTACCTGAATTACCCTATGGAGTTTAAGGTCATTGAGACGACTGATAACCAATTCAAAGATGCCAAGTTCTACGGCGACACAAGCGAATATACATGCGCTGTGTTATCGATTATGGACGCTACTACTTTTGAAAGGCAACCGCCTTTGTGGTGATCTCCTTAAAGCCTTCAATGATTCTGATTTGGATTGTTTTGAGGGCTTTACCCTTTGAGTGATGTACTCAAAGGTTTCGAAATCCCTGTTCTTAGCTGCTTTAACTGCCAGCTTAATCTCGTCCTGGCTTAAAAATCGACTCAGAACGATGGATAATGAACGCTCAAATCCAAATCTTGTATTGCATAAGCGACCAATCATTTCTGATTTATCGTTCAGTTGTTGCTCAGTCAATCTAGGCATAAGTAATCACTAAACCCTTTCCAAGTCATCTGAATGAATTCCAAACAGAGTGAATGTTTTTACAAGATCCGTTAGCTGAATAAATGAGTTCAAATCTTTTCTAATCGAGCGGTCATTAGATACCATGTTTAAGTATTTTTCGTTTAGCCTCTCATCTTCTGCTGCGGTTAACGGAACAAAAGAAACTGCGTAAAGGGGAGTGCCATCACAATCACGAATATGCTGAACGACATAAAAGGGTAGTCCCGCTTTTACTGCATTTTGAATAACTTCACTTTCACGCGATAACCATGAATCTGACTCACAAGAGACAACTTTTACCTGAGACATGATCGGAAACTCATGTTTTAGTGAAAAGTTGTTTTCTTTGATTGTTTTACCGTTAGATTCAACAATATCACCGATAAAAACCGCATCTGTCATCTTTATACCCTTATTAAAATTAGTAGTTAGGAAGCATGTATTTAGAAGAGCCAGGCTTCATTTTTGTTCTAAATGAAACAGCATAGGTATTCTTTAGCGATCCATCCTCATAGGTCTTTTGACCACAAACCCCTGTAAAAACACTTCCGTATTTTTCATTAGGAACTTGATGCTTCCCCATTTTGAGAGAGACAATTTTACCATTAACCAAAAACTTGGCTGTACCGTACTTGTGTGGCTTGTCGTAGCCAATCAGCTTGAATTCACATGAGCTAGAAACTTCTTTAACCACATCTTTTCCACAACCACTAATAAACAGTGCAGAGGTCAATAATAATGCATACTTAAGCATCTTAATCTTCCACCTTGACGCTGATAAGCTTTTCTTCTCCAGCACCATCACTAATGAGAAGCTTAGCATCCCCGTAATGGAAATCACTCGATGCTGAATCATCAAACGTTGCGAACACTTCAAATGACAGCTTATTTAAGTCATCTAGATCACCGCTAAGCAGTGTTGACTCTTCAATCTCATTAGACATAGGGCAAACTACGCTGCGAGTTTCTAAGTCAAGCATGTACGTTTGCGTGTCTACTAGCGCCTGTCTTCCGCTTTCGTGCTTAATCGTTACATAACCGATATCAAGCTTACCTTTTAAATCAAGGAACTGGTCGTTTGACGCTAGTGGGTAAGATGGGATTTCAATTGATACAGATAAAAATTTCATGGTGGTTTCCTTTTTAGGCGCTTAAGCGCCACTCTCAATCTTGAATTTGATTAGGTGATTCTCGATATCATCTTTAACTTGGGATGAAAGAATCTCAAGAGCGCTTTCCTGACCTTCTAGGCAAGACTTGGCAAAGCCGATTAGCTCACCTTCACATGCAGAGATATCGATCTTTTGAAGATAATCGTTAATGACCGCGAATGAAATAAAAATGCATTGCTCACACTCTTCATAAACACAGCCAAACACAGTCATATGGATGTGATCTAGATAGTTGTATTCACTAGTTGCATTAAATAACGCATAGAACTTTTGGTTGCCATTATCATCAAACTTAAGCGGTTCCGATTGGCGTTTATACCCATTAAGCGATTCGACTAGCTCACTGATTTTATTAGTGCTATCTTTTTCAACCTTAGCCAAGTACATATAAATACATCCATAATTTAATATGTTTTCAATTATACACTATGGAGTGTCTAGGTCAAGATATTTAATTATTAAAAAATAAGCCTTGTTTGATTGACTTTTGGCGTGATAAATATATAATTAATACACTAACTAAGAACAAGTAAAGGTTTAAGATGAACACTACAGATACTAAAGCAAAAATTCTTTGGATCGAACTAATCAAGTGCGGTCATGGATATTCTTTACCACGCGATGACAATGACGAACCATATGCTTTTGAAAGTCACGCGGAAGCTCTTGAAAATCATCTTACAGACAAAAAGCACCATGAAGAAGAAGTTAAAATGGGTGAGCGAGATAGCGATGATGAGTATGATTGGGAGCTAACACCTGTACACATCAAAGGCGATATGATGGAAATCCTCGACCCTGATAACGACTTTAGCGTAATCACTTCATTCAATTGGAAATTGAGCTAAGAAATATGAAAAAAGTGTTGATTGAAACAAAACATTTTGCTCACATTTCAATCATCACTTCAGATATGAAGCATTATGACGAAGCCAAAGATGAAATCGAAGGCTTCGTCAAAACAATCCTCGCTAAATATCCTGATGTGATGGAAGATCCTGAGTTCCGATGCAATTGCTTAACCGAAGTAGGGTTAATCAGTGAAAACCTAGAACAAATTCAAAGTGCGGCAAACGAAATTGCTACATGGGCTGACGAGAACCCACTAACGAAATTTGTCGGGTAGAACCCATAAAATTAAAGGCTGATTGAAATCAGCCTTTTTTATTGTGCAAATAAAATAAGGGGCAAATATATCGCCCCTATCAAATCAGTAATTCACTTCTTCTTTGTCAGTATCAAAGATTTTAACGGCATAGAACTTACTTAAATTATCCGCCTTAATCTTTTTCGCTAAATCATAGTAGCCTTCCCCGCCTAAGAAAGTGCCTCTTCGCTCGGCAACTTCTTCTTCGTTTTCGTAGCCCATTACCATGAATCGCTCATCTTCGCTGATTAGGCTGAACACTTCACAATCGCGGAATTCATGATTTGTGTGAACCACTTTACGGCATTTTTCGATAACGCTTAATGCTTCCTGATCCAGCACTAACGAATCTCCCTGAAACTGAACTTTCATCGGGATTTCTTTAATCAGTTGGACACAGTATCCATTATCCAGAAAACGGTCACGCTTAGTGATTGCGTGTACATTCTTATTTGAGCCTAGCGTGATTTCGGTCAGGGTAGGGTATTTTGAAGGTAAAATGTATTTGCTCATGATACTTATCTCTCTATGGTGGCGTTAGGTGAGGTCTTATTTGATTAAACCTTTTGAAGTAAGAAATTCAATCTGTTCTTCTTTGTTATTGAAGATCCAGGCTACGTGCTTTCCATCAACAAACACATCGTAATCACCATGAAGTCGAGAAGGCTTTACTGTAGCGCCTTGCGCTTCAAAGAACGCTTTCGTTGCTTTACCGTCATTCGTCCATGTATTGTTTCTTGCTACTGAAAATGCCATCTTAACCTCACTTAAACCAAGCTGTTTCCTTATTTTTCAATTATACATAATTAAGACTAATAGTCAATAATTTAATAATTAAAAAGTGAAATTTGATTTCGATAACACTTTTTCGCGCATAAAAGTGCGTAATACCAACACTTTTTGGCGCATAAAAGTGCGTAATGCCAACACTTTTTGGCGCATAAAAGCGTTCACCATCTAACAAAAAGCCCTACAGCGGCGCTAGTAGGGCATTAAATTGATTATCAGTGAGACTATATTTTCTGTTTATACCAAACATGGTCAGCATATTTTATGTACGAACCGCATTTTCCACTTAGATTGCAGGCAAAATTCCTGATGTATTTTCCATCATTAGATTGCGCCTTTTTCACTCTAATGTACTCATCATTCTCACCGATATGCCTACCTGAAACTAAATATTCTGTACCGTCGATAGTAATCAACTGACGAGGATTTCTTCCCTTTGAAGCATCTTTGACATCACTAATCTTTACAAGCGATCCAACACCACTTTCTTTGGTCGGCTCAAGTGAATCAGTTACGAATAAAAGCCCAAGAGGGATAACAATCCACGAATAAAAAAGCAAAATACCGAATTGAAGACCCTCTTCGTTTATCATATCTCTCGGTTTTGCTTTTTCATCCCGAACGAAAAACAGATCCCCTAGACCAATAAAATCTGCGAATATAAACACAAAGACAATCAGTACATGGATTAAAGCCGTATCAAAGGCTAAATAAACAACGCTGTCATTACCTAAAGCCCATTGCCCACCTAGATATAGTGAGTATAAAACAGATGCATAAAGTGCTATGTATGAAGGGCATCTTAATAATTTTTTAACTATATTTATCATTTATCAATCCTGTTATTTTTTAAAAATGATAAATAATAATCAATACATATTCAAATTAAAAAGAGGGCTTTAGCCCTCCTATTAAAAAATCATTAGTTTTGTATCATTAATTTCTAGATTCATTTCCATTAATGAAAAACACAGAGTCATATTCATTCTATCTGAGGCGATTTCAGCAAACTCTAAATCGTGAATATTATCCTCAAAAGCGTTTACTTGAAGATTGATTCGACCAAATCTTTCATGTAATGCTGCATAGTTGTTTTTATTGCTATCAAACGCACCATTTAGCATGGAGCGAATACCCAATCCTAGCAGTTTGCTTACTTCCACATCTTCATATTCTGGCAACACAAATGAGCATACAAGGTTCAATGATAGTTTTGGAAGGTTAGCATCGCTTTTCTTTTTGTTCTTGTTGAAGGTGCTGCAACCTTCTGAAATTTGCAGATGAACTTCTGCAAAAGAAATAGGCTTTCCTGTTTCGCAATCATGCAAAAACAGCATAAACACTTTATGATCTACAGGGGTGTTACCAGAAATTGCTTGCGACCAATCATAATCAACACACGGCAGTTCTTTGCCTAGCGTTTTTGCTTGTTCTTTTAATTGACTCATCGCAATATCAGCAGCCTGACTAAAAGCGGGGGCTACAGTTACTTTATAGACACCCGTTTCACCATTACTAAAATCAGCAGTCACAGTATCTACGGTATCTTCGAATTTAATGAGCTTTACCAGATCAACGGATTCGGAATCTAACAGTCGAAAAGGAGTTAACGCTACAGAGTCTTCAACCAACTCACCTTTATTGAATTGAAACGCCTTGGTGTATACGCCGTTAGTCATTTCCATTAGCGCACAGTTCTGTTTTTTACTTACCAGCGTGTCGTCAGAATTTTGCTCAAGTGATTTCTTAGCTGATTCGAAATCGGAAAAAACAGTCTCTCCAGAAACTGAACCGATTAATTGGTATTGGCGCGTGATGTAGTTCATTTTGTAACTCATTAATTTATTATGGATTTTTCCAGTTCTTGTTTCTCATTATATCCATATTGATTTGTGAGTCAACTTTTTTAATTATTAAATTTATTGTATTTATAATGGTAATTTCTTCAGGATTTAAATTGTTTACTGCTATGTGATCATTGTCACGATAGAGCTTTTTTTGCTTTATTTTATTATCTCAATCAACCATTGACAGATGCAATGATAAAGACTTATTATGCCTTTGATTTATTAAGAGGAATAAAAAATGGAACAAGGTTTTTTTGAAAAGCTTGAGCAGTCGCTAGAGGAAGCAGTATCGATTTCTCGCGGTGAAATGGAGCCTTCACGAGTATCTGTGGTTGAATCGGATATTGAAGAATAATCCAGATTTAAAAAACTAAGGGCTTTTAACAAGCCCTTACTTTTTTATCGGTCAGAAAAGCTGTCTATGACAGATTCAAGTTCTACCGCTTTTGCCTGAACATTGTTAATCTTGGCATTTGTTTGCGTCATCAACTCAAACGATTCGGAACATTGTTCATTGATCATTTGAATGTTCTGATTTATCTCTTTGGCTACAACTGACTGCTCTTCAATTGCGACAGCCATTTGCTCCCCAGCCTCAAGAACATCGCCAATCAAATTACCGATTTGAGCTATCTTCTCAGATGTAGAGGTAATCCTTTCTACGCAATTATCAGAATGAGACTTACCATTATTTAAGCTTAGCACCAGATTGCTTATATTCGATTGTAGGGCATCAACAACAGACTGAACCTCAGCAGTTGATAACTGTGTTCGCTCCGCGAGCACTTTTACTTCACTTGCAACAACCGCAAATCCTCGACCTGCTTCACCAGCTCTAGCCGCTTCAATGGCAGCATTTAGCGCAAGTAAATTGGTTTGATCGGCTACGCCATGAATCACATCGACAACCTTACCAATTTGAGAGCTTTGCTGACTTAGCGTATCAAGCATTCCAGCAATCTCATTTAACTCATTCGACAGATTCACAATTGCATTGGTAGAGTCTTCAACCGATTTATGACCAGATTCCATTGCAGCTTTTGCCTCACTATTTGAAAGTGAGGTTTTTTGAGCGCTGCTTGAGATTTCTAGGGAGGAAGCCTGCATTTGACTCATTGCTGTAGCCACCTGCTCTATCTCGCCCTTTTGGTCATTCAGGTTCTTTGTAACTTCATCACCATACTTACTCAAATCACCCATGCTAGAAACCGTGTCCTTGCAGTTCTCCATTACAGTAACACTCATTCGCCCCAGAATAGATTCCGTATGAGAGCTTTGCATTTTCATAGCTAGCTCTATTTCTGAAAAGTCAGAAACATCGCCTGTATAGATGTATTCCATCAATGGATTATTAAACACCTCTTTAGAGCGCTTACACAGCTTTTCAAGGGGTCTTGTGAGAATATAGACTGATAGGACACATAAACCGAAAAAGCCAAGCAGAGCCGCTTCTGGAGTCATCAGTGTGAGCAATTGATATGCTGCAAGCAAATTGACAGCAAAAACCATTAAGCAACGTTGCCAAAGCCTAGTTTTAGGAAGTTTAAGCTTTAATGGTTTACTGTTATTCCTGATTTTCTTGTAGGCTTTCTCAGCGCGATCAACATACTCACGCTTTGGACTCAATCGAACAGATTGATACTCAACAACCTTGCCATTCTTCATAATAGGGGAGGTGAACGCGTCTACCCAGTAATATCCGCCATCACGCTTTTTGTTTTTCACCATTCCCATCCAATGGCGACCTGATTGAATGTGAGTCCATAAGTCCTTAAACGCTGCTTTTGGCATGTCTGGATGCCTAATCACATTATGAGGCTGACCTAGCAATTCTCCCTCATCATAACCAGCAACTTCGTTGAAGTGAGGGCTTGAGTATTTGATTATGCTGCTAGGGTCGGTTATCGACACTATTTTGTAGTCACTTGGGTAGGTAAATTCTTGTTCGCTTGCCAACTTCTTTCTCCAATACTTTCATTATTTAAACGATATTTTTCGCTTTTAAATAAACTAAATCACCCAAAAGAGTGACCTTAAGGGTGATTGTTGAGCTGTATTATTAATATTGAAATAAAGGTTAAGAATGTTCAATTCGCCAAGATGGGGCGCTTCCATTAATCTTATCCGTTACATAAGCCCAGATAGTCTCATTACCTTTGCAATGACCACCAGGGATTTTATATGAAACGGTAACTTGAGCATCATTAAACACTTTAATCAGTTCATTAAATTGTTCTGTACTGTAACCTTTTTGTAGCATTTTTTCCTTGATCTTCGCCACATACTCAGCTTTAGGCTCGGCATGTTCATTACTAATCAACAAATAGTCGTGCAGAAGAGGGAAGTCATTAAGCGGGATTTGCTTGGTTACAAATCGTTTAACATTGAATGGGGTCAGGGTTTTCATCAGCAATATTCCTTTTTAAATTCAGCATAAATGCTGAACAATATCAATCTTCGTCTTTAAGCTTCGATGGGTATGGCAAGTACAGTTTTGGCTTTGCGTTTCCGTTTGGCACTTCTACCAACAAAGTGACTTTTCTAGAGTCCAGATTACCGTCGAACATCTTTGCATGATTAGGGAAATTCGCTTTAGCGTAAGCGCTTGATGCAATACCCACTGGCTTGATCGCCACTACTACACCTGACTTTTTAGTAACGGCACCGCGAGCTTGGGAAGACCAAGATACTTTCTGACCCACTTTGAAGTCTTCTGCTTTTCTTTTTGTTTTCATTTGAAAATCCTTCTACTTAGGGCGGATTTTCCGCCCTAACATGTTATTGGTTATACTGACAAAATTCCTGACTTAGTCCATTTTGCACCCATATCTAGAAGCTTTTCAACCTTTTCTAGGAAAGTTGGGCTGTTTTGTTTTGACCACGTATTGTATTCAAGCTTATCACGGAATGAAGGAATTTGAGCTAGGAGAGCTTTCATCACTTCTTTTTGAATATGCTCACCAGGCTCTTTGTATTTAGCCTCGTGCGCCATAAACTGTTTAAAGGTTAGAGTGGTTACAAAACCCTCTTCATCTTCAACGCCAAATTGGTATTTAGCTTTGCGTTCACCCATACGTTTCTTTTGCGTTTCAGTGTAGATAGTTTTCATGGCGAGTTCCTTTATTGATTTACTTTATGTTTTTAATTATACACTAATGCTAGTTAAGGTCAATGTTTTTTAATTATTAAAATTCGCACATTTTTAAATTATTAAATATTGACTTTTGGTGTTATAACTGTATAATTGAATCAAATGTTAGCCATTTAATGCTAACCTGATAAAAGGGATACACCATGCAAGATCAGAACATTGAGAAGTCCGCTCTTACAGCTCAAAAAATGTATGAGCTTTTTTCGGTAAAAAGTGTAAAAACTGGATTTTTAAACGACCCGACAACCGCACAATGCAGTGTCTACTACAAAGGTAAGATTATTGCTTCATTTTACGATCCAGGTTGCGGTGGTGGTGTAGCAGAAGTTAACTTTAAGACGGATAAAGCCGAGCAAGAATTCAATAATTTCTGCAATGAATATGATGCTCAAAGCTTCTTTAACCGTGAAGATATGAACAACCACGATGTGTTCATTTACATTGTTAATGACCTGATTAATAAGGCGAACGAACAAAAAAACCTTGCTAAGATCGAGAAGCGCTGCAAGAAGTCGATTGTTTACGGAACCCCTTTACGCTTCCATGAGGTAGGCTTTACAGGGATTAAAGACCTTGCTGAAATGCTGGAGTATGAAGATGGTCTTAAATCATTGCAGGAAATCTACGACCATGCAAAAGCGAAGTTAGGCGAGGGCGAGAAGATTTATAACCCTACCGAGCAGCTAACGAAATTAGGTATTAAGCCTTAATCCCTTATACTGACTCCTTGTCTGGAGTCAGTATTTTTTGCATCCAATATGGAAAGAGTTATGGTTAAGCATCAGCAAACTGAAAAACTTCTAGGGCTATGTGAGCGCATTTTTAAAGAAACCAAGCAACCTTACTGGCTTATCTATTCGACATTTCGTCCAGAACTCATTGACCCTTTAGGCGAGTCACTTGAAGCGGAAATGCTTAATACGATGGATGCGGTCAAGTCGTACCTGAATAAGCGCTTAGAGCATTACAACCCCGAACATGGGATCTTTGTCGATATTGCTTGCCAGCATACTGGAAGTCGAGAAACTGAAGGCATTGAATGGGTTCATGTTGGATTTGAACATGATTCAACTGACTTGGTTATCCAAAGAGAAGAACACCTTACAGATGACAAGTATCGTATCTGCGATTACACGCCCGATAAGTTCCATGAGGTCGTTGCACTATTGTCTAATGATTGCTTTCCGTACAAAGAGAAATTCTCTTCCTGGCATGAGGGCGGTATTCATTACAAACCAACAGACATCATCTTAAGTCTCTTTTCCAAGCCAGAAGAAGTAGAGCCAAAGTTCCTAGCCTTTTTGTTACACATGCTGGAATTTTGTAAAAGCAATCAGCCTATTCATGCGAAACATAATGGTGACTACAACTTGTGGAGCCGCGCTATCATTGGCGAAACTTTGAATGTGCTGCTAGAAAATGGATTTATGATTGGTGATCAATCGTCTATCGATGGAAATTCTCTGCTGACTGCCGTTTGGAATATCCAAGACATTGCTGCTGAAATCGTAACTAAAGAGGCGGAAAAGCGAAACGAAACAGGTCATATCGCACATCCCAATGATCTTAACAATGAATTCCTTGGTCAGCTAAGACTAATTTATAATCACCTTGTTATTTAATCATTTATAAAGATAAGGGGTTCATCAGAACCCCTTTAATATTACTTACAAATTTTATTGTTCAATTTCAAAATCTTCTTGAAGATGAATAGATAAAAGCTTAATTAGCGCCCTGATGATTGAAAGTGAATTCGACTGAATATAAATCGAGACTTGCAACGGCTCATTGTCACCGACACCTGATTTTACAATAAAATCAACACTTTCTACTCTTGAGTATTTGGCTTCAAACATCCACTTCATGATGTTTTTGCAGTCCACTTCTTTTGGCTTTATGTCCAAATTTAACTCAAAACCAACGCAATGTATCAATGATTGCATTTGTATTCTTAAGTTTTTATTTCCAGCCAAAAGACTGTGTCTGTGAGTACTTCCAGAAATGTATCCATCTAGAGTTTTTTGAAACGCTACTCTTTTTCCAAAACAACTAAGACTATTCGCAAAATGTGACAAACACATATAATGCTCAGTCAGTTTGCTAATATTCTTCTTCACAGGTGAACCTATCAATGAAAGAGTTATTTACTATCAAGAACGAATGTTAGATCCGCAGGCTTGTAGTAAATAGATTTCATTACCTTACCTTTTTTCAGTGGCGATCCCTTGTAGTCGTCACAGTCTTCTGCACACTTGATGATGAATAGACCGTCTTTCTCTTCGGCTTCCACCTTCACGCCTTGTTCTGCATAGTAGCGTTCGTTTTCAAGGTACTCTTCCATGCTCTTAGCAGCTTTTGACATGTTAGATGCGTGTACTTCATCCCATAGACGCACAAAATCAAGTTGGTAGCTTTTCGCAACGTGCAGCAAGACTTCAACGCTGTATTCTACAGCTTCCGTCCACTTGCCAAGCTGAACAGCGCGACCAGTTAGCACATAAACTTGATCTGTTACACTGTCACTGATTTCAACAAGATCTTTAGCCTCAGCCAACTCTTTCAACTCTTCAACGTGAAGTGAGGTATGCAGAGAATCATGATCCTTTTGAAGCTCATCTTTGATTTCAATAGGCAGACCATTCATGTTACGAAATTCTTTGATGTCAGCGTAAAGTTTATCTTTAAGCTCTTGAGTTAAAAGTGTTAGACGTGGTTTAGTCATTGTCTTTATTTCCATTTTGTTTATTTAATTTATCGATTATAAAATAAGGTGTTGAATAAAACAACCTATCACATTATAGGCTTGCGTAAACAGTTACGTTATCAGGAATTTCTTCAAAATCTCGCTTGGGTTTTGAGCCGTCTTTAGGTCGGTTAGGGGAGGTAAACACTCCCACCTCACACGCAGCCATCATAGCTTTTAATCTTGTAGTCGTTTCACTATCTTTGGAACCAGAACCCTGCACATCAGGGGTGATTAAATCTTGCTTACTTGTATCTTTCATCATCGACTTTTTCTTTTTAATTGGTTATTTTTGATTGACTTTACGAGTTTACATAAATCATTGAGTTGACGCAATATTATGATAGAATCAAGCAATTAATAAATATTAATCAATAAAAAGCGGAACGGTAATGAATATCAAAAAACCATACTTCTTTGGTGCAATTATATCCTCGATAATCGCTTCTTCTGCGTTTACAGCAGTAGTTGTTTACAAAGGAATGACAAACCCAGAACTTGAAATTCAATCTGATACGATAATACAATCTAGCGCAAACCAAGAAAGTTTTGAATCAGCATTAAAAAACGAACCACCACTAGAAATCGATCCTCAATTTCACTTGGTCTCATCTGAACCAAATCAGATTACCAAAGCTCGAATGCTGTTCACTGGCATCGATCACTCACAGCAGAGTTATAGCTTTGATGAAAAGATTGAATTGAAGTCTCAGTGTGACTCTATACAGGTTCGACGCGCTCAACTGGATGGAACTTACTCACTTGAACAATACCCGATTGACGTTATTTGCAAATTTAATGATAATTACGTCACGGTTACAGTTCTTGATAAAAGCGCAATACATTCTGGTAATGGATCAGCAGGATATTACTCAAATAATGAATCAATCATTGAGCAAGACAAGTTTTTTGATTATGCAATGACGCTTGACTCATTAAACGTGAATCGATGCGGTGATAATAAATATTGTGTTGACGCATATTTTCCTGGTGATAGCGAAATTCTGACCTCAGTTACGCCAGAAGAATTTATTCAAGAATCAAAATCTTTCTTGATGAAAGCAGACAATATTATTATCAACCGCGCCCAAAAAATTAAAGAAGAAAATCGTATCAGAGATGCATGGGAAGATATCCGCATTAAAGACGAAATAAGCAAAGAAGAAAGTGAAAATGAATAACCCAGACCAACCATCAAAGAAAACCCAAGTTGTAATTGGTGCAATGATTGTATTAATGCTTCTCTCAGCATTTGCACCTGTCTTGCAAAACATGTTGTAAAAAGTCAGCCCTGAGATTGAATGTCTCAGGGCTTGTTATTTTATTGATAGCAACATGGCACTTTCTCAATACCTTCCTTATTGCAATAGGGGATTGCCTTTGAAGCATCACTTATCAAAGGTTTTACATTATCTTCTGACGCATCAAACTCAAATCCAGCATTCTTATTGACTTCATAACAAACTGATTGCTTCAAATCCTCGCTACCACTTATCTTTGTTCCAAGCAGTCCAGGGTATATATCCCATCCAATGGGGATTTCCTTCAAATACCCTTGCTCTTTTAGCTCTGACGTTTCGAAGCTTGGAGTTATTACCTTACCATCAGCTTTATATGCAATGTAAGCGGCGTTGACCTGTTGAGCTTGATTTATGTATTTTGCGCTTTCCGCTGATATCTTTTGTTCCTTGTATATGTCTCCGCCGTAAAAATACATAGCGCCACTAACAAGAGCTAGAATTGCTATAGATATCACTACTATAACTAAGTTACTCATGATGTTACCTAACCTTTTATTATTATTTATTTATTGATATTAGTGTGATCGATGTCATAATAATATTTATAACACAAATAAAAATTAATTAAATTAAAAATAATACGTATTGGTTGGGAAATAATATGATTACGAATATGCCAGCCCACAAAAGGCTACTCGCAATTGCGATCCTATCAACTCTTAATTCTCATGCGATTGCAAGTGAGGAAAGCGGGGTAGGGGATGGTGATTACTTCATAAAGATTCACGTAGCTGAGACCCTTAGCTATTGGGATGACGGTGGCACTCGGGCTACAACTTGGAAAAAGTATGGCGAGCCATACAATTGCAATGATTGGTCTTCATTTGATTCTTCTGCTGAACCTGGCACCTCTTATTTACAGCAAGCGACTTGCTCTCAAGATGAAACGCGCACAGTTACTTACATATCTCAAGATAGGTTTTCTGACGTTGTAATGGAGCAGGAAGAGATCGAAAGAAGAACGATTGACGTGACACTATCAAGAAGCGTTAACGTTGTTTCTGATGGCTTTGAGGACGTTTCAGCTCCGTATGACTGCTCAGACTGGGAATCCGACTCATCAAAATCATTTAGCAAAACGGAATACCACAGAATCCAGCAATGCAGCGTGAATCAGTCAGCAACATTTAAACATATAATTAATGGTCTAGAGGCGTTCTCTGTCGCTCAGGAACAGGTAGCGATTAAAGACATGCAAGAGACACTAGCAAGAGATAATCGCTCATGCTTGACCCTGCTAGAGCAGGATCCCAGCCTTAAAAACGATGTGTATCCGCTTAAGGGTTCAAATTACCAGTGTGATATGGCTGGTGGAGGATGGACTCTTGTTAATTACACGGATCTAAGTAGCGGCAATTATGGAGATTTCAGCAAAACCTCTCTTGGTGGTAAGACTGCACTTTGGGCTATCTTCCACAGCAACGCCAATGGCTCATACCAAGATCGCAAGTTCTTTACCAACACCGATAATTTACCGTGGAGCCAAGCGAAAATCACTTTCAAAGCTGAACTATTCAGCTCAGTAGACAGCTACAGCAATACGCATGGTGGCGCGGTAAATCGAGACGATGTTATAAACGGGATGTTCTTTGACGGTTTAAGCATTACCACAGACAGCGGCAAGCTTGTTCATGCTGTCACAAAGTACGATAACGCCGCAAGACGTAGCCAGCTTGGGATTCCTGATAGCAAGTCATTTATAGGCTCGGGAACTCATTCATTCACCTTTGATAATGGCTCGATTACAACGGATAGGTTGAAGCTTAGAGGCATTGCCGATCAATACTACAGTGATGAGGCAGTAGGATTTAGTCAATACGTAGTATGGCTAAAATAGAAAACACAGAATGCCTAGCAGCCCCGCTAGGCATTTATTTTATGCGCTTTTTAAATTACTTTTCGGGTCACTTGAAACTCTAAGTGCTCGTACAAACAAGCGTTAAAGAAATTCCCATCTGCAATATCCTCGATAGAAAATGTCTCAAACACCCAATTCATCGCTTGCTCGAAAGTGAATTGGTAAACCTTTTTTTCTAACTCGCCAACCGCGAAATATGCTGCGGAACCTTGTTCTTCTTGAAAGCGAAGAAACTGGAAGTAATCCTGAATAGCCTCAACATGGTGAAAACTTTGGCTAAAAAGGTTCGATTTATATTTCTCTTGGAAGTATCGAAGAACAACCTTCTTAAGCTCTTCCTTTGCCTCTTTTTCGTTACCATGCACAGTTGCAAAGCTATCATCATAAAAGACAAAGTCCTCGCCTGACAGAGATGTACTACCAATCACATTCACTTGCAGGAGGATGACCTCACGCTGTAGTGAATTCTCATCAGTGATGAAGAATTTATCCAGAGTATGATCATTATGACCTGAAGCTTCGTCGCCATGAAGCATAATGACAGCCATGCGATTAACGACATTCTGCCCCTTTCTTCCCAGCTTGGAGCCAGAAACCGCTTCATAAGCAGTCTTAATTCGGTTTAGAAAGTCATTTTTTGAAATGTTGGTGATCTGTAGCATTGCGATTCCCTCTTTGCTGAACCCATATTCATGTCTACTCAATTCCATAAAATTCAGCATTAAAGAAAAAGCTAAATCTATGATTTATTTATATGCAGAATTCCGCCACACCTTATTACTAGGCTGAGTAGTGCGAGGCTCTGAAACCTCAGCTAGCAACCTTCACTGCTTAGGTGATAACCACTCGTTAAAGTCAATATACCAAAATCACAGGAAATATACAAGAATTATTGACTTTAAAAGCGCACAAACATATAATTACTTATAATTTAAGCCATTGAGATTTAGACACCATGCAGACTTCACCATTAATGAAATCATTCGGACTCGTTCAATTGGCTGTGAGTCAACTCGATAGGAACACCTTTGACGAAGAGGAACTGAAAGATCTTCCAAGCGTAAAAGAGCAGCTTATCGCGCTTACAATGCAGTATTCATCAGACAAGACAATTGAAAATCAGATCCGTGATTGTTTAACTGGTAACTATTTGTTCGCAATTAACAACAAGCTGTCAGAAATTCTTGAGGTCGATAACCCCCTTGATGTCGAAGGTTTTGCGCCTGTATTTGCCGTAGCATCACACACTGGCGATAGCTACTTTGAGCCTCGCGAGTTCTTGAAATTCTCAACCGATTATTTCATGGAGGGGGATGGTATTAACTTTGATGAGTTCATCTTTAATCACTTCGAGAACAAGCTTCTAAAACATGCTTCTTCATCTGATTCCGATACCGTAATTGGGCTTTTGGAGTACTCATCATCTGGCGCTAGAGTCATTGGCGAACCGATGAATGGCTATCTCGAATCGTAGTGTACATAAAAAAGATTGCTGCGTTTCATCGCAGCAATCTTTAAAACCCTCTCACCGATTAAAACTCTTATTCAAACACTCTTTTGAGATCTGATCGGTAGGGCAAAGCCATTCATTATTGATAACAAATACGTCTTGTTTCATGTTTGGTACTTTCCTTTGACCAATTTCGAAACGATACACGCCTTGCTTTGCAATTACATTTAGTACTGGTTTTTCGTTGTGAGGGCTGGCTTGTCTATGCTCAATTTGTTTATCAATATCAATCCTGAAGCTATAGACATCAAGCTTTTCCACCTTCTTGTTAGGATCGTTATTCATGTCATCATAGCTAGTAAGATCCACTGACGACAGAGCAAACAAAAGAAGCAACATCCCTAATAACATCAAGTCACTCAATATACCTAGATCTTCTTTTTGTTTAGATCCGTTCTTTTTCTTTTTCATAATCTATTTCAAAATCAATTTAGTTTGATTTTGTCCCGCTTTGTTTTTCATTACTGTTCTCTTCGCTTTTTCATTACTGACTTCTACCCAAAAGCGCCAAGTGCTCCATCTAAATCTAATGAGCCTAAGCGAAATTAATTTAGGTGGTGGTGAAAGGC
>NZ_JAWOTX010000015.1:0-131186 GCF_033339115.1 Vibrio sp. 947 | reverse complement strand
CTTTTAGTTGTTGATTTCATAACACTCTCCAATTTTGGGGGTGGAAAGTGTCAACCTTATTTAGGACGGCACAAAATGGTCAATGAGGGCTGATGTGTAGGCATCGGCCTTTTTATTATCTATTTTTGGCGCTTTGACTAAAAAGTCATCACTTAGTGCATTCATTTCATCATATCTGTGATCTAACTAGACTCTGAAGTGAGAACTCTATACAATCCGCCCTCGGAGCTGACTGGGTAGTCGCTGCTTTGTTGATGTCCTTCGGGAGACTGACGTCGAAGTCCCTTTGGGAGACTGACGTTGACGTCCTTCGGGAGACTGACAAAGGGGAGGAAAGTCCGGGCTTCATAGAGCAAGGTGCCAGGTAACGCCTGGGGGGCGCAAGCCTACGACAAGTGCAGCAGAGAGAAGACCGCCGATGGCCCGTAAGGGTACAGGTAAGGGTGAAAGGGTGCGGTAAGAGCGCACCGGACGACTAGCAATAGTTCGTAGCAGGGTAAACTCCACCTGAAGCAAGACCAAATAGGCCTCCACATTGCGTTGCTCGCGTAAGGAGGCGGGTAGGTTGCTCGAGCCAGTGAGTGATTGCTGGCCTAGACGAATGGCTACCGCCGCGCAAGCGGAACAGAACCCGGCTTATGTGTCGGCTCCACCTATTCAAGACCCATCATTACTTTTAGTAGTGATGGGTTTTTTGCATTTAATTGACGCAAACTATGTCATTACCAATAAACTTGGCGTAAATCACGTCTAACTTTAGACTTGTGGTGGCGATGATGTAGGAAATCAGTACACTAAAGAATCGCTTCAAGATCATTCAACGAGAAAGCTATGACCGAAACCTTCCAACATATTTCCGTGTTATTAAATGAATCCATTGATGGCTTAGCTATCAAACCAGACGGCGTCTATATTGATGGAACATTTGGCCGTGGCGGTCACAGCCGGACAATTCTATCTAAACTCGGTGAAAATGGCCGACTGTACAGTATCGACCGTGACCCTCAAGCGATCGCTGAGGCAGGAAAAATCAATGACCCTCGCTTCACCATTATTCATGGTCCATTTTCTGGTATTGCTGAGTATGCTGAAGAGTATGGGCTAGTTGGAAAAGTGGATGGTGTTCTGCTGGATTTAGGCGTTTCTTCTCCTCAGTTAGACGACGCAGAGCGTGGCTTTAGCTTTATGAAAGATGGTCCGCTAGATATGCGTATGGACCCGACATCAGGTGTTCCAGTATCTCAATGGTTGATGGAAGCAGACCTCGATGATATCACTTGGGTCATTCGCGAGTTTGGGGAAGATAAACATGCGCGCCGTATTGCAAAAGCGATTGTTGCCTACCGTGAAGACGAAGAAAATGAGCCAATGGTTCGCACTGGTCAGCTGGCAAAATTGATTTCAGATGCCGCACCGAAAAGTTTTAAAGAGAAAAAACACCCTGCGACTCGTGCTTTCCAGGCTTTTCGTATTTACATCAACAGTGAGTTAGAAGAAATTGATACGGCACTTAAAGGCGCGGCGAGCATTCTGGCTCCAGAAGGCCGTTTATCTGTGATTAGCTTCCACTCTCTGGAAGACCGTATGGTCAAACGTTTTATCCGTAAAGAGAGCAAAGGGCCTGAAGTGCCACACGGTATTCCAATGACGGAAGAGCAAATTCGTGCTCTTGGTAGTGCGAATATGAAAGCGGTGAGCAAAGCGATTAAGCCAAGCAAACAAGAAATTGAAATGAACCCTCGTTCGCGCAGCTCTGTGTTAAGAATTGCAGAAAAGCTTTAATTATTATGACGAAATCCACTCCTAATCTTGCTAAGTTGATTGCAACGGATCTCCTCACCGTTGGTCGCTGGCCATTACTGTTGTTGCTATTGATCGTGGCATCGGCAATGGGAGTGGTATTTGCTACCCACCATGCGCGTCAAGCGATCACCGAGAAAGACCATACGTTGGTTGAACGAGAACGATTAGATAGCGAATGGCGTAACTTAATGTTGGAAGAAACTGCCCTCGCGGAACACAGTCGTGTTCAAGACCTTGCCAAAAAAGAACTTGAAATGAAACGACCTGATGGCGATAAAGAAGTGGTTGTCACGCTCAAATGATTAGAAAAAAATCCAACACGAAACAAGCCAATAAGCGTAAACCTGTAGCAAAAGAGAAAGCGGCTACGGGGGATAAGAAAACCGATAACAAAGCAGTGAAAGTGGCGGTCGAAGAATCTTTCTTGATTCGTTGGCGCTTCCATCTATTACTGTTTTTTGTTTTTTGTGCATTTGCCCTTTTGGTGGCACGCGTAGCCTACATCCAAATCATTGAGCCAGATAACCTGATTAAACAAGGTGACCTACGTTCGGTTCGTGTTAAATCCATTCCTTCTGCTCGCGGTATTATTTCGGATCGAAATGGTGAGCCGCTTGCTGTCAGTGTACCGGTTGAGGCGGTTTGGGCAGATCCTGCCACGATATTTAAAGAAAACGCGTTAAGCCAGACCAAAAGTTGGCATGCATTAGCGGATGTTCTTGGTATTGACCGACAAGGGTTAATAGACAAAATCAAGCGCAATGAAAAACGCCGCTTTATCTACTTGCAGCGCCAGGTCAGTCCGGCCATGGCGAACTATATTCGTGAGTTAAAGCTGCCAGGTGTTGGCCTTAAGTCGGAATCTCGTCGTTATTATCCTGCCGGTGAGGTTAGTGCTCACTTAGTCGGTGTGACAGGCATTGACGGGCATGGCCTAGAAGGTGTGGAGCGTAGCTACGATGAGTGGCTCACTGGCGCGGCGGGTAAGAAAACTATTCGTAAAGACCGTTATGGTCGTGTTGTGGAAAACATTGCTTGGCAAGACAAGCAAGAAGGTAAATCACTTCAGTTAACCATCGATCAGCGCCTACAGGCGATTGCGTATCGTGCGATTAAGCAAGCCGTTGCGGACCACCGCGCCACTTCAGGTTCCGTTGTCATGTTGGATGTAAAAACGGGCGCCGTATTGGCCATGGTTAATGCTCCTTCTTACAACCCTAACAATCGTAGCGATTGGCAAAGCTATCAAATGCGTAACCGAGTGATCACGGACTCAATGGAGCCCGGTTCGACCATTAAGCCTTTCGTTATTTTAGCCGCCTTAGAAAATGGGATAGCCGATAAAGATACCATCGTAGATACCGGTAATGGTGTCCTACGTTTAGGTGGTAGTCGAGTCAGAGATGTCTCTCGCGTAGGCAAAGCGAGCTTGACCACGATCCTTAAAAAGTCGAGTAATATCGGTGTGACGAAGCTAGCAATGCAAATGCCGGTAGAGGCGCTTCTTGGGCTGTACAGTTCAGTGGGTTTTGGTGAGCTTTCTGGCCTAAACCTAGTTGGGGAAGTGACGGGTATTTTTCCTACACGAGCTCGTTGGTCGCCAATTGAGCGCGCCACGATTGCGTTTGGTTACGGTCTATCAATTACACCAATTCAGCTAGCCCATGCTTATGCGACGCTTGGAAACCTTGGCAAATACGAGCCTATTCATATTATTGAAAGCAATGATCATGACATGTCACGTCAAGTGGTGAGTGCGAAGTATGCGCGTCAAGTATTAGACATGTTGGAAACCGTAACTCAAAAAGGGGGCTCGGCTCGCAGAGCGGCAGTTCCTGGTTATCGAGTGGGAGCGAAAACGGGTACATCACGTAAAGCTTCTGCTGGTGGGTACAGCGATGAGTACATCACCTACACGGCTGGGCTTGCTCCGGTTAGCGATCCGCGAATTGCTTTAGTAGTGATCGTAAATGAGCCTCAAGGCGATGACTATTATGGTGGTTCGGTAGCGTCTCCTGTCTTCTCTGAAATCATGAAAGGCGCGCTACAAATACTCAATGTTGCACCTGACGAAAACAAATTCCAACAGTAAGCCCTGTGGTTTACTGAGCAAACAAAATTAAGAAAACCTGAGCCAAAGCTCGGAGAACAAATATGACTAAAGCCATCAGTATGGACGTGCTGCTTTCCCCTTGGGTGGATTGCCCTAGCTTATCGTCCGTTCTTGTTTCTGAATTGGAGCTCGACAGCCGAAGAGTTCAACCTGGAACCACGTTTGTAGCAGTGATTGGCCATGTTGTGGATGGGCGTAAATTCATTGCCTCTGCAATTGAGCAAGGTGCAAATGCAGCCCTGGCGCAAGCCTGCGATGTCAAAACACATGGTACGGTGGAAATCATTGATGATGTTCCCGTCATTTACATTGATAGGTTGGACCAACGTTTATCCGCAATTGCTGGAAAGCTTTATGCTTACCCTGATATGGATTTGATTGGTGTCACCGGCACCAACGGCAAAACCACCATTACCCAGTTAATAGCGCAATGGCTAGAACTGCTTGACCATAAAGCGGCGGTAATGGGAACAACAGGAAATGGCTTCCTCAATAACTTGCAACAAGCTGCGAATACAACGGGGAATGCCGTTGAAATTCAGAAAACGCTCTCCTCTCTCGCAAATCAACAAGCCACATACACCGCGCTAGAAGTATCTTCCCATGGCCTGACGCAAGGTCGTGTCAAAGCATTATCATTTGCGGCGGGCGTGTTTACTAACTTAAGTCGTGACCACTTAGATTATCATGGCACGATGGAAGAGTATGCCAATGCAAAGCTTGGGTTGTTCACGCAACACCAATGTGAACGTGCCATTATCAATGTTGATGATGAAGTCGGTCATCAATGGGCGTCGCTGTTAAGTAATGCGATCGCTGTCTCGCTCAAGCCGAACACTGAATTTGAAAGCGCAATTTGGGCGACGGAAGTCAGTTACGCAGAGTCAGGGATTACTATTAAGTTCGATGGTAAATTTGGCTCAGGTGAATTGCACGCGCCTTTGATTGGTGAGTTTAATGCAACCAACTTAATGCTCGCTTTTGCGACCTTATTAAGCTTAGGTAAAGAGAAACAAGCGTTACTCGAAACCGCAGGTCAACTGCAACCTGTACTCGGCCGAATGGAGTTATTCCAAACTGAGGATCGTGCCAAAGTCGTGGTTGATTATGCCCATACTCCTGATGCTTTAGAAAAAGCGCTGCAAGCTTTACGAGTTCATTGTGAAGGCCAGCTGTGGGCTATTTTTGGCTGCGGTGGCGATCGCGATGCAGGTAAGCGCCCAATGATGGCGGAAATTGCAGAGCGTCTAGGCGACAGAGTGGTGTTGACTGACGATAACCCACGCAGCGAAGACCCGGTTCAGATTGTGAAAGACATGTTAGCTGGGCTGTCAAAACCTGCTGAAGCGATTGTTCAGCATGACCGCTTCAAAGCACTGTCTTATGCCATTGAAAATGCTTCGCCAAACGACATTATCTTGTTAGCTGGGAAGGGTCATGAAGATTATCAGATTCGTAATGGCGAAACGATTCATTACTCCGACCGCGAGTCCGCAATGCAACTTTTAGGATTGACCTCATGATCAAAGTAACGTTATCTCAAATTGCAGACATCACACGTGGCGAGCGATTCGGCGACGATCTACTTATCGACGTGGTTTCTACTGATACACGAGCGATTGAGCGTGGGGCTCTATTTGTGGCGTTAGTAGGGGAGCGCTTTGATGCGCACAACTTTTGCCAACAAGCGGTAGATGCAGGTGCCGGTGCTTTACTCGTGGAAAAACGCTTAGATGTGAATGTGCCGCAAATTGTGGTGTCGGATACCAAACTTGCATTGGGTGAATTTGCTTCTTGGGTGCATCAAGCATGCCAAACACCTACCGTTGCCATCACCGGAAGTTGCGGTAAAACGACCGTAAAAGAAATGGTTGCGAGTATCCTGCAATTGAAAGGCAAAGTGCTATTCACGGCGGGTAACTTCAATAATGATATTGGTGTTCCGTTGACATTATTACGCTCACAGCAGGATGATGATTATGCCGTGATTGAGCTTGGTGCTAACCATATAGGTGAAATTGCTTACACGACTCAGTTAGTAAAACCAGATATCGCGTTAGTGAACAATGTAGCAGCCGCTCACCTTGAAGGCTTTGGTTCTATCGATGGCGTGAAACAAGCCAAAGGTGAAATCTACCAAGGCCTTTCAGCTGGTGGTATTGCGATTGTTAACCTAGACAGCAATGGTGAAGCCAAGTGGGATGAAGTGTTAGCAGATAAGAAAGTCATTACTTTTTCACAAAGTAATACTGATGCAGACTTCTTCGCTTCTAACATTGTATTGAACGTCGCAGGTGAAGCAAGCTTTGACTTACATATCGCAGCAAGCTCACAAGAAATTGAACTGTCTCTGGGTATTATAGGTCAACACAACGTTGCGAATGCCATCGCTGCTTCTATTATTGCGTTACAAATGGGCGCCACATTAGAAGAGGTTCGCGCTGGCCTTAAACATTTGAACAAAGTGAAAGGTCGCGTCGAGGTTGAAGCGCTGAGCGAAAAGATAAAATTGATTGACGACAGCTACAACGCGAGCGTGCCAGCCATGAAAGCGGCAGTTGATTTATTGGCCGCTTTCCCAGGTCAACGCTGGCTGATTTTAGGTAATATGGCGGAATTGGGCGAGGAAAGTCTTGCACTTCATCGTCAAGTCGGGGAACATGCTGCCCCACAAAAATTTGAACATGTTCTCACATATGGTGCAGACGCCAAGGTGATCAGTGATCTTTGCCAAGGCATTCATTTTGAGACGCACCAAGAGATGATTGAATACATCAAGCAGCATCTAGACCAAGCCGTTCCTGAAAGCCATACGATGTTGGTGAAAGGAGCGAACGGTGCACGTATGTTTGAAGTCGCTGCTGCTTTGAAGGAGTATTATTAATGATTATTTGGCTTGCCGAGCTGCTACAGCCATACCTGTCTTTTTTCCGATTGTTTGAATACTTGTCTTTTCGAGCAATCCTAAGCGTATTAACCGCTCTAGGTCTGTCATTATGGATGGGACCAATCATGATCAAGCGTTTGCAAATGCTGCAAATTGGTCAGGTAGTGCGTAATGAAGGTCCGGAATCTCACTTTAGTAAGCGTGGTACCCCAACAATGGGCGGTATCATGATCTTAGCGGCCATCTCAATCACGATTTTGCTATGGACAGACTTATCCAACCCTTACGTATGGGCGGTACTGACAGTCTTACTTGGCTACGGTGCGGTCGGATTTGTTGATGATTACCGTAAAGTGGTACGCAAAAATACCGATGGCTTGATCGCGCGTTGGAAGTACTTCTGGCAGTCGTTGATCGCGTTTGTCGTCGCTTTCGCATTGTATGCTTACGGTAAAGACACAGCAGCAACTCAGCTAGTGGTGCCATTCTTTAAAGACATCATGCCGCAGCTTGGTTTGATGTATATCATTCTGACTTACTTTGTCATTGTAGGTACAAGTAACGCGGTTAACCTGACTGATGGTCTAGACGGTTTGGCAATCATGCCAACGGTTCTTGTTGCAGCAGGCTTCGCGGTTATTGCATGGGCGACCGGTAACGTTAACTTCTCTGAATACCTTCATATACCATACTTACCGCATGCTTCTGAGTTAGTTGTCGTATGTACAGCAATCGTAGGTGCAGGCCTTGGTTTCTTGTGGTTTAACACTTACCCAGCACAAGTGTTCATGGGCGATGTAGGTTCACTAGCGCTTGGCGGTGCATTGGGCACCATTGCTGTTCTAGTTCGTCAAGAGTTGGTGTTAGTGATCATGGGTGGCGTATTTGTAATGGAAACGCTATCAGTCATCCTGCAGGTAGGTTCTTACAAATTACGTGGTCAGCGCATTTTCCGTATGGCACCAATTCACCACCACTACGAATTGAAAGGTTGGCCAGAACCTCGCGTAATCGTGCGCTTCTGGATTATTTCTATGGTTCTTGTTCTGATTGGTCTTGCGACATTGAAAGTGCGTTAATCGCACTTTCCAAGAATAAGATTTACAGTGTGATCAAATATGGAACGTTGGCAAAACATACATAGTGTTGTCGTCGTAGGGCTCGGTATTACCGGGCTCTCTGTCGTTAAACACCTAAGAAAAAATCAGCCACAACTTGTGGTCAAAGTCATTGATACTCGTGTAAACCCTCCAGGTGCAGAGCGCTTGCCGGAAAGTGTTAAACTGCATAGTGGTGGTTGGAATACAGACTGGCTTTCTGACGCGGATCTTATCGTGACCAACCCTGGTATTGCGCTAGCGACACCAGAGATCCAAGCCGTATTAGCAAAAGGTACGGCAGTAGTAGGTGATATCGAGTTATTCGCTTGGGCGGTGCAGAAACCGGTGATTGCGATTACGGGCTCAAACGGTAAGAGCACAGTAACCGACCTCACAGGTGTGATGGCTAAGGCTGCAGGTTTGGATGTTGGCGTTGGTGGTAACATCGGTGTGCCTGCTCTGGATTTGTTAGAACAAGACGCAGACCTATATGTACTCGAACTCTCGAGCTTCCAGTTAGAAACGACGTCAAGCTTAAAGCTTAAAGCCGCTGCGTTTCTGAATCTTTCTGAAGATCATATGGATCGTTATCAAGGCATGTCTGACTATCGACAAGCCAAGTTGCGTATTTTTAACCATGCTGCTCTTGCGGTCGTGAACCGTGATGATCAAGACACCTTCCCAGACGCAGAGATGCCATTGGTGACATTTGGCAGCGACAATCAGGACTTTGGTCTCGAGGTGGATGGCAACCGTACTTGGCTGCTCGATCACGGTCAACGAGTTGTCGCAAGTGATGAGCTTAAGTTGGTTGGTAAGCACAACTTATCTAACGCTCTGGTTGTTTTAGCGCTATTAAAAGCTGCGGACGTAAACTATCACAAAGCATTGAATGCACTTAAAAATTACACGGGACTGACACACCGATGCCAGGTGGTTGCGGATAATCAAGGCGTCAAATGGGTGAATGACTCTAAAGCAACTAATATTGCCAGCACTATGGCTGCGCTATCTGGTTTGGAATCGACAGGCAAGCTCTACTTACTCGTTGGTGGTGTTGGCAAAGGTGCTGACTTCTCGCCATTAAAACCGATCTTCGCGACGCTTAACTTGCAACTGTGTTGCTTTGGCGCTGATGGCGATGAATTTATGCCACTGCATGAATCTGCAATACGTTTCGACACTATGGAAGATGTGATTCAACAAGTATCTTCGCAGTTAAAACCAGGTGATATGGTGATGCTGTCTCCTGCATGTGCTAGCTTTGATCAATTCGACAACTTTATGGCAAGAGGTGATGCTTTCGCTGCTCTTGCTCAGAAATATGCATAATTAAAGGTTACACACTTCGTGGGTTTAGGTAACGTTAAACGCAGTATTGGCAATTGGCTCAAGCATCCAGCCCCAGAGGCGATGTTTGATCGTCAGTTAGTGTGGATTGCACTGGGTTTGATGTTGACTGGTTTGGTCATGGTAACCTCTGCATCATTTCCAATCAGCTCTCGATTAACGGAACAGCCGTTCCACTTTATGTTTCGTCATGCGACGTTTCTCGTGCTGGCGTTAGGGACCTCCGCTGTTATTTTGCAAGTGCCTTTGCAAGAGTGGTTTAAGAAGAGCCATTACTTACTTTGGGCTTCTTTCGCACTGTTGATCATCGTGCTCTTGGCGGGTAAGTCGGTTAATGGTGCGTCTCGTTGGATTCCCCTTGGGCTATTTAACCTTCAGCCAGCGGAAGTCGCGAAGCTATCGCTGTTTATCTTCATGTCTGGTTACTTAGTTCGAAAGCAAGACGAAGTACGACAAACGTTCTTTGGTGGCTTTATGAAGCCAATCATGGTGTTTGCCTTCTTTGCAGTATTACTACTTGGTCAGCCAGACTTGGGGACGGTCGTCGTGATGCTGGTCACGCTGTTTGGCATGCTTTTTATCGCAGGTGCAAAACTAACCCAGTTTCTCGCCTTGATGGTGGCAGGTATCGGCGCTGTAGTAGGTTTGATTCTCGTCGAGCCATACCGTATGCGACGAGTAACCTCCTTCCTTGACCCGTGGGAAGATCCATTTGGCAGTGGCTATCAGTTGACTCAGTCTTTGATGGCGTTTGGTCGTGGTGAATGGTTCGGACAAGGTCTCGGTAATTCAATTCAAAAACTGGAATATCTACCGGAAGCGCATACCGACTTTGTGTTTGCCGTACTTGCTGAAGAGCTTGGTTTCGTAGGCGTAGTGCTGGTCTTAATGCTGATTTTTAGCTTGGTGCTAAAAGCGGTTTACATCGGCAAGCGTGCATTTGAAGAAGGCGAAATGTTCGGAGGTTATCTGGCTTTCGGAATTGGTATTTGGTTTGCGTTTCAAACCTTGGTTAATGTTGGAGCTGCCGCCGGTATTGTTCCAACTAAAGGTTTAACACTTCCACTCATCAGTTATGGTGGTTCTAGTCTAATAATTATGTCCGTCGCAGTGTCCATACTACTGCGTATCGATTACGAATGCCGCTTGAAACGCGAGCAACAACAATCAGAACAACAAGCTAATGAAACAAAATAAACGTTTGATGGTGATGGCTGGTGGTACTGGCGGTCACGTATTCCCAGGTTTGGCGGTAGCAAAACAGCTTCAAGAGCAAGGTTGGGAGATCCGTTGGTTAGGTACGGCGGATCGAATGGAAGCGGATTTGGTGCCAAAACATGGCATTGAAATCGACTTTATCAAAGTGAAAGGGTTACGAGGTCAAGGCGTTAAACGTCTTCTTGCAGCACCATTTCAAATTATCAATGCCATTATGCAGGCTCGTGCTCACATGAAACGCTGGCAGCCAGACGCAGTGCTTGGTATGGGCGGTTATGTTAGCGGCCCGGGCGGTATTGCCGCTTGGATGAGTGGCATTCCTGTTGTTCTGCATGAACAAAATGCAGTAGCAGGTTTAACGAACCAATGGTTATCGAAAATCGCTAAGAAGGTTTTTCAGGCTTTCCCAGGCGCTTTTCCAAATGCCGAAGTGGTTGGGAACCCAGTTCGTGAAGACGTGACTCAATTAGCAGCGCCAACTGAGCGCATGCAAGAGCGCCAAGGTCCAATTCGCATTTTGGTGATGGGTGGCAGCCAAGGCGCACGTATTCTTAACCAAACTCTGCCAGACGTGATGTCGAAATTGGGCGAAGATTACTGTATTCGTCATCAAGCGGGCAAAGGTGCTGCCGAAGAAGTGAATGCAGCATACCAAGCTAAAGGTCTGGTAAATGCAGAAGTAATGGAATTCATTGATGACGTTGCAGAAGCTTACGCATGGGCTGACCTTTTAGTTTGTCGCTCTGGAGCGTTAACCGTTTCTGAAGTCTCGGCGGCAGGTGTAGGCGCTATTTTTGTTCCATTCATGCACAAAGACCGCCAGCAAGCACTTAATGCAGACCACTTGGTGGATTGCGGCGCGGCGAAAATGATTGAACAACCAGATTTAACCGTTGAGTCTCTGACTCAGCAGATCCAACAATTGGATCGCCAAGCTTTACTTACAATGGCTGAGCAAGCGCGTGGCGCTGCAAAATTGAATGCTGACCGAGTTGTCGCACAAGCCATTGTCGCTTTGACCGAAAAGCGTTAACCGAATTATTGAGAATAGAATTGATGACAATCCAACATACACAAGACTTAGCTCAGATTCGCGCAATGGTGCCAGAGATGCGCCGCGTGAAATCCATCCACTTCATCGGTATTGGTGGTGCGGGCATGAGCGGCATTGCAGAAGTGCTGTTGAACGAAGGCTACCAAATCACAGGTTCTGATCTATCAGAGAACGCTGTGACAGAGCGTTTGGTATCAAAAGGTGCGACGGTATTTATTGGTCATCAAGCCAGTAATGTAGAAAAAGCCAGTGTGGTTGTTGTGTCAACGGCGATCAACGAAGAAAACCCAGAAGTGATGGCGGCACGTGAATTACGCATCCCTATTGTACGCCGCGCAGAGATGTTGGCTGAATTGATGCGATTCCGTCACGGTATTGCCGTTGCGGGTACACACGGTAAAACCACGACGACCGCTCTTGTTACTCAAATCTATTCTGAAGCCGGTCTTGATCCAACGTTTGTGAATGGCGGTTTGGTGAAAAGCGCAGGTACAAATGCGCGTCTAGGCTCGAGTCGTATTCTAATTGCAGAGGCAGATGAAAGTGACGCGTCATTCCTGCACTTGCAACCAATGGTGAGCATTGTTACCAATATCGAAGCCGATCATATGGATACCTATGGTGGTGACTTTGAAACCTTAAAGCAAACCTTCATCGATTTCCTTCATAATCTACCGTTTTACGGCCAAGCAATTGTTTGCATTGACGATCCTGTGGTTCGAGAGTTAATCCCACGTATTAGTCGTCAAGTGATAACTTACGGTTTTTCTGAAGATGCCGACGTACGTATTGAAGATTATCGTCAAGAGGGGCAGCAAGGCAAATTTACGGTAGTACGTAAAGGGCGAGCTAACTTAGATATCACGCTGAATATTCCAGGTCGTCACAATGCATTGAATGCGTCTGCTGCGATTGCGGTTGCTACTGAAGATGACATTGAAGACGATGCGATCCTAAAGGCAATGGCTGGTACGCAAGGTACGGGAAGACGTTTTGATCACCTTGGCGAGTTTGATACTGGCAACGGCCATGCAATGCTTGTTGATGATTACGGCCATCATCCCACAGAAGTGGATGTAACCATTAATGCAGCACGCAGTGGTTGGCAAGACAAGCGTTTGGTGATGATTTTCCAACCGCACCGTTATAGCCGTACTCGTGATTTATACGATGATTTCGCGAATGTGCTTGAACAGGTAGATGTATTGATCATGCTGGATGTTTACGCAGCGGGTGAAAAGCCGATTGCAGGGGCTGATGGGCGCGCTTTATGTCGCACAATTCGCAGCCGAGGCAAGGTAGATCCGATTTTTGTTCCAGAAATCGAGCAATTACCTTCAGTTTTAGCTAACGTTATACAAGACGGCGACCTAATCTTAACGCAAGGTGCGGGTGATATTGGTAAAGTGGCGAAACAGCTGGCAGGTCTTAAATTGAATATAAACAAGATGCTTGGCTGACACATATTGTTGACGCGAAGGACAGATAAAGACTCAGATCTCGATTTTGCGTCAATATCATTGTGATTTATTGCTATCAGTGTTTGATAGTTTACAAGAGCTCAGTATAATCCCAAGGTTAAAGTCAAGACTTTTACCTCTGCGTAATTATATGGGTAAAAAGTACACGACAAAAGTCAGGAAACGAAGACGTTGTTGAATATTGCACTGAATGACGAGCGACCAAACACGGGTAACAACCGTGGTCGCCAAGAAAAAATCTTGGGTGCGTTATTTTTCGTTGTGGTTGTGACTTTAATTAGTTCTGTTTTGTACGCGGCGATCAGTTGGATGTGGGATGACCAAAGGTTACCTCTCTCCAAAATAGTACTTCAGGGGAAACTGGAGTATGTCCAAGCTGACGATGTGCAGGCTGCATTTAGTCGAATTGATCACATCGGTACATTTATGTCTCAGGATATTGATGTATTACAGCAAAGTGTCGAAGCTCTGCCATGGGTAGCGCATGCCGCAATCCGAAAGCAGTGGCCGGATACAGTAAAAGTTTTTTTGACGGAGCATCAACCAGAAGCCATTTGGAATGGCAACGAACTGTTAGATAAAAACGGGTTCGTTTTTGATGGAGATGTTGCTCTGTTGCAAGAAGAAAAAGTGAAGCTGTACGGACCCAAAGATAGCGGACCGGAAGTCTTACAGACTTACCGTGATTTGAGTCCTAAGTTTCAGCAATTGGGTTTAGCGATATCGTCTCTGGTATTAAACGAGCGACGAGCTTGGCAAATCATCCTTGATAACGGTATTCGATTAGAGCTCGGTAAAGAGTCTCTTCTTGAGCGTATAGAGCGCTTTTTTAAGCTCTATAACAAGCTTGGCAGTGACACGCAAAGAATCAGTTATATCGATCTTAGGTACGATACAGGAGCCGCAGTTGGTTGGTTTCCTGAACAAGAGTTAGAAGAGAGTACAGATGACTAAGGCCGCTGATGACAACATTATTGTTGGTCTTGATATAGGCACTGCAACCGTATCGGCTCTAGTGGGTGAGGTTTTACCAGACGGTCAAATTAATATTATTGGCGCAGGTAGTAGCCCCTCACGCGGCATGGATAAAGGTGGCGTGAATGATTTGGAGTCGGTTGTAAAATCAGTACAACGTGCAATTGATCAAGCTGAATTAATGGCAGAGTGCCAGATCAGCCGAGTCTTCATTTCGTTGTCTGGTAAGCATATCGCAAGCCGAATTGAAAAAGGTATGGGCACGATTTCTGATGAAGAGGTGTCTCAAGAAGACATGGATCGCGCTATCCATACCGCAAAATCGATTAAAATCGGTGATGAACAGCGAATTCTTCATGTGATCCCGCAGGAGTTCACCATTGATTACCAAGAAGGAATCAAAAATCCGCTTGGTTTATCTGGGGTAAGAATGGAAGTGAGTGTCCACCTTATCTCATGCCATAATGACATGGCACGCAATATTATTAAGGCGGTAGAACGCTGCGGCCTTAAAGTAGAACAACTCGTATTTTCTGGGCTTGCTGCTAGTAATGCAGTAATCACCGAGGATGAAAGAGAGCTTGGAGTTTGTGTGGTTGATATTGGCGCCGGCACGATGGATGTGGCCATCTGGACTGGCGGTGCGTTACGTCACACAGAAGTATTTTCGTACGCAGGAAATGCTGTAACCAGTGATATTGCTTTTGCTTTTGGTACGCCAGTGAGCGATGCTGAAGAAATAAAAGTCAAATATGGCTGTGCTTTGAGTGAACTGGTCAGTAAGGATGACACGGTTAATGTACCAAGCGTAGGTGGACGACCATCACGTAGCCTGCAACGTCAAACGTTGTCAGAAGTGATTGAGCCACGCTACTCTGAGCTTATGGGACTGGTTAACCAAACTATCGACTCTGTACAAGCAAAATTGCGCGAAGAGGGTATCAAGCACCATCTGGCTGCGGGAGTTGTACTCACCGGCGGTGCTGCGCAAATGGACGGAGTGGTAGAATGTGCGGAACGCGTATTCCGCAATCAAGTAAGGGTCGGCAAACCGCTCGAAGTCAGCGGATTAACTGACTATGTAAAAGAGCCGTACCATTCTACGGCAGTTGGATTACTTCATTACGCAAGAGACATGCAGTCTAGCGACGATAGCGATTATAATGAACCTAAACGCTCATCTGTAACTGGCTTTTTCGATAAATTGCGTAACTGGATACAAAAAGAGTTTTAACCTGAGTTGCAGGATAAACGGAGACAACACATGTTTGAACCGATGATGGAAATGTCTGACGATGCAGTAATCAAGGTCGTTGGGGTTGGTGGCGGCGGTGGTAACGCCGTTGAACACATGGTGCGTGAATCCATCGAAGGTGTGGAATTCATCAGCGTCAACACTGATGCGCAAGCACTTCGTAAGACAAGCGTTGGCAATGTTATTCAGATCGGTGGTGATATCACTAAAGGTCTGGGTGCAGGTGCTAATCCACAGGTTGGCCGTGACGCAGCTCTCGAAGACAGAGATCGAATTAAAGATTCCCTGACTGGCGCCGATATGGTGTTTATCGCAGCTGGTATGGGTGGCGGTACCGGTACTGGTGCAGCGCCTGTTATTGCTGAAGTGGCTAAAGAGCTTGGCATTCTAACAGTAGCGGTAGTAACTAAACCGTTTAGTTTTGAAGGTAAAAAGCGTTTGGCATTTGCTGAGCAAGGTATCGATGAGCTCTCTAAGCATGTTGACTCTTTGATCACGATTCCAAACGAAAAGCTACTTAAAGTACTTGGTCGTGGTGTAACACTACTAGAAGCTTTTGCAAGCGCTAACGATGTTCTTAAGAATGCCGTTCAAGGTATTGCTGAGCTAATTACTCGCCCTGGCATGATCAACGTCGACTTTGCAGACGTAAGAACTGTAATGTCTGAAATGGGTCACGCAATGATGGGTAGCGGCATCGCCAAAGGTGAAGACCGTGCTGAAGAAGCGGCTGAAATGGCAATTTCTAGCCCACTTCTGGAAGACATCGATCTAGCGGGCGCTCGTGGTGTTCTTGTCAATATTACTGCTGGTCTGGATATGCGTCTTGACGAGTTTGAGACGGTTGGTAATACAGTGAAGGCATTCGCTTCTGACAATGCGACTGTTGTTATCGGTACTTCTCTAGACCCTGATATGACTGACGAAATCCGCGTAACAGTTGTAGCGACAGGTATTGGTAATGAGAAAAAGCCAGATATCACGCTAGTTGCGGGTGGTAAAGCTAAAGTGGCACCGACGCCGCAAGCTCAACCACAGCAACAAGCAGCGGCAACGCAAGCTGAAGAAAAACCGGCACAGACCTTGCAAAATAATCAAGTGCAAGAGAAGCCACAGGTAACTCCTCAGCCGACAAACACTGCTCCTTCTTCTCCAGCTTCGTCGAGCCAAAGTTCTGCGGCTCCAAAGCAAGAAAAGGAAAGTGGTTATTTAGATATACCGGCATTTTTGCGTCGTCAGGCTGATTAATCTTTAACCCATAAATTTGACATGGCTCAAAATTATGGTAGCATTCACGGTCGACGTTACAGACGGCCGTGTTTTGTAGCAAATTTTTGAGAGGCAAGCAGATGATCAGACAACGTACTCTGAAAGAAATAGTGAAAACAACTGGTGTGGGTCTCCACTCTGGTCGTAAAGTCACACTTACTCTGCGCCCGGCTGCTGCAAATACAGGTATCATTTACCGTCGTACAGATGTAAATCCACCTGTAGATTTTCCAGCTGATCCAGCTTCGGTTCGTGACACCATGCTTTGTACTGCATTGGTAAACGATGAAGGTGTGCGTATTTCAACTGTTGAGCACTTGAATGCGGCACTTGCTGGTATGGGCATCGATAACATTGTTGTCGAAGTAGACGCACCTGAAATTCCGATCATGGATGGTAGTGCAAGCCCATTTGTATACTTGCTACAACAAGCAGGTATCGAAACGCAAAATGCGCCAAAACGCTTCATCCGCATCAAAAAGCCAGTTCGTTTTGAAGATGGTGATAAATGGGCAGAATTTGTACCATTTAACGGCTTCCGTATGGACTTCGAAATTGAGTTTAATCACCCAGCGATTGAATCAGACGAGCAACGTTTGCTGTTTGATTTCTCGTCAAAAGGCTTTGTTCGTGAGATTTCTCGAGCACGTACGTTTGGCTTTATGCGTGATATCGAATATCTACAATCTCAAAACCTAGTTTTGGGTGGTAGTTTTGATAATGCTATCGTTTTGGATGATTACCGTATTCTTAATGAAGAAGGTCTACGCTTTGAAAATGAGTTTGTGACTCACAAAGTGTTGGATGCGATTGGTGACCTTTACATGTGTGGCCATCCAATCATTGGTGAATTCCGTGCCTTTAAATCTGGCCACGGTTTAAATAACCAACTGTTACGTGCTGTTCTTGCAGATCAGGAAGCGTGGGAGTGGACTACATTCGAAGAAGAAGTCGGCTCACCAGTAGCATTCGCAGAACCAAATATGGTGCTTGCGTAAATACTTGGCATTAGAATTAATAAAAAACCAGGTTTGTGCCTGGTTTTTTGCTATTTGGCTTTAATCTTCGACTTATCAATAACATTCAAGCTTTCAGCATATTGAAATAACGTTCACTTACGATCTTCCTTTTCTGCCATATCGGCTAATCGTTTTAAACGCTCTTGAATTTTAGGTGGCGCCATGTCGGCAATCGTCATTAATGACTTTGCTGCAGATTCTGTTAGTGGTGGACGCTTAGGTCTGTCGTCTTGTTGAAAGCGGTTTCTATATAGTGAAGGATTGATCCTCACTTCAACGCTCATCAGCTTGGCAAAGCCTTGAGTACGAAGTTTATTTAGGATCATGAGGCGATCGTAATCGATCTTCATTTTGATCGCGGCACTAGAGACATCGATCAATAGATGGCCGTTACGAACATTCGCTACTCGGCAATGATCGGCCGTCCCCATGGGTAAGACCTCTTGCAAAGCTTGGTTAAGCTGTAAGATTTCTCCAGCATGTTCTTGAATCTGCTTGAACTGTGACTCAGCAATAACATCTTCAGTCGAGGTTGGACGGTGATCACGCATAGGTAAAATCTAATTTTGTTGAGATATAGCTATTCTAGAGCAGCTTTCTATCAAGGTATAGTTTACATTAACGTCTTTAGCTTCAGTTTTACAATGTAGCAAGGTAAAAAGCAAAGTTTGCTCTGGATGGATTACACATATTGCGGTATGCAATATCGGCTAATCAGTCACCACTTTAAGTAAAAACTTCAGAGTGCTTCAAACAAATACGTCTATTTATGGTTGTATCGATTAAAAATCCTTACACTAAGCCACATTGTTTCAAAACTTAGCCTTGAAATATGGATGTTTGAACTCAATATCTTTGATAAATGATTTATCTCAGTATTCTTAGTTCCAAACTGGCAGAGACTGAAGGCATTATGAGTAGATCGGGAACGGTCTGAATAAAGAGAGATTCACGAAAAATGATAACTAAGCTACTGACAAAAGTGATTGGCAGTCGCAACGACCGAACACTGCGCCGCCTTAGAAAAATTGTAAAAGAAATTAATAACTTTGAGCCAACATTCGAAGCTCTAAGTGACGAAGAGTTAAAAGCAAAGACGGTTGAATTCCGTGAGCGCCTAGAGAAGGGTGAAACTCTTGATAAACTACTTCCAGAAGCTTTTGCTACGGTTCGTGAAGCATCTAAGCGTGTCTACGGTATGCGCCACTTCGACGTCCAGCTTATCGGTGGTATGGTTCTAAATGCGGGTCAAATCGCTGAAATGCGTACGGGTGAAGGTAAAACGCTGACGGCAACGCTCCCTGCTTACCTAAATGCCCTAGCTGGTAAAGGCGTTCATATTGTAACAGTGAACGATTATCTAGCTAAACGTGATGCAGAGACAAACCGCCCTCTATTTGAATTTTTAGGTATGACTGTTGGCGTAAACGTGCCAAACATGCCTCCTCAAGAGAAAAAAGAAGCGTACCAAGCTGACATCTTGTACGGAACGAACAATGAATTTGGTTTTGACTACCTTCGTGACAATATGGCTTTCCGTAGCGAAGATCGCGTACAACGTGAACGCTTCTTTGCAGTTGTCGATGAGGTGGACTCAATCCTAATTGATGAAGCTCGTACCCCTTTAATCATTTCTGGTCCTGCTGAAGATAGCTCTGAGCTATACACCCGAATCAACCTTTTGATCCCGCATCTTAAAAAGCAAGACAAAGAAGACTCTGAAGAATATCGTGGTGATGGTCACTACACTGTTGATGAGAAATCAAAGCAAGTATACCTCACAGAAACGGGCCAAGAGTACGTTGAAGAACTGTTGGTGAAAAATGGTCTTATGGAAGAGGGTGACACACTTTACTCTCCGACTAACATCAGCATGTTACATCACGTGAATGCCGCTTTGCGTGCTCATGTGTTGTTTGAGCGCAACGTTGATTACATCGTTACTGACGAAGGTGAAGTAGTAATTGTTGATGAACATACTGGTCGTACAATGCCAGGTCGTCGTTGGTCTGAAGGTCTTCACCAAGCAGTAGAAGCGAAAGAAGGCGTTAAGATTCAAAACGAAAACCAAACTTTGGCTTCGATTACCTTCCAGAACTACTTCCGCTTATACGAAAAACTGTCTGGTATGACAGGTACTGCGGATACTGAAGCGTTTGAGTTCCAATCTATTTATGGCTTGGAAACGGTGGTTATCCCAACCAACAAACCTATGATTCGTAACGATATGCCGGATGTGGTGTACCGTACCGAAGCTGAGAAGTTTGCTGCAATCATTGAAGATATCAAAGAGCGCGTTGCGAAAGGTCAGCCAACATTGGTTGGTACCGTATCGATTGAAAAATCAGAACTTCTTTCTAACGCATTGAAGAAGGCTAAGATCAAACACAACGTACTGAATGCAAAATTCCATGAGAAGGAAGCGGAAATTGTCGCTGAAGCGGGTATGCCTGGTGCGGTAACTATCGCGACCAACATGGCCGGTCGTGGTACGGATATTGTGCTTGGCGGTAGTTGGCAATCAAAAGTGGAAGCTTTGGCGAACCCAACTCAAGAACAAATCGATGCGATTAAAGCAGAGTGGAAAGTGGTACATGATCAAGTATTAGATGCTGGTGGTCTACACATCATTGGTACTGAGCGCCACGAATCTCGCCGTATTGATAACCAGCTACGTGGTCGTTCTGGTCGTCAAGGTGATGCGGGTTCATCGCGCTTCTACCTATCTATGGAAGACTCTTTGTTACGTATTTTCACTTCTGATCGTATGGCGAGCCTTATTCAAAGTGGTATGGAAGAAGGTGAAGCTATTGAATCGAAAATGCTTTCTCGCTCAATTGAAAAAGCACAGCGCAAAGTGGAAGGTCGTAACTTTGATATCCGGAAGCAGCTACTAGAATACGATGATGTGGCGAACGATCAGCGTAAGGTTGTCTACGAGCTGCGCGACGAATTGATGAACGTTGAAGACATCAGCGGTATGATCGAGCAAAACCGTGAAGATGTGCTAACAGCGGTTATTGATGAGTACATCCCGCCACAATCACTAGAAGATATGTGGGACGTTGAAGGTCTGCAAGAGCGCTTGAAAGCAGACTTCGATCTTGATGCACCAGTGAAGCAATGGCTTGAAGAAGACGATAAGCTTTACGAAGAGGCGCTACGCGAGAAGATCATCAATCTAGCCGTTGAAGTGTACAAAGAGAAAGAGGAAGTGGTGGGTGCCCAAGTGCTTCGTAACTTCGAGAAATCGGTTATGCTTCAAACTCTGGATACGCTTTGGAAAGAGCACTTGGCAGCAATGGATCACTTGCGTCAGGGTATTCACTTACGCGGCTATGCGCAGAAGAACCCGAAACAGGAATACAAGCGTGAATCGTTTGAACTGTTTGAAGGTCTACTAGAAGCGCTGAAAACTGATGTGATTACTGTTCTATCTCGCGTTCGAGTTCAGCAACAAGAAGAAGTTGAACGTATGGAAGAGCAACGTCGTGCGCAAGCTGAAGAGGCCGCTCGTCGTGCTCAAGCGCAACACGCAGCAGCACAAAACCCTCTTTCTGAAGGTGAAGAATCTGAAGAAGGTTCAAGTCAGCCAATGGTACGTGATGAACGTAAAGTAGGTCGCAATGAGCCTTGCCCTTGTGGTAGTGGTAAGAAGTATAAACAGTGCCACGGCAAAATCGACTAACGTATTAGTCAGATAATTTTTTAAAGAGTCGCCTAGGCGGCTCTTTTTTTAAGCAAATTCTGTGGCTGTCGAATTTCATAAGTTTTGATAGCATCGGATAGTTTTAGAGATTCAAAGACCGTTGAAGTGTAACGGCTTGAGAGTTAGGAACCCCTATGAAAAGAATTCACATAGTCGCGGCTATTATTTTTAACCAAGACAAATCAAAAATTTTTATTACAAAGCGTCCAGACGACAAGCATAAGGGCGGGTTTTGGGAGTTTCCCGGTGGGAAAGTCGAGTCAGGAGAAAGTATTGAACATGCTCTAGCAAGAGAACTTGAAGAAGAAGTAGGAATTGAAGTTACTGAGCAAGCCCTTTTCGAGCATTTGGAATATGACTATCCAGACAAATCACTTAAGTTTGATTTTATTACGGTATCTAAGTTCAGTAATGAGCCTTACGGCCGAGAAGGTCAAGAAGGTCGCTGGGTCGAGATAAGAGAATTGGGTAACTATGCCTTTCCTGAAGCGAACGTGCCTATCTTGGAGCGTGTCGTAAAAGAGTTCGCTTAAGCCTGATGAACTTGCTTGTGGTAACCACGGTATGTTGTTAGTTTAAACAGATTAAGCGAAACGAGAGAACGAGAGCAAACCTCGTTATCCAGAGAAGGAGAGAAAGCGCAATGGTTCGTATTGCAATCGCAGGAGCAGCAGGCCGAATGGGCCGTAATTTGGTTAAAGCTTCACACCTTAATCCAGAGGCGACAGTGAGCGCGGGATCAGAACGACCTGAGTCCTCACTTGTCGGTGTCGATATCGGTGAACTTTGTGGTGAAGGCAAATTCGATGTGTTCTTAACGGATGATCTTGCTAAAGACGTCGATAATTTTGATGTAATCATCGATTTTACTGCCCCAGTAAGTACGTTGGCGAATCTTGAACTGTGTAAGAAGCATGGAAAGAGTATTGTGATTGGGACGACTGGTTTCAGTGATGCAGAGCGTGAACTGATTGACGAAGCCGCTAAGCAAGTGCCTGTTGTCATGGCTCCTAACTACTCTGTTGGTGTGAACCTAGTATTTAAGCTTCTTGAGAAAGCAGCCAAAGTGATGGGCGGCTACTGTGATGTTGAGATTGTCGAAGCACATCATCGTCATAAAGTTGATGCTCCTTCTGGTACCGCTATCGGGATGGGCGAAGCCATTGCTGGTGCGATGGGCAACAAGCTGAATGATGTAGCTGTCTATGCGCGAGAAGGTATCACAGGTGAACGTACTAAAGATGAGATCGGCTTTGCTACAATTCGCGCTGGCGATATTGTCGGTGAGCACACAGCCATGTTTGCTGATATCGGGGAACGAGTGGAGATAACGCACAAAGCGACCGATCGTATGACGTTTGCTAATGGCGCCGTCAAGGCCGCTGTTTGGTTGAGTGCCAAACCAGCGGGCTTTTATACCATGACAGATGTTTTGGGATTGAATGAACTCTAAATACATAATTATTCGCCGGCGGTAGCCGGCTTTTTTATATCTATAGAATTATTTGTAAATGAAATGATTCTAACAGAAAGTATTTTGGTGCTTACTTTTGTTGTTGTTTTGGTTATTTTGTGGGTGTTTTTAGTTTTGATGTCTAAAAACTAATGTCTTTTCTGTTGGGTGAACGTTTGCGTGAAAAACTCATACTTTTTTGTGATCTCTAAAAAGTTCAAATTTGTAAAATTCATTAAACCTCTATGCCTCTCTATGTAATAGCATGTAAAAGTTATCTTTTTGGGCCTTACTGATTCAAAATGACCTTACTCGCTAGAAATTAATCATTTATTTTTGATTGTAGGTTGACAGGTTTCGAGTCCAACTTTAGAATACCGCCAATTTGTCTGAAATACCTATTTATGTAGATTTTATAGGTAAAGGAAGGCATGTTTGCAGTTTGATTTATTTTTTTTGCATTTTTATTCTGGAGGTTGTCTTGGGTAAATTAGCACTGTTGGTCCTAGAAGATGGGACAGTGTTCCGCGGAGTGTCCATAGGGGCAGATGGTCTTTCCGTTGGTGAAGTCGTTTTTAATACCTCGATGACGGGGTATCAAGAAATCCTCACTGATCCTTCCTATTCTCAGCAAATCGTCACTCTCACTTATCCTCACATTGGCAATACCGGAACCACTTCCGAAGATGAAGAATCCTCTTCCATTCATGCACAAGGCCTTGTGATTCGCGATCTTCCTCTAATCGCTTCTAACTTCCGTAACGAACAATCCCTCTCTGATTATCTTAAGTCGCAAAATATCGTTGGCATCGCTGATATCGATACTCGTAAGCTCACTCGTATCCTGCGTGAAAAAGGTGCTCAAAACGGCTGTATTGTTGCGGGCAACAACCTAGACGAAGCTTTGGCACTAGCGAAAGCAAAAGAATTCCCAGGCTTAAAAGGAATGGACCTTGCGAAAGAAGTTACAACAAAAGAAGCGTATCAATGGAAGCAAGGTTCGTGGACGCTTGAAGGTGGACTTCCAGAGGCGAAAGATGACAGCGAGCTGCCATACCACGTTGTCGCTTACGACTTCGGCGCAAAACGCAACATCTTACGAATGTTGGTTGACCGCGGCTGCCGCTTAACGGTTGTACCTGCAGAAACGTCAGCGGAAGAAGTTCTGGCACTAAATCCAGATGGCGTATTCTTATCGAACGGCCCTGGTGACCCAGAACCATGTACTTACGCGATTGAAGCAACCAAAGTGTTCCTAGAAAAAGGCTTGCCAATTTTTGGTATTTGTCTAGGTCACCAAATTCTGGCGCTAGCATCAGGTGCGCAAACGGTGAAAATGAAGTTTGGTCACCACGGTGCAAACCACCCAGTAAAAGATTTAGAGCGTAACGTTGTGATGATCACTTCGCAAAACCACGGCTTTGCGGCAGATGAAGCAACGTTACCGGAAAACTTACGTGCTACTCACGTATCGCTATTTGATGGCTCTTTGCAAGGTATCCACCGCACAGACAAGCCAGCATTTAGCTTCCAAGGTCACCCAGAAGCGAGCCCAGGTCCACATGACGCGGCACCGCTATTTGACCACTTTATCGAACTAATCAAAAAACACAGCGCTTAATTCGGAGTAGTAGATAATGCCAAAACGTACTGACATTCAAAGTATTCTAATTCTTGGTGCTGGTCCGATTGTTATCGGTCAGGCATGTGAGTTTGACTACTCTGGCGCACAAGCGTGTAAAGCTCTTCGTGAAGAAGGCTACCGAGTTATCCTAGTTAACTCTAACCCTGCGACCATCATGACTGACCCTGAAATGGCAGATGCGACATACATCGAGCCAATCCAGTGGGAAGTTGTTCGCAAGATCATCGAGAAAGAACGCCCAGACGCGGTACTGCCAACCATGGGTGGTCAGACAGCACTTAACTGTGCGTTAGATTTAGAGAAGCACGGCGTTCTCGCAGAGTTTGGCGTAGAGATGATTGGTGCAACGGCTGATGCAATCGACAAAGCGGAAGACCGTTCTCGTTTTGATAAAGCGATGAAGTCTATCGGCCTTGAGTGTCCTCGCGCAGATACAGCGAAGAGCATGGAAGAAGCTTACAAAGTTTTAGATATGGTTGGCTTCCCTTGTATCATTCGTCCATCGTTCACCATGGGTGGCACTGGTGGTGGTATCGCGTACAACAAAGAAGAGTTCGAAGAAATCTGTCGTCGCGGTCTGGACTTATCTCCGACCAACGAACTTCTTATCGATGAGTCACTCATCGGTTGGAAAGAGTACGAAATGGAAGTCGTTCGTGACAAAGCGGACAACTGTATCATCGTATGTTCAATCGAGAACTTTGACCCAATGGGCATCCATACAGGTGACTCAATCACGGTTGCTCCAGCACAAACACTGACTGACAAAGAATACCAGCTTATGCGTAATGCATCGCTAGCCGTTCTACGTGAGATTGGTGTTGAAACAGGTGGTTCAAACGTACAGTTTGGTATCAACCCGAAAGATGGTCGTATGGTCATCATCGAGATGAACCCGCGTGTATCTCGCTCTTCTGCGCTAGCATCAAAAGCAACAGGCTTCCCAATCGCGAAAATTGCCGCGAAACTGGCTGTTGGCTTTACGCTAGACGAACTACAAAACGACATCACAGGTGGTGCAACACCTGCGTCATTTGAACCAACTATCGACTACGTCGTAACTAAGATCCCTCGCTTTAACTTCGAGAAATTTGCTGGTGCAAACGATCGTCTGACAACTCAGATGAAATCGGTTGGTGAGGTAATGGCGATTGGTCGTAACCAACAAGAATCTCTTCACAAAGCACTGCGTGGCCTAGAAGTTGGCGCAACTGGTTTTGATGAGATGGTCGATCTGGAAGCGCCAGATGCACTGACTAAGATTCGTCACGAACTTAAAGAAGCAGGTGCAGAGCGTATCTGGTACATCGCCGATGCATTCCGAGCGGGTATGTCAGTCGACGGTGTGTTCAACTTGACTCAAATCGACCGCTGGTTCCTGGTTCAAATCGAAGAAATTGTAAAACTCGAAGAACAAGTCAAGGCGGGCGGCTACGCAGGTTTGACCAAAGAAGTGCTTCGTCAGATGAAACGCAAAGGCTTCTCTGATGCTCGCTTGTCTAAATTGCTTGGTGTCGCTGAAAGTGAAATTCGCCGTGCTCGTGAGCAGTTTGATATTCATCCGGTTTACAAACGTGTGGATACATGTGCAGCAGAGTTTTCTTCTGACACGGCTTACATGTACTCATCTTACGATGAAGAATGTGAAGCAAACCCAACAGACAAAGATAAGATCATGGTTCTTGGTGGCGGTCCAAACCGTATCGGCCAAGGTATCGAATTCGATTACTGTTGTGTTCATGCATCACTTGCGCTGCGTGAAGACGGTTACGAAACCATTATGGTTAACTGTAACCCAGAAACGGTATCTACTGACTACGATACGTCTGATCGTCTGTACTTCGAGCCAGTAACTCTGGAAGATGTACTGTCTATCGCTCGCGTTGAAAAACCAAAAGGTGTGATTGTTCAGTACGGTGGTCAAACGCCACTTAAACTGGCTCGTGCTCTGGAAGCTGCTGGTGTGCCAATCATTGGTACTAGCCCAGATGCTATCGACCGTGCGGAAGACCGTGAACGCTTCCAAGCCGCTGTTGACCGTTTAGGTCTACTTCAGCCAGAAAACGCGACAGTAACAACGATGGAGCAAGCGGTTGAGAAATCGAAAGAAATTGGCTTCCCATTAGTTGTTCGTCCATCTTATGTACTCGGTGGTCGTGCGATGGAAATCGTATACGACGAGCAAGACCTGCGTCGCTACTTCAACGAAGCAGTAAGCGTATCGAACGAGTCTCCAGTTCTGCTAGACCGTTTCTTGGATGATGCAACCGAAGTTGATATTGATGCTATCTGTGACGGTGAACGCGTCGTTATCGGCGGTATCATGGAGCACATCGAACAAGCGGGTGTTCACTCTGGTGACTCTGCATGTTCACTGCCTGCGTACACGCTAAGTCAGGAAATTCAAGACAAGATGCGTGAGCAAGTTGAGAAGTTAGCATTCGAACTCGGTGTACGCGGTTTGATGAACACGCAGTTTGCTGTGAAAGATAACGACGTTTATCTAATTGAAGTGAACCCTCGTGCTGCTCGTACGGTACCATTCGTATCGAAAGCGACAGGCGCTCCTCTAGCGAAAATCGCTGCACGTGTAATGGCGGGTCAATCTCTAGAGTCACAAGGCTTTACTAAAGAGATTATCCCTCCTTACTACTCAGTGAAAGAAGTGGTTCTGCCGTTCAACAAATTCCCTGGTGTTGACCCTCTATTGGGCCCTGAAATGCGCTCAACAGGTGAAGTAATGGGTGTGGGTGCAACGTTCGCAGAAGCTTACGCTAAAGCAGAGCTAGGTTGTGGTGCGGTTTATCCTGAAGGTGGTCGTGCGCTACTGTCTGTACGTGAAGGTGATAAAGAGCGTGTTGTTGACCTAGCTTCTAAGTTAGTGAAACTGGGTTACCAGTTGGATGCGACACACGGTACTGCTGTAATTCTGGGCGAAGCGGGTATTAACCCACGTTTGGTAAACAAAGTACACGAAGGTCGTCCACACATTCTTGACCGCATCAAGAACAACGAATACACCTACATCGTAAACACGGCTGCTGGTCGTCAAGCGATTGAAGATTCGAAAGTTCTACGACGTGGTGCACTGGCAGAAAAAGTGAACTACACAACGACACTGAATGCAGCGTTCGCTACATGTATGTCTCATACTGCAGACGCAAAAGCGTCAGTAACTTCGGTTCAAGAGTTACACGCTAAAGTGAAAGCGAGTCTAGACGCGTAACAGATAAAAATCAGTAAGCTCATTAATCAGGGCTTACATGACAACCTCATTGCCCGCTCATTTGAGCGGGCTTTTTTATATCGAGGTTTTTCTAAAATGAAGAGCATTAAAGTGTGCTAGGAACGATTGGTATGCTTCGCTTTTGAAGATCATCAAGCTAATGATGGCAAGCGATGTACCCAAAGATGAAGAAATAGTACTACCACTTGCTGCAACAAAATTAATGCTGTAGGACTGAGGTATTAAGCCGACCATAACTCTTTAAGCAGATAGGTAATTAGAAAAAGTTAAAATAAGCAGTGTCGAGCTTAAAAACATACTAACTATGGAGTGCTTCGATAGGTTCTTTTTTCTAAGACTAAGTTATAAGTTGATTCTTCAGTATCAAGAGAGTATCCGTTACTTTTTGCAAAAACATCTGCTGCTAGTAGCGAGGGATAAAGAAGAAAAAAACTAGTTACCGATATAGTTAGGAATATCTTACTAGAGCTTTTAAACTCACTTTTAGTTAGGAAATTATTTGATTTTAATGTTTTTACGGACATTCTAGAGCATTCAAATAAGATCAAACTAGAGCCTATAATCAAAATATCAGCCTGATCAAAAGATGAATAACTTTCATTATTATAGATGTTAAGATAAAAGTCTGACAATCCATCAAAACCATATATTAACAGTGATATTGCTGATGCTAATAAAATTATTAAATAAAAAAACACTTGCGTTCGGTCGTAACTCCCTTTTTTCATCGTAACAAACCTCGCTGTATTTCTTGCGAGAAAATCATACTTTGAGTTTTACGTTGAATCTCATTATATTCTTCTTTTGCTCTTCTCTTTGCTTCTATATCTCTTTGCTTTAAGTAAATATCTATAGAGGCTATTAACTTCTGTGTTAAACCTCGTTTATCATTTTCTCTATTCAATAAAAGACCTACAGCCGAGCTTATCAAAATAGCCCCTAATAATGGGCCAGCACTTAAAGTTACAACACTGCCACCCACTGCTGCGGCAAAGTTTACAAATATAGCTGCTGCAGCTGACGATAACCCGATAGTGATTATATCACTAGCTAAAGTACCAAATAGTTTGGCTAAGGTTTGACGGTCATTGAGGAAAAAGTCAATCACTCTGTATGTGGATATTAAGATAATTGTTATTATGCCCCCACTTCTAATGGATTGTAATGCCCCTTCTGGTCCAACAGCGAACTTTGCCACAGTTGGAGTGGGAAGAAATTTTCCTAATCCAGAAAGCTTTGAGTGCATAGCAGGGGAGCCTGTGAGTATGATATGTGGAGCTCCAGAATAATTTTTAACGATAACAGAGCTATTATTTCCGTACAAATAGTTTGATAAGTTGGTTATAAAAACTAAGTCCTGTCCTGTAGCATAATAGTTTGCTGTATTTTCAAACATTCCCTTTATCTTTTCCCAACGTTCTAATTTCGCTTTATCTTTTACATTGTTCTTGACAACGATATCGAAGCTCTCGATAGATAAGATAATGGTTTCTTGATTTCGATGTTGATGATTTGATTTATAAAGTGGGTAGGTGCTTATACTACCACTATTTTTTGAGGATTGATGTCGTGATAAAGGGTAGTTGCTAGTCATGTATTTTCCTCAGATATCGGGCCTTGAGCGCTGACAATGTAAACTCTACATGCTGAACAGATCTTTCATATTCGTCTAGTTTTATATTTAAAGGTAAGCGTTTGATCTCATTATCAGGAATAGATTTGTGACAGTGATTCAATTCTTTCTGACAACTAAATTTTATATAAAAGTTTGGAGTCAAGTTTAAGCATTAATTCTATGAAAATTAGGAATAGATTGGTGTCTTGACTTTCCATTGGTAGTTTTGTGAATAAGTGCTACCGTTTCTTCCTCTTTGATACCTCTTCAAAAAGGAAGTGTAGTGGAAATCACGGTTGAAATTTTGTTGGTCTTATTTTTGGTTGCGACTGCCGCAGGCTTTATTGATGCGATGGCTGGTGGGGGAGGGCTCATTACGCTCCCTGCGCTTTTGGCTGCGGGGTTGAGTCCGACTCAAGCTCTAGCAACCAATAAGTTACAAAGTTCGTTTGGCAGTTTCTCTGCTAGCTGGTATTTCGTGCGTAACGGTATTGTCAGCTTAAAGGAAATGCGTTTTGCGATACTCTGCACTTTTATAGGTGCTGCAATCGGTGCCGAGGCTGTGCAGTTTATTGATGCTAGCGTACTCACCAGTTTGATCCCTGTTCTTTTGATAGCCATTTCCCTCTATTTTTTACTCGCGCCAAGTACGCGAAAAATCGATGGAGAACCAAAGTTATCTGAAGCGATGTTTGCGCTATGCATTGGTGGCGGGATCGGCTTCTATGATGGCTTTTTTGGCCCTGGGACTGGATCTATTTTTACTGTTTGTTTTGTTGCACTAGGTCACTTTTCTTTGGTCGAAGCCACAGCTAGAACCAAAATCCTCAATTTCACGTCAAACATAGCGGCACTACTCTTTTTTATCTTAGCTGGGTTGCCCGTGTGGAAGCTTGGCTTAACTATGGCTGTTGGCGGTTTTCTTGGTGCTCAGTTAGGGGCGAAGGTCGTGGTAAGTAAAGGGCAAAAATGGATTCGTCCTCTAGTTATAGTGATGTCGATGCTTATGGCAACGAAACTTCTTTGGCAACAACATCAGCAATGGATTCTGTCAGTGCTTTAACTCGCTCGCTACGATATGTGCTGTGACGTAAGCAGATATGTATTGGCCGAACTAACTGATCTAGCTCTTCAAAGTCATAGCAGAACTTAGGTGTGATATTAAGTGTCGTTAGGATAGATTTAGGGATTAAAGCGGGAGCCATACCTCCCAAAGCCAGTTGTGCTGCCGCAGTATACGAATCCATTTCCATCAAAGGTTCGATTCCGTGTTTGGATAAAATAGCTTGTTGATATGTGTTGGCAGGGTTAGTTAGGTCATTGGTCAAAATAGCTTTAGGTAGTTGTGAAAGTGAATGTCGACTGACAATTGAGAAAGGTTCATCGGCGAGGTGAAGGCTCATTAATCCATGATGAGGTGGTAGATAGCCAGCGCAAAATCCCAATGTAGCTTTGCCTGATTTCACATTCTCAATAATGCGTGGCGTATGATTGGTCGATATTCGTATGTACTGATCATGGGCAAAGTGTTCTGCCATGATCATGCTGAGGTATCCAGCGACTAAGGTTTCAGAGCAGTCTATCTTGATCAAAGAAGTATCTTCTATTTGTTGTTGATCATAGATCTGACCTCTTAACTCATTGAACGTTGGCTCGATCGTGTTGATGAGCGCAAGGCCATCGGAGGTCAGCTTTATGTGCCGACCATTTGGCTCTATTAATTTTTTTCCTAACTTCTTCTCTAGATTTGAAATACGTTTACTCACGGCAGATTGACTAATATAGAGTTGACTGCCCGTGCGGCTCATGGTTTTTTCTTTACTGAGGACAAGTAACGTTTCAATACCTTCAAGCAACATAATGATTAATGAAAGTTAGGAATGGTTGAGATAATTTAGCGAATTGCCCAAGAATTGGCGAATCAAATGAGCATAAATGAGAGGAGCCGACACTTGGTCGACTCCATGATGAGTGATGTTGTTGGTGTTTAACGGTTAATGGCGAAAGTTGGCAGGGATAGATGCCAACGAATCGCACCGAGACGTATAATGAGCGTTGAGGTTACACCAGCGAGTAAAGCCGTTGAGTGGTCATAACCCATGTTTACCGCCATCGTATGGAAGATGCCGCCAATAATACATGCCGTAGCATAGACTTCACTTCTTAATACCATAGGAACTTCGCGAGCCAGCACGTCTCGTATAATGCCACCGCCACAGCCAGTAATAACCCCCATTATCACCGCGACCATCCCAGATGCATTGTAGGCGAGTGCCTTTTCTACTCCTATTCCCACAAACACAGCGAGACCGATGGCATCACAAACGGGTAATACCCACCATGAGAGTCGCTTGGGTCTTCGAATAACAAGCATGGTTAGTAGACACGTAACAAATATCACCCATAAGTAAGTCGTATCTGTTATCCAAAATACGGGAGTGGCACCAAGCGCCATGTCTCGGATTGTTCCGCCACCTATAGCAGTCACACTGCCGAGCACGATAACGCCGAATGGATCCATTTTTAAACGGCCCGCCAGTAATACGCCAGAGATAGCGAAAACAGCGGTACCGAACAAATCGATCATATAAAGCAGCATGGAGTCCATGTTACTTAGTACCTTTAAATAGTGTGAGAAAAAATGGGCGGAAATTGTACGGTATTTGCCACGAAATCGTTAGCGTTTTTGACGAACGCTTTTAAAGTGCTCACACACTTCTTTGATCGCGTTCAATGTGCGTGGTGTCGGACGGTTAATCCAATCAGAGTTTAGGGACCAGATGTGTTTGTTTTTAAGGGCAAGAAGCTCATTACTCCACTCAGCCCACATACCATCGTTACTCATTGCGTGACGAGAAGTAAAAATAACCTCTGGCTGGCGAGTAATGACTTGCTCGATGCTAACTTGAGGATAAGGCGCGCTAGATGCGGCGAAAATGTTCTCACCACCGCAAAAAGTAAAGACTTCACTTGGCCAGTTCTTTCCAGCGACAGTGATGATAGGCTTTTCACTCAACTGATAAAAGTAACTAACTTTCTCGTTCGTGTTGTACTGTTCTTTTAGTGTACTCAGCTGCGTTCTAAAATCTTCAGCGGCCTTTTTTCCTACTTGTGGAGTTTCGCTGTATTGGCTGAGTTGCTCGATATTATTGGCGATATCTTCTAATGAACCTGTAGTGGAGTAATAGATAGGAATACCGAACTGTTTAATTTTCTCCAACTCTTTAGCGGGGTTTCCGGCTGGCCAAGCAATCACTAAGTCCGGTTGAAGAGCAATAATGCGCTCTAATTTAATTCCTTGATAATTTGAGACTCTTTCTAGCTGCTTTGCCTGTTCTGGATAATCGCTCATTTCGCTGACAGCAACAAGCTGGTCTCCTAGCCCTGCTGCAAAGGCAATTTCGGTGGCATGTGGAGCTAAACTTATAATGCGTTGAGCGGGTTGAGCGAAGGTCGCTGTCGAAACAAACAGCGTTAATGCGAAGCATAATTTATTCATCATAATCCTTGATAAATTATTCCTAAAAGCAAACTTTGGATTGCGATCCAAGCCAGGACGCGCCAAACGAGCAGCGTATGTATTTGTGAAAGGTGAATCGCCGATGGCGCAATGCGCCCACCGATTTTTGCGCGCTCTGCACGCACACCTTGATAGATAGCAGGGCCGCATAAAGACAGTTGTAGTTTGTGTCCGATAGTACATAACACCCAGCCAGGTCCTGGTAAGGACCAAGATTTCGCTTGCTGTTGTATTCCAGAGAGCACATTACTTGTATTCTTTCCGGCAGCTAAAAGTATGGCAAAGAGACGAAGTGGAATAATATCCAGAGTAGCAACCAGTTGAATCACAGGTTTACCAAACGGCAAATATTGGCGTCGGCTAGGGGACCACACTCGCGCTAATTCTGTTGTGAGTCGATACATTAACGCACCAATGCCACCTGTTAGTGCGTACCAAAATAGCACACCGATCACGTTGCGGCTGTATCCCATAATCAGGGTTTCTGAGCCAGCTTTACCTATGCCAACGATCGAGAGGCTACCAGTATCGCGATTAAGGTATGGTCTCAGTAATGCTCGACACAGAGCTTTGTCTTCCGAAGACATACTAGTTACGAGCTGTTTCGTTAACGTTTCGCTGTTGCGCCAGTCTAGCGCAAGGATCAATAGAACCAGTTCATATAAAGGGATTTGCCAAACAAATGGCTTTACTGCAATCAGTAATATCAAACAAGGAAACAGCATCAAGCCTAGTGCAAGACTGCCTGAGATTACACTCTGTGAGTAATTGTGATTATTGTTCACTTTGTTGGCTAGCTGTTCTGCTAGCTTTCGCCATAAAGTGATGGGGTGCGCTGAATGGGGGATTGGCACTAGAAGGTGCAAGAGCAGTGCGCCCCACATTATAAGGAGCGCACCGTTGGCATAAAATGACTGAAAAACTTCTTCCATGAATGAGTCGTTTACTTAATGAGTTCCAGCATTTTGAATACCATTTCGGAAGAGCTTTTTGCTGCTAGAGGTAGAAACTCATCAAAGCTCATTGGTGATTCTTTATCAGCGACATCAGAGATTGCACGCACAACAACAAACGGTGTGTTGAATTGGTGACAAGTTTGAGCGATAGCAGATGCTTCCATTTCTACAGCGATAACAGACGGAAAGTGTTTACGAATAAACTCTTGACGCTCAGCAGTACAAACAAACGCATCGCCAGTACAAATTAGGCCGCGAACCGCATGAGTGTTTTCCATTTGTGCTAGGGCTTTTTCTGCTAAGTCCATTAGCTTGTCATCCGCTTTGAATGCAGCTGGTTGACCGGCCATTTGGCCAATTTCATAACCAAAAGCGGTTACGTCTGCATCGTGATGACGAACTTCTGTAGAGATAACTACATCGCCAAGGTTTAAGCTTGAATCGAAACCGCCAGCAGAGCCTGTGTTAATCACAACGTCTGGTTGGTATTCATCAAGAAGGATTGTCGTGCCCACTGCCGCTGCAACTTTACCGATGCCCGATTGTAGTACGACGACTTCGACATCGTTAATTTGACCAGAGAAAAACGTACAACCTGCTTTATTTACAGTTTTGCAGTTTGTAATTGCTTGCTTCAGGATGGTCACTTCTTGTTCCATCGCACCGATGATACCAACTTTCATAACACTCTCTTTAGGTAAATATTTTAGTTGGCCGAGAGTATAGCACTCCCCGTTGGCAGTTTTCTATTTGATGAGCTTAGCTTGAGTGAGCTTTTGTCGTAATTGATCGGCGCGCTTTCTGTTTACGCCAAAGTCAGAGTAGCCCACACGAGATTCCGAGCGCACAATCAGTTGGTCTCCTGCTATTTTTAGTTCGAGGTCATCCACGAAGCGCATGATTTTAGATGTGCACTCGATACGAAGGTAGTTGCTTTCTTTCACCGCGGTTTTCGCGCCTGGCAGTTCAAGCGCAACTTGCTCAATAGCGTCGATGTTCGCTGAATCAACTAAGATAAATGGCGTTAGGTTGTATTTTTCTCGCGTGTCTTGGGTGGAGACGCAGTTTGGTTTGTCACCACAAGGTGATTGAGAACGATCCGTCATGGTTGTGACTCCTTGGCTACAAGCGGTTAAGCCGAGCAAAGTAATGGAAAGGAGAGCGGCTTTTTTCATTGTATTTACTCTTATAATTTTGTTTCTAATTATATGGATACAAAAGAAAAAGGATCCAATAACAGGACCCTTTTTGAGACGTTAACAGTGATTAAACTTCGAGGTAATCGAGAATGCCTTCTGCCGCTTTTCGTCCTTCATCAATTGCGGTTACAACAAGATCAGAACCTCGTACCGCATCGCCACCCGCGAAGATCTTTTCGTTGCTGGTCTGGAATTGGAACTCTTGCTTAGCAGGGGCTTTGATACGACCCCATTGATCCAAATCGACATCAAACGGAGCTAACCAGTCCATTTTGTGTGGCTGGAAACCAAACGCCATGATCACGACATCTGCAGGTAGAACATGCTCGCTGCCTTCTACTGGCTCTGGACGGCGACGACCTGCTTCATCAGGCTCACCGAGGGCGGTTTTAACCACTTTAACCCCTGAGACTTTGCCTGACGCATCCACTTCCACTCCCAAAGGTTGAAGGTTGAACATGAACTTCACGCCTTCTTCCTTTGCGTTTTTTACCTCGCGACGAGAGCCCGGCATGTTGGCCTCATCACGACGATAAGCACAAACTACGTTGGAGGCACCTTGGCGAATTGAGGTACGAACGCAGTCCATTGCTGTATCACCACCACCCAGTACGACGACTTTCTTTCCTGCCATATCGATAAAGGGTTGGTTACTCTCAAGATCCATGACTTTGTAGGTGTTCGAAACTAAAAATGGCAGCGCGTCATACACACCCGGCGCATCTTCATTATCTAGACCTGCACGCATGTATTTATAGGTGCCAACGCCCAAGAAAACAGCATCGTATTCATCAAGTAGCTCTTGCATTTGGACATCTTTGCCTACTTCCATGTTCATGCGGAACTCGACGCCCATTTCAGTGAACACACGGCGGCGGTTTTCCATCACGCCTTTTTCAAGCTTGAATGAAGGAATGCCGAAGGTCAGAAGGCCTCCAATTTCAGGGTAGCGGTCAAACACGACGGGCTTAACGCCATTGCGCACTAGGATATCTGCGGCAGCCAAGCCAGCTGGGCCTGCTCCAATGATTGCGACCTTTTTATCGGTCCACTCCACCTTGGACATATCTGGCTTCCAGCCCATTTCAAACGCTTTGTCGGTAATGTACTTTTCTATGTTACCGATGGTGACGGCACCAAAGTCATCATTAAGCGTGCATGAACCTTCACATAGGCGGTCTTGAGGACAAACGCGCCCACATACTTCCGGTAGGCTGTTGGTTTGATGCGATAGTTCAACCGCTTCAAGAATACGACCTTCATTGGCAAGTTTTAACCATTGAGGGATGTAGTTGTGGACTGGGCATTTCCATTCACAATATGGGTTGCCACAATCTAAGCAGCGATCCGCTTGTGCAGTCGCCTGTTGTTTAGTGAACGGTTCATAGATTTCAACGAACTCGATCTTACGAACTTTGATAGGCTTTTTCGCAGGATCTACACGCTGCACATCGATAAATTGATAAACGTTCTGGCTCATGATTCAAACATCCTCCATGATTACTGTGCTTGAACACGCAGCTCTGCGGCACTGCGGCTCTGGTGACCAAGTAGCGTGCGAAGATCTGCCGCTTGTGGTTTCACCAAATAGAACTTTGGAATCCATTCATCAAAGTTCGCCAAAATATTTTCAGCATGACTCGACCCTGTTTCTTCAAGGTGTTCCGCAATTAGGCCACGCAAATGTTCTTGGTGGATGTAAAGATCGGACAATGAGATGGCTTCGACAGACTCAGTATTAACTCGACCTTCAAAGCTTTGGTTCTCATCCAGAACATAGGCAAAGCCTCCAGTCATACCCGCGCCAAAGTTCACACCTGTCGCACCAAGAATGGCAACAATACCGCCAGTCATGTACTCACAAGCGTTATCGCCAGCACCTTCAATGACGGCTATCGTACCTGAGTTTCGTACGCCGAAACGCTCACCTGCTTTACCGGCTGCAAATAGTTTACCGCCGGTCGCGCCGTACAGACAGGTGTTACCAATGATGGTTGCTTCATTACACTTAAATGCAGTGCCAAGGTGAGGTTTGATAACCACTTTACCACCCGCCATGCCTTTGCCCACGTAGTCGTTCGCATCGCCCGTGAGGTAAAGCTCTACACCACCTGCGTTCCAAACACCAAAGGACTGGCCTGCGGTGCCGTCAAGATAGATTTTGATAGGGGAAGCCGCCAACCCTTGGTTGCCATAGCGTTTTGCTATTTCGCCAGATAAGCGTGCACCAACAGAACGATCAGTGTTGATGACATTGTAGAAGAAACTTGCCGATTGACTGTTTTCGACCGCATGCATGGCATCATCAACGATCTTTTGGTTGAGCTCAGCTTTATCAAACGGTTTGTTTGGCTCTGTCCAAAATAGCGGATGGCCCTCAGGTGATACTGGAGCTTCTAGAATATTGGATAGATCCAGCTTGGTCTGTTTCGCTGTAAATCCCTCTACTGCCTCAAGTAAATCGGTACGACCAATCAAGTCCGTCAGCTTTTCAACGCCAAGTTCGGCGAGTAATCCGCGCACTTCGTCTGCCAGGCCGATGAAGTAATTCATCACCATTTCTGGTAGACCTTTGAAGTATTCTTTACGCAGTGTCTCGTCTTGAGTCGCAACCCCAGTTGCACAGTTGTTGAGGTGACAAATTCGTAGGAACTTACAACCCATAGCGACCATTGGCGCAGTACCAAAACCGAAGCTTTCTGCACCTAAAATTGCGGCTTTAACTACGTCTAAACCAGTCTTTAGACCACCGTCTACCTGTAAGCGGATCTTATGACGCAGACCATTAGCAACCAGTGCTTGTTGTGTCTCTGCCAACCCCAACTCCCAAGGGCTACCAGCGTATTTTACCGAAGTTAATGGGCTTGCTGCGGTACCACCGTCGTAACCCGAAATGGTAATAAGATCAGCGTAAGCCTTGGCTACACCCGTTGCGATGGTGCCGACACCTGGCTCGGAGACGAGTTTTACCGAAACCAGCGCATTCGGGTTGACTTGTTTAAGGTCGAAGATCAGCTGGGCCAAATCTTCAATCGAATAGATATCGTGATGCGGAGGAGGGGAGATCAGAGTCACGCCTTGTACCGAATAACGCAGTTTTGCGATTTCTGCGGTGACTTTGTGTCCTGGTAGCTGTCCACCTTCACCCGGTTTCGCACCTTGTGCCACCTTGATTTGCAGTACATCCGCATTAGTCAGGTAATGCGGCGTTACACCAAATCGGCCAGAAGCAATCTGTTTGATACGTGAGTTACGCTCAGTACCGAAACGGCGAGGATCTTCACCGCCTTCACCCGAGTTAGAGTAACCACCAAGACGGTTCATCGCCGTTGCAAGTGCTTCATGCGCTTCTGGGCTAAGTGCGCCAATGGACATTGCCGCTGAGTCAAAGCGTTTGAACAGTTCAGTGCGTGGTTCTATTTGCTCAAGTGGCAGCGGTGAGTCTGATTTTTTCAGCGACATTAAGTCACGCAGCATGGCAACAGGGCGTTGGTTTACCTGCTTAGCAAAGCTCTGATAGTCGTTACTTTCGCCAGATTTAACGGCCTGTTGCAGCGTGCCGACGACATCCGGGTTGTAAGCATGATATTCACCTCCATGGACGTACTTTAACAAGCCGCCATGATCAATCGATTTGCGTTTCGCCCATGCTTTACGAGATAAGTTTGTAAGATCTTGCTGGAAGTCGTCAAAATTCGCGCCTTCAATTCGAGTTGTGACGCCTTTAAAACACAGATCGACCACATCTTGGCTCAAGCCAACTGCTTCAAACAGTTGTGAGCAGCGGTAAGAGGCGATGGTTGAGATCCCCATTTTCGACATGATCTTATACAGGCCTTTGTTGATGCCGTATTGGTAGTTTTGCATCACATCGCGGTAGTCTTTCTCTAGTGCTTTATCATCAATCAGTTTACCTAACGCTTCATAAGCAAGGTATGGGTAAACCGCAGTAGCACCAAAGCCAAGCAAGACAGCAAATTGGTGTGGATCACGGGCTGTTGCGGTTTCGACAACAATGTTGGCATCGCAACGCAAGTTCGCGTCAATCAGACGAGTTTGAACGGCGCCGACTGCCATTGCTGCCGGAATTGGCAACTTACCTTTGACCAAGGCTCTGTCCGAAAGCACCACTAAAACCGTGCCTTCACGAACGACTTGCTCTGCTTGCTCACACAGATCATTAATGGCTTGTTTAAGATCTTTTTGTTGTGGGTCGTAGTTGATATCGAGAATGGTATTACGGTAATGATCGTCACTCAGCTCTAGTAGTTGCTGCATGTCTGAATAGAGCAGTACTGGAGAATCAAAGGTTACACGATGCGCGTGGCCATCGGTTTCACAGAAGACATTCATCTCCTGGCCGATGCTGGTCGCTAGCGACATGACGTGTTTCTCACGCAGCGGATCGATTGGTGGGTTGGTGACCTGCGCGAACTTCTGACGGAAGTAATCAGTCACCAAGCGCTCTTTCGAAGAAAGAACCGCCATCGGGGTGTCATCACCCATCGAACCGACGGCTTCTTGCCCCATATCACCGAGGACACGCAATACTTGATCGACTTCTTCATTGCTCATGGCAAACTGCTTTTGATAAGTCTTAAGCAAGTCTTCATCAAAGCTACGCTCACCTACTTGATCTTCAGGCAGCTGAGAGAACGGTGTTAGTTTGCGAACGTTGTTCTCCATCCATTCGCGATAAGGGTGACGAGATTTCAGGTCATTATCGATCTCGCTAGACTGCCAAAGCTTACCTTTACGAGTGTCGATGACGAGCAATTCCCCCGGACCTACACGACCTTTTTTGGCAACTTCATCTGGGGCGTAATTCCAAATCCCTACCTCAGATGCCAGAGTGATCAACTTGTCTTTGGTAATTACATAACGAGCTGGACGCAGACCGTTTCGGTCTAGGTTACAAGCAGCATAACGACCATCGGACAGTACGATACCTGCTGGACCATCCCATGGTTCCATGTGTTTGGAGTTGAAATCGTAAAACGCACGCAAATCCGGATCCATGTCAGGGTGGTTTTGCCATGCTGGCGGCACAAGCATACGCATGGCACGGAAGATATCCATGCCGCCAGCTAAAAAGAGATCTAGCATATTATCTAAGCTAGACGAGTCTGATCCTGTCTCGTTCACAAACGGTGCTGCAGTTTGTAGGTCAGGCAGCAGTGGTGACGAGAACTTATAAGCACGAGCGCGTGCCCATTGTCGGTTACCTTCAATGGTATTGATCTCACCATTATGAGCAAGGTAGCGGAACGGTTGAGCTAATGGCCAACGCGGTTGAGTGTTGGTAGAGAAACGCTGGTGGAACAGACAGATAGCAGATTCCATACGTAGATCGGCAAGATCAAGATAAAAGCGCGGTAAGTCCGCAGGCATGCATAGGCCTTTGTACACCAAAACTTGAGTCGACAAGCTACAGATGTAGAAATCCGGATCTTCGGTGATTTGTTTCTCGATGCGACGGCGTGCGATGTAGAGACGACGTTCAATGTCACGCTCGCGCCAACCTGCCGGTGCAGAGATAAAGACTTGCTGAATATTTGGAAGCGAGTTGGCCGCAATTGGACCGAGTACTTCTGAATTAGTTGGTACTTCACGCCAACCAGCCACAGTTAGCGTCTCTTGCGCCAGTTCTTTGTTGACGATGTCTTTAGCGAGTTGAGCTTTGACTGGATCTTGGTTGAAGAAAATCATCCCTACGGCGTATTGCTTGCCAAGGTTGAAACCATTTTCTTCGGCAATAAGACGTAAATAGGAATCGGGCTTTTGTAATAGAAGACCACAACCATCACCAGTTTTACCATCGGCGGCGATACCACCACGGTGAGTCATGCGGTCAAGTGCAGAAATTGCTGTACGTACCAGCTTGTGGCTTTGTTCGCCTTCCATATGCGCGATCAAGCCAAATCCACAGTTGTCTTTCTCAAGACTTGGATCATAAAGAGCCATTGCAATTCTCCCTTTGCTTATCCGTCATCCCGACAGATATATCAACACTGCTTACGTTGATATCGATGACTAACTATGCGTCATCTTTATAGCTTTATGTATAATTATTCAGTAAAAGTTGTGAAATATTTAACATTTTTTGAGTGTTTTATTTTCATCAACTTCACAAGCTATAGCTTATTGTAAAAAAGGTCAAGTTATTAGTGGATCATCACGTGAATATACGATTTACCATTTAATAAGCTAAAATAGTTTAATAATTTCAAATAGATAGAAAATTGATTGTTACAAAAAAGTAACATTTGATTCTGTGGGAGATAAAAAAGACCAGCATAAAATGCTGGTCAAAATAGAAAGATTGGAAGGAATTGTTTTCTTTCTTCACCGATAGCCATCGATATTGCTGATGGCTATTAGGCAATTGAAAGAGCGAAGCATGACTGCTTCGTTAAGCAGAAAGCATCAGTGAATCTGCTTTTGCTTCTAGGTTTGTGCCACCCATTAGGTAATCATCGATAGCACGGGCACATTCGCGGCCTTCATTGATACAACGAACCACCAAAGATTGGCCTGTTCGCATATCACCAGCAGCAAATACACCTTCTTGGTTTGTAGCAAAACCTTGAGTTGCTACGTTACCACGATCATCTAGCGCGATATCCAGTTGAGCAAGTACGCCCGTTGGTTCAGGATGAAGGAAGCCCATCGCTAGGAATGCCATATCACATGGAATCACCCGCTCGCTGCCTTCAACTTCTTTAAAGCCTGGACGCTCGCCAGGTTTCGCCTCTTCCCAAACGATATCAGCCAAACGAAGACCAGTAACTTCACCTTTGTCGTTACCGATGAACTCTTTAGTTAGGATGTTCCAGTGACGATCGACACCTTCTTCATGAGAGGTCGAAGTACGTAGGATCATCGGGTACTGTGGCCAAGGCATATTGGCAGGACGCTTTTCTGGTGGAATCGGCATGATTTCCACTTGAGTTACACTTGCTGCGCCGTGACGGTTTGATGTTCCCACACAGTCTGAACCCGTATCACCACCACCGATAACCACAACATGTTTACCCGCAGCGTGAATTTCTTCCGTTTTCAGGTCCATGTTATTGGCGCGACGGTTGTTTTGACCTAGGAATTCCATCGCGAAGTGAACGCCTTTTAGTTCACGACCCGGAACGGGCAAATCACGTGGAACCGTTGAGCCACCGGTTAGTAGAACCACATCGAACTCTTGACGCAATTGTTGAGCATTTACATCAACACCGACGTGTTGGTTTACTTTAAACTCAATGCCAGCTTCTGCCATTAGATTGATCTTGCGATCAATGACTTCCATGCTCAGTTTAAAGTCTGGGATACCAAAACGTAGCAGACCGCCCACTTTCTCGTCTCGCTCGAATACCGTCACAGTATGACCAGCGCTGTTTAGCTGCTCTGCTGCCGCAAGGCCAGCAGGACCTGAACCAATGATCGCAACGGTTTTGCCAGTGCGAGAGCGTGGTGTTTTTGGTTTGGCGTACCCTTCACGATACGCCGTTTCTACGATGGTTTTCTCGATATTACAGATAGTGATTGGATCTTGGTTGATGCCAAGTACACAAGCACTTTCACACGGAGCAGGGCAAACACGACCAGTGAACTCTGGGAAGTTATTGGTTGAGCTTAGAATGTTCCAAGCTTCTTCCCAGCTATCACGATAAACCGCATCGTTAAACTCTGGGATGATGTTACCGATAGGGCAGCCGTTATGACAAAACGGCACACCGCAATCCATACAACGAGAAGCCTGAGTATTGATCTTGTCACCAAACTCCTCGTTCAGAACGAACTCTTTGTTGTTCTTGATGCGTTCAGCTGGGTCGATCTTCTGTGGTAGTTCACGACCATGCTCTAAAAATCCAGTAGGCTTACCCATTATACGGCCTCCACTTGAGTTTCGTTTCCTTGAGACTGTGCTTCAGCTTTACGTTTTTGAAGAACCGCTTTGTAGTCACGCGGCATTACCTTAACCATAGAGGCTAGGCTTGCTTCAAAGTTGTCTAGGAAAGACTGAGCGACTTCACTTCCTGTGAATTGAACATGCTTAGTTAGCATGTCGAGTAATAGATCTCTGTCTTCTTGCTCGATTGGATCTAGGTCTACTAGCTCTGGGTTCAGTTTTGACTCAAAGTCACCTGATTTATCCCATACGTAAGCCACGCCGCCACTCATACCTGCGGCAAAGTTACGACCTGTTGAACCAAGGATGATGGCTGCACCGCCCGTCATGTATTCACAACCGTGGTCACCGACGCCTTCTACTACTACTTTCGCGCCTGAGTTACGAACACAGAAACGTTCACCAGCCATACCGCGAATGAAAGACTCACCCGAAGTTGCACCGTAGAAACACACGTTACCAACCACGATGTTGTCTTCCGCGACAATGCTTGATTTCGCATCTGGGTAAAGTACTAAGGTACCGCCAGATAAGCCTTTACCCCAGTAGTCGTTCGCGTCGCCTTCCACTTCAAACTTCACGCCCTTAGCGAGGAATGCACCGAATGACTGACCCGCAGAACCTTTGAACTTCACGTTCATTGGCTGAGGTAGACCGGCATCTTTGTACACTTTCGAGATTTCGTTCGACAACATGGTACCTGCAGAGCGGTCCGTGTTAACGATAGGGAACTCGGCATTCACCGCTTCGCCTTTCTCGAGTGCAGGAATCGCCGCTTGAATCAGCTTGCGGTCTAGCACTTCTTCTAGGTTGTGGTTCTGCTGAGCTTGGTTGAATACACCATCAGCTTCACGTGGTTGCTCAACGTGGAGAACAGGAGACAGATCTAGGTTCTTGTATTTCCAGTGAGAAATGTCTTGGCGGATCTTCAGTTTCTGACCTTGACCGACCATTTCATCGATAGTGCGGAAGCCAAGCTCAGCCATGATTTCACGTAGACCTTGTGCCATGTATTGGAAGAAGGTAACGACGTCTTCTACGCGGCCATCAAAGCGCTCGCGAAGCGTCTTGTTCTGAGTCGCGATACCAACAGGACAAGTGTTCTTATGACACTTACGCATCATGATACAACCTTCAACCACTAATGCTGCGGTTGCTACGCCCCATTCTTCTGCACCAAGTAGTGTTGCCACTGCAAGGTCGCGAGGTGTCTTCATCTGACCATCTGCTTGAACCACGATACGGTTACGTAGACCGTTCTTCAGTAGCGTTTGGTGCGTTTCTGCCAAGCCAAGTTCCCAAGGAAGACCGGTATGGCGGATTGAAGACATTGGTGATGCACCTGTACCGCCGTCGAAACCTGCGATTAGTACAACGTCCGCTTTCGCTTTCGCTACACCAGAAGCGATCGTACCTACGCCTGCTTCTGATACTAGCTTCACGTTTACACGGCCTGCGCGGTTCGCGTTCTTCAAGTCGTAGATAAGCTGAGCCAAATCTTCGATTGAGTAGATATCGTGGTGTGGTGGTGGCGAGATAAGGCCAACGCCCGGAGTCGAGTGACGCGTTGCACCGATCCAGTCATCTACTTTATCGCCTGGTAGCTGACCACCTTCACCTGGCTTCGCACCTTGAGCCATTTTGATTTGCAGCTCTTCAGCGTTAGTTAGGTAGTAAGAGGTTACGCCGAAACGACCTGAAGCCACCTGCTTGATTGCAGAGCGTTCCCAATCGCCGTTCTCTTTGCGCTCGAAACGCATTGGGTCTTCACCACCTTCACCAGAGTTCGATTTCGCGCCAAGACGGTTCATCGCAACTGCCAGTGTGGAGTGTGCTTCGTAAGAAATAGAACCGAATGACATTGCACCTGTCGCGAAGCGTTTCACGATGCTTTCAATTGGCTCGACTTCATCGATAGAGATAGAGCCTGCTGGGTTTTTAATGAACTCAAGTTGGCTACGCAGAGTTACCGCGTTGTCACCTTGCTTATCTACTGCAGTCGCGTATTGCTTGAACTGATCGTAGTTCTTGTTGCGCGTAGACTCTTGCAGTAGAGAAATGGTTTCTGGGTTGAATAGGTGCTTCTCACCACGCTGTTTCCATTGGTAAACACCACCAACATCCAGCATTTGAATTGGGATTTCGCGTTGTGGGTAACCGATGCGGTGACGAATAAGTACTTCTTTGGCGATATCATCAAGGGTGAGACCTTGGATACGAGAAACTGTACCTGTGAAGTATTTGTCTACCACTGATTTGTGGATACCCAACGCTTCGAAGATTTGCGCGCCGTGGTATGACTGTAGCGTAGAGATACCCATCTTCGAGAAGATCTTCAGAAGACCGCCATTAATCGCTTTACGGTAGTTGTTGAACAGATCACGAGGGTTCGCTTCTGGATCCAACTTCTTCGTACGTTGAAGTTCAATGATGGTTTCAATCACTAGGTAAGGGTTAACCGCATTCGCACCGTAACCAAGTAGCGTTGCAAAGTGGTGCGTTTCACGCGCGTCACCAGTTTCAACCACGATGTCACACTTCGCACGTAGACCTTTACGGATCAAGTGGTGGTGTACCGCACCAACTGCCAGCATTGCTGGGATCGCCGCGTGGTTTGAATTCACTGCACGGTCAGTGAGTAGGATGATTGAGTAACCATCGATAACCGCGTCTTCTGCGTATTGGCAGATACGTTTTAGTGCACGCTCAAGCTTGCCTTGATCTTCATTGGCTTGGAACACGATATCCAGCGTCTTCGCTTGTAGGTGCTCGTTATCGATCGCACGCAGCTTTTCAAGCTCTGAGTTGGCTAGAACAGGTGATTCCAATTCTACTTTCTGACAGTGAAGTGGTGTTTCAGTCAGAAGGTTTTGGTCTTTACCCAAGTAAGTGTTCAGCGACATAACCATACGCTCACGGATCGGGTCGATCGGTGGGTTAGTTACCTGTGCAAACAGCTGCTTGAAGTAGTTTGAAAGATGCTGAGATTGATGAGATAGAACCGCAAGAGGCCAGTCGGCACCCATTGCTGATAATGGCTCTTTCGCATCATTCGCCATTGGAACGATGATTTCGTTCACTTCTTCAGTGCTCACACCGAAAGCTTGTTGGCGGTGTAGCAAACGTTCTGGAGAAGGTTGGCTGAACTGGTTGCTCGCATCTGGCAGCTTCTTCAAGCTCAGTAGGTTTTCTTCTACCCATTTCTCGTAAGGCTGTGCCGTTGCGATGGTGTCTTTCACTTCTTCATCGGAGATGATGCGACCTTGCTCTAGATCTGCAACGAAGATACGACCTGGTTGTAGACGACCGCGGAACTCTACGTTCTCTGGTTCTATATCCACAACACCAGATTCAGATGCCATCACTAGGAAGTTGTCTTTGGTCACGGTGTAGCGAGAAGGGCGCAAACCGTTACGGTCTAGTGTCGCACCAACTTGAACACCATCAGTAAAACATACTGAAGCCGGGCCATCCCATGGTTCCATGATGTTCGCGTGGTATTGGTAGAACGCGCGACGTTTAGGATCCATGTTTTTGTTTTCTTGCCATGCTTCAGGAATCATCATCATCAATGCGTGTGGCAGGCTGCGACCAGACAGAACTAGGAGCTCAAGTGCCATGTCAAAGTTAGATGAATCCGAGCTGCCTTCCTGACAGATTGGAAGAAGCATGTCGATTTCAGCCTGAGTGAACAGGTCTGATTCTAGGATTGCTTCACGGGCTTTCATCCAGTTCAAGTTACCGCGAACTGTATTGATTTCACCGTTGTGGGCAATGTAACGGAAAGGCTGTGCAAGACGCCATTTCGGGAAGGTATTGGTAGAGAAACGAGAGTGTACCAGTGCCAGTGCAGTCACCATGGTCGGGTTTTGCAGATCAAGGAAGTACTGCGGTACTTGCTCGGTCGTTAACTGACCTTTGTACACCAATGTCTTGTAAGACATAGAGTTAATGTAGAAGTCGTCACCAATGTTCGAAACGCTTTCTAGGCAAACACGTACAGTGTAGTTACGAAGCACGTACAGTTTGCGTTCTAGTTCTTCAGGTGTGATGCCAGGGCCACCAGAGATAAACACATGCTCAAACTGAGGCTCTGTGCTTAGTGGGTCTGCACCAATCATTGAGTTATCGGTTGGCAATACGCGGTAGCCGATAACTTCAAGATCTAGACGTTGTGCGTTACGTTCTAGAATGTCACGGCATTGCTCGCGTTTGTATTCGTCTTTCGGGAAAAGAACGACACCAACACCATACTTTTCAAACGAAGGCAGTTTAATGCCTAGCTTAACGGCTTCTTCTAATAGGAATTCATGAGGTTTTTGTAGCAAGATACCCGCACCATCACCGCTGCATGGGTCACAACCTTGACCACCACGGTGTTCCATGCGAGCCAGCATATCCAATGCTTGAGTCACTACTTCATGAGATTTACGGTTTTTAAGGTGAGCAACAAAACCGATACCACAAGCGTCATGCTCCAGTTCCGGAGTGTACAGACCCTGTGGATTTTGCTCTCTATCTACCATAGATACATCCTTCCAGTTCAATGTCGACGCAAAAGTACCGGGCAGCAAATACTACCTAGACTATTGATTACGTCTTGTCCTTTATATTTATTATCGCCACCGATCTAGGTTGACCGGTCTTGATTCCTTTCCGTATCTCGCAGGAAAAGTTTTGCGAGAAAAACAATCCTTGGTGGTATCCCTTTATTTATTATCACTATCTAGTGATTTATATAGGTAGGAGTGGGATAACACCGACAAATCCCGCAGTGTGCTTTGTAATAAAAGTCACAAAAATAACGGGGTTGTGTAAGTATCCTACAATTTTGTCACTTCAGAATGCAATGAAAAACTCGGCGTTGTGACCCAATTTTTTCGTTTAATTATGCATTTTTAGTTTAACATTTACGCAACATGAACGATTTTTGTCTTTAATTATGCAAGTTTATTGATTTTGACCCGCATAATGGGTGTTTGAATTGATTAATATTGTGTGTTTTTTCTTGCAGGGATGTAATTTATTTACACAGATCGTAGTGAGATTGATTACGATTTATTGTTGGTGAGAATTTATGCAGTTACATGAGTTGGTCAATACAATCGGCCAAGATCTTCAGCGTCGATACGGTGAAAAGGTTCATAAGTTAACATTGCACGGTGGATTTAGTTGCCCTAACCGCGATGGCACGATTGGGCGGGGAGGATGTACATTTTGCAATGTGGCTTCGTTTGCAGATGAAGAAGTCCAGATAAAAAGCATTCACGAACAGTTAAAAGATCGCGCAGGTGAAATTCACAGAGCGAAGAAATATCTCGCTTATTTTCAGGCCTACACCAGTACCTATGCCGAGGTACAAGTTCTCAAAAACATGTATGAGGAAGCACTAAAGGCTGCAGACATGGTTGGTCTTTGTGTGGGGACGCGTCCTGATTGCGTCCCTGATGCGGTATTGGATTTACTGTCGGGCTATGTACAGCAAGGTTATGAAATTTGGCTAGAACTAGGTCTTCAAACCGCCAACAATGACACCCTAAAACGTATCAATCGTGGTCATGACTTTGAGTGTTATGCCGAAATCACTAAGCGTGCGCGAACACTTGGAATCAAGGTTTGTACTCACTTAATTGTGGGTTTACCCAAAGAAACCCGCGCCGAAAATATTGAAACGCTGCAAAAAGTGTTGGCCGTGGGAACGGATGGCATCAAGTTACATGGCTTGCATATTGTCGAAGGTAGCACCATGGCGAAAGCTTGGCGTGCTGGAAAGCTAGAAGCCCCTGAATTAGAAGAATATGTTGCGATCGCCAGTGAAATGATTCGTATGACACCACCAGATGTGATTTATCATCGCGTTTCATCAGCAGCCAGGAGGCCCACGTTATTATCGCCTCTGTGGTGTGAAAACCGTTGGCTAGCGATGACGGAAATTGGTCGAGATCTCAGTGCTCATGGTGCTCAAGGGAGTCTTACGGGGAATACCTTTATCTATACTAAACCGGAATTAATAGCAGATCGCTCAATAAATAACTGATATATTTTAACCAGTGTTCTTTGAAGGTTTAAACGATGGATCAGTTACTCAATTGGCTTTGGGGTGGTCAAGGCGGTTATGGCTATGTCGTCTTGTTGTTAATCGCAGGCGTGTGCGCGTTAGCACTGATCTATTTGCACTTTCAGACGTCACTTAAGCAACTAGTAACGGATTCTCCCTATCCAGTCATAGTGGTGGATACTAGCCATGCTCAGCTCTTGCTATCTAACCAGGCTGCGATGCAGTTATTAGGCATTCGCTCTTTGGGAACGGGGTATTTGTATCCTGCTTTATTCGATATTCATGAGCTTGAGCAGTTTCTCGATCGCTTCTCTAGTCGTCATTTTCGTCAGCAGGCTTTTGACTGGCGACTATCTGATAGTGAATCTATTAAAGTGGAGCTGTCAGGCAGAAAGAGTTTATTGCGCAATCATCGAGTTTGGATTCTTTATGCTCAGCCATATCAAGCCACTCACCAAGAGCAGCAACAAGAACTTGCACAATTAATCATCGCACGTTCGGCATTAGACTCACTTTCAGAGCTGATTTGTACCCAAGACCGCCAAGGCAATCTGTTAACGACCAATCGAGCATTTGATCAATTCTGGCAAGGGCGAAGGGAAGAAGCTTGCGCATCCAAGACCTTGGGTGAGATGACCAGAAAAAGCGAACGTAAATGGACAACGGATCCACAAGGTCGAAGTTGCTTACTGGAAGTCAATCAAAACTCTCTTGTTTCGCCGAGTGGTGAGCTTATCGGTACGCTGTCTATTAGTCATGACGTGACTGAATGGCACAAGATGCAACAGAATCTGCGAGATGAAATGGAGCGTCGCAAAGATACAGAGGTGGCGCTAGCGCAAAGAGATACTATCTTACAAACGATTCTGGATGCCAGTCCGGACTCTATTGGTATTTTCAATGAGAACATGGTCTATCAAGCGTGTAATCAGCCTTTTGTTAAGGCGTTAGGAATTTCAAAAATTTCTGATTTGATAGGTAAGCGCCTCCAAGACGTGATTCCTAAAGAGATGTACGCGCGCTTAGCAGACAGTGACTTAGAAGCATTACGCCAGTTAGAGCCAGTTCGATACATAGATAAAGTCGTGAGTAGTGATGGTAAAAGTACATGGTTTGATGTGGTGAAATCGCCTTTTAAAGATAAAGCATCAGGAACGAATGGTGTGCTGATCATGGCGCGTGATATTTCTGAGCGTTATCTTGCAGAACAAAAGTTGGAAAAAGCCAACCTAGAGTTAGAAAAATTGAGCTTTATGGATAGCTTAACTCAAGTATCGAACCGACGCCGTTTCGATGAACAACTGCAGGTATTGTGGTACCACCATGCTAGAGAAAAGCTGCCGCTCACCATCATGTTATGTGACATCGACTTTTTCAAAGATTACAACGACTGTTACGGTCACCAACAAGGTGATGAAGCGTTAGTCAGTGTTGCTACCGTGTTTACACAAGTCATCAATCGTTCTTCGGATTGTGTTGCGCGTTATGGTGGCGAGGAGTTTGGTTTTATCTTGCCGAATACCACCACGGAAGGTGCGCGCAACGTAGCACAGCGTATTCATGAGAAAATTCTACAGCTTGATATGGAACACGACAGTTCAGAAGCATCTGAACGCCTTACCGTCAGTATCGGTCTGGTCTCTTACATTCCTCAGCATGGTGATGAACCCGAAATGGGCATCGCTATGGCTGACAGTGCGTTATATCAAGCTAAAGCTGATGGACGTAATCGCACTTGTATTCACCCCAGTTCTTGCTAACGCTTTGTGACCGCTTGCTCTAAGTTGATAGCTGATTGTTTAAATCACCGTATTAAACACGTTAAACTTACACAAGCCTGTGCGCTCGTTGGTTTATCTTTTTATCTCGTATCACAAGAGCAGATCGCACCGTGTGTTTTTCACTAATCAAACAGACCTAAATTGCGTTAGGTCGAGTGCATTTACCTGTTTTTCATCATCGAATGGCGCTATCTAGCCACCACCATGGAGTAGTTAATGAAACCCATGAAAAATCTCGCCCAGTATTATGTCGACTTGCTAGTCAAACTGGGGATTGTTCGCTTCTCTATTTTGCTAGCCCTTGCGCTGGTGGCATTAGCTGTTGTGGTGCAGGTAGGGATTACTTTAGCTCTCAAAGGGCGAGTAGATGATATCGACATTGTCCGTTCGGTGTTTTTTGGTCTATTGATCACCCCTTGGGCGGTTTACTTCCTCTCTGTGGTTGTCGATCAACTAGAAGAGTCTCGCCAGCGTTTAACTAAGCTGGTGTCCAAACTGAAGGACATGCGTTCGCGAGATCAAGAGCTGAATTACCAACTTCAACAAAACATTGAAAAGCTTAACCAAGAAATTGAAGAGCGTATTAAAGCGGAAGAAGCACGTGAAGAGGCGATGCAAGACCTCGAAAATGAGGTGTTCCAACGCGAACGTACTCAATTAGAGTTGGCAGAACGTACCGCATTACTGCGTTCATTTATTGATGCCTCACCAGACTTAATTTACTACCGCAATGCGGATGGTGTTTTCTCTGGCTGTAACCGCGCGATGGAAGAGCTAACGGGCAAGAAAGAGCACCAGTTAGTCGGATTAAGCCCTTGGGATGTGTATAGCAAAGAAATCGCCGAGCATATCGTTGATACTGACCAAAAGGTTTTTGCCGATAATCAAGCAATTACTTACGAGCAATGGCTCGAATACCCAGATGGTCGCAAGCATTACTTTGAGCTGCGTAAAGTGCCATTTTACAGCAAAGATGGCCGCCACCTTGGTCTCGTTGGGTTCGGTCGTGATATCACTGAACGTAAGCGCCATGAAGAGTCGTTAGAGAAAGCAAGCCGCGACAAAACTACCTTCATCTCAACCATCAGTCATGAGCTGCGAACGCCGCTGAATGGCATTGTAGGCTTAAGTCGTATGCTTCTAGATAGTCCGTTGACAGAAGAGCAGCGTAAACACATGCAGACCATCAATGTGAGTGCGATTACGCTAGGTAACATCTTCAACGATATTATCGATATGGATAAATTTGATCGCCGTAAGTTAGAACTATTACCTGCGCCACTTAACTTCGAAGACTTCGTCGCAGAGATTGAGAGTATCTCAGCTCTGATGGCGGAACAAAAAGGGTTACGCTTTGACTTAGAACGTTTAAGCGACTTGCCAAAAGCAATTGAAGTGGATGCAACCCGTCTACGTCAGGTGATTTGGAACTTGGTCAGCAACGCAATGAAGTTCACCAAGGAAGGTGGCGTTGTGATGACAGTGAGCGCGGATGTCGAAGACGATTTTGCGACCATTATTATGGAAGTGGAAGACACAGGTATTGGTATCCCAGACGAAGAGCTAGATAAGATCTTTGCGATGTACTACCAAGTGAAATCAGGCAAGGACAACCTGCATGCGGTCGGTACAGGTATTGGTTTGGCGGTATCTAAGCAACTGATCAATATGATGGATGGTGACATTACGGTTACCAGTGAGGAAGGCTTTGGTAGCACTTTTACTGTATCGATCCACGTTCCGATTGTTGAACTAGCTGAGCCAGTCATTGATGCGAAACGCGACAATGTGCGCCTCAACATATTTATGGTCGAAGACATCGAGCTTAACGTAACTGTGGCTAAATCGTTACTAGAGAGCCTAGGGCACTCTGTCACCGTGGCAATGACGGGCCAAGAAGCGTTAGTGAACTTTGTGCCAGAAAAATACGACTTAGCGTTGTTGGATATCCAACTGCCTGATATGACGGGCTTTGATGTCGCCAATTATTACCGCAAGCATTATAACAATCTTCCTCCATTGGTCGCCTTAACTGCTAATGTAATGAAAGATCGTCGTGAATACTTAGATAACGGCATGGATGATGCGATCAGTAAGCCGCTGGCAGTGAATGCTATTCAGTCAGTGATTGATAAATTCTTCGCTCACCAGTTAGAACAACCTAAGGAAGTGGTGAGCGGTCCCGAAACAGTGGAAGAGCCAGTGCCTTCTCCTGTGATTGAGACACATTTGCTCGATATGGATATGTTAGAGTCTTACGTCGACATTGTTGGTGCAAAACCTGTCTACGACAGCATAAAAATGTTTGAAGATATGATGCCAGACTATATCGATGTCTTAGATTCGAACATGACAGCGAAAGATCAAGATGGGATTGTTTCTGAAGCGCATAAAATCAAAGGTGCTGCAGGTTCAATTGGCCTGAAACGTATCCAAAGTGTGGCGCAAAAAGCGCAATCGCCCGATATGCCAGCATGGTGGGAAAACATTTCAGACTGGGTTGAAGAGATCAAAAATGAATACCAAAACGATATTCAAGTCCTCAAAAGTTGGTTGGAACAAAGGAAATAACATGAAAAGAATCGCACCATTGGCATTAGCCATGGCATTGATGGCAGGCTGTAGTTCCGTTCCAAATGTGAATTGGCAACAAAACAGTCAGATTACGATTAATGAGGTTAATGTTGAGCTCAAAAGTAATTTATGGGTGAACCTCATGCCGAATATTGGGGACGTGGAAGAGCAAAGTATTCAAGGTGCACTTTACCTCGAAGGAGATCAGTTACTTCCTGCAAATCTAACGGCAGAAGCTCTTATTATTAAACAGGGGCAAAAAGAGTGGTTGGTGGACAGTGCGTCTTTAGATACTCGAACGCACAGTGAAAGCCGATGGGAGGTGGCGTTCTCGTCTCACATTGATGTGAACACCGAAAAATCGGTTGATATCGCAGTGCTTCTAGACGATGCGGGTAAACAGCGTTGGTTAGTCGAAAAGTACGTGAAGATTAACAAGGTTTATTAACCGCAATGATGTTGCATTAGTCGTTAGACCTAAAACAAAAAGGGCTTGCTCAATGAGCAAGCCCTTTGCATATTAGCGGGTAAATCTAGTCTTCTAGATCGCCACAGAAGCGGTAACCTTCGCCGTGGATAGTGGCGATGATTTCTGGCGTACCTGAAACAGACTCAAAGTGCTTACGGATACGACGAATCGTTACGTCTACAGTACGGTCGTGTGGCTTAAGTTCACGACCAGTCATCTTCTTAAGAAGATCTGCACGAGTTTGAATCTTACCCGGGTTCTCACAGAAGTGCAGTAATGCGCGGAACTCAGAGCGAGGTAGCTTGTAGCTATCACCAGCAGGGCTTACTAGAGAGCGGCTGTTGATGTCTAGTACCCAACCGTTGAATTCATACTTTTCTACCGAGCGCTTCTCTTCTTGCACCGCGTTAGAGCTCATTGAGCGACTAAGTAGGTTACGTGCACGAATAGTTAGTTCACGTGGGTTGAATGGTTTAGTGATGTAGTCATCTGCACCAATCTCAAGACCTAGGATCTTGTCTACTTCATTGTCACGGCCTGTCAGGAACATTAAAGCAATGTTCGCTTGCTCGCGTAGTTCACGCGCTAATAGAAGGCCATTCTTGCCTGGAAGATTAATGTCCATAATAACCAAGTTGACTGAGTTATCAGACAACACTTGGTGCATCTCTTCACCGTCACTGGCTTCAAAAACAGCGTATCCCTCTGCTTCAAAAATACTCTTAAGAGTGTTACGAGTTACTTGCTCATCTTCAACGATAAGAATCTGCGGGGTTTGCATTGGCGGTACCTAAATTTGTGACAAAATTGTGCTAATAGAATAAATTCTAGGCAAAAATATAACATACAGGTAATGTGATTTTGATAATAAATCAAGTTGATCAAAAAAACACTTCTTTCAGTTATCCGCCCTCCATGGAATTTTGCCAACTCACCAGTATCCAATGGCGACGTTTATTCTAAAGGGCTTGTTTACCTTTCATTTCCTGCTTTCAGTGGGGCCTGAAACGTAAACACCCTAAGATATTGAGCGGATTTTATATTGTTAACAGCATGCTAACAATGCTCAAATGTTAATTCCATTCAGTTTGTTGATTTATATCAATTGATGAAATGTAACTGTTATTAATCGTTTAAGACTTATGATAGAAAAAAGTAATACGAACATAGACGCATCGTTATGGAATGCTTATTCAGAATCTTTTTTCAGATTCGAAGCCGAGTGGCGTGTTTCAAACTATGCTGTGATAACCGCTTGGAACCCATACAGTAACTTGAGGTCCAAAGAAGAGGACAGCATAAACAATCACGCGTTAGAAAAACAGCTACAGCACGTTAATTACGCGCCTGTCACGGTAGGTGATAGCGCTTTTACATGGTATGAGGAAAGCTTTGCCGTCGAGTTGTCGCCAGAGGTAGCCGTTGAATTGGCGAATGACTTTCAACAAAACGCGATTTATTACGTCATTAATGACCAACTTTATCTTATTGCGTGCTCGCAGCCGAAAGTTTTTCATACGTTAGGCTCCATTAAACCTCGGCTCGTATAGAAGGTATAGAAAAGGATACTGCTCACTGAAGCATCGCTTGGGTGAGAAAATTCACGGAGGAAATATGAGAGACATTACACCCGATATTTGTGACCAATTTGAAGACCAAGTGAGCTTGCTTACTTTACCATTGCAGAACTTTGGTCAACGTAGCGCTTTTTACGGTGAAATCGTTACGGTGCGCTGCTATCACGATAACTCGAAAGTGCGTGAAGTACTGGGCGAAGATGGAACGGGTAAAGTATTGATTGTTGACGGACATGGATCGTGTCAGAGAGCATTACTCGGCGATCAATTAGCGATACTCGGAATAGAAAATGGGTGGGAAGGTATCATTGTCTATGGTGCAATACGCGACGTAGCACAAATATCTCAAATGGACATTGGCGTTCAAGCTCTTGGAACTAACCCGTTTAAAACAGAGAAACGCGGGATAGGAGAGGTAAACGTAACCTTAACGATGCAAAACCAAATCGTTCAACCTAAGCACTACGTTTACGCGGACTGGAACGGTGTATTGATTTCTAAGCAAAAGCTGGACTTCTAAAAACGAAAGCCTAAACCAACCTCAAAGCCTTGTTGCCAATCTTGGTAATCAAGAGTCGCGTGAAGATCCAGTTTATCGGTAATTTTTACGCGACTTGATACTTCAGCCGCGAGGCTGCTGTCGTCTTGGCGAATACCTTCCGCTGTTTCGTTCTTGTAAGAGCGAACTGTACTTTTCAGCGTGACACGATCATTAAAGTGATAGCTGATCCCACTCAAAAAACCACTTTGATTTTGGGTAGGAGAGTTATTGACTCGCGCACCGACATAAACGTCTACCGAATCAAAAAGTTCGTAGGCGTAACCCGTATCGATATTCCAAACATCAAAACTGTCAGACTGATAACTGTCGCTGGAAATGAATAGTTTATGAGGAGAAGGGGATGTTTTACCTGGAAGCGGCGGAAGCTCGTTGGCTAGACAAACACCAGGCACAAAAAACAGCAACAGAAAAAGCCATCTTTTCATGTTCACCACTCCTTGTGTCAACTTTTTTATTAGTATGCGCCCAAAGCTTCTCACTATTAAAGCATAGAATATGAAAGCTAGCTCACCTATTTTCTAAATAATTCGATCCTATGAACATAAGTCACAGTTAAGTTGTTGTTATGTGTCACAACCCTCTCGAATTATTTGATCGTACGTTTTATGGCAAAGATTAGACTAGTTATTAGATAAAAAACCGAACTGGTTATGATAGTTAAGTCCTTTACAAAAACTAACTGTAGATTTTCAAATGATCAATAATGTGTAATTAACTATAAATATCAATGACATTGCTTAGCAGAAATCTCTGAAAGATGGAAAAACAAACAATTTTTTGTTGACTATGTATCAGAAACTCGGTAAACGTAGAGTTAAGCAAACACAATTAACGTTGAATATTTATTTATGCCATCTAACAGCCTAGTAGTAATGACCACGACCATTATTATTACCGACACGACACATGTTGGGGCAGGCTGCTGAGCGAAAGAAATTCACAAAAAAGGCCTGTATCCAACAAGATACAGGCCTTTTTTTATGCTTTTTTATCCAGAATTTAGACAAATTTAAGAAGATATACCGGAGGAAGGGATGCGAGTATTGAAGTTTGGCGGATCATCACTAGCTGATGCAGATCGCTTTTTGAGAGCGGCAGACATTATTGCCAATAACGCTCAACAAGAAGAAGTAGCGGTTGTTCTTTCCGCTCCTGGTAAAACAACAAACAAATTGGTTGCGGTCATTGAAGGCGCATTGCGCAATGGTGAAGCAGAACTACAAATCAAAGAGTTGGAGGAGTCGTTTAAAACGCTCTTTACTCAAATCCAAGCAGTACTACCCAATATCGATGGTTCAGCTTTCGATAACCAAGTGAAAACTTCTCTCTCTCAATTACGCCAATTCGTTCATGGCATCAATCTTCTTGGCATGTGCCCAAACAATGTTAATGCACGTATTATTAGCAAAGGCGAACGCGTTTCGATTCAATTGATGAAAGCGGTGTTAGAAGCCAAAGGCCAGCCAGCACATCTTATCGACCCAGTTGAATACCTATACGCAAAAGGTGATCACCTTGAAGCCATGGTTGATGTAGACGTTTCAACGCAAAACTTCCGCCAAAACCCTCTTCCTCTGGGCCATGTGAACATTATGCCTGGCTTTACCGCAGGTAACGAGAAAGGTGAATTGGTAACACTTGGTCGCAATGGCTCTGATTATTCAGCGGCGGTTCTTGCGGCGTGTCTGCGCGCAGATTGTTGTGAGATCTGGACTGACGTAGATGGTGTATACAACTGTGACCCTCGTTTAGTAGAAGATGCTCGCCTGCTTAAATCTCTTAGCTACCAAGAAGCGATGGAGCTTTCTTACTTCGGTGCTTCCGTTTTGCATCCGAAGACCATTGCTCCTATCGCGCAGTTCCACATCCCATGTCTGATCAAAAACAGCTTTAACCCACAAGGTGCAGGAACTTTGATTGGGCAAGACACTGGTGAAGACAATCTGGCGATCAAAGGTATCACGACGCTAAACGACCTAACTATGGTTAACGTCTCCGGCCCAGGTATGAAGGGTATGGTTGGCATGGCAAGCCGCGTATTTGGCGCAATGTCTTCCGCTGGTGTGTCTATTGTTCTTATTACTCAGTCTTCTTCTGAGTACAGCATTAGCTTCTGTATTGAGGCAGAAGATAAAGCAAAAGCGCAACAAGTACTGGCCGATGCGTTTGAGTTGGAACTGAAAGATAGCTTATTAGAGCCGGTCGAGTTTATTGATAATGTTTCAATCATAACGTTGGTTGGTGACGGCATGCGTACATCGCGCGGTGTTGCATCTCGCTTCTTCTCATCTCTTGCTGAAGTGAACGTAAACATTGTAGCCATCGCACAGGGCTCATCTGAGCGTGCTATCTCAGCCGTGATTCCTGAAGATAAAATCTCTGAAGCAATCAAAGCGTGTCACGAAAACCTCTTCAACTCTAAGCACTTCCTAGACGTCTTCGTGGTTGGTATTGGTGGCGTTGGTGGTGAGCTGGTGGATCAGATCGAGCGTCAACAGGCGAAGCTTGCGGAAAAAGGCATCGTTATTCGCGTGTGTGGCTTGGCAAACAGCAAAGGTCTTTTACTTGATAGTGAAGGTCTGCCACTCGAGCATTGGCGTGATCGTATGTCGGCAGCGACAGAAGAGTTCAGCCTAGCGCGTTTGATTTCTTTGGTTCAACGTAACCACATCATCAACCCAGTATTGGTTGACTGTACATCAAGTGAAGATATCGCGAACCAATACGCTGATTTCCTAGCAGCTGGTTTCCATGTCGTTACACCAAATAAAAAAGCAAACACAGCAAGCATGGCTTACTACCATCAGCTTCGCGATGTTGCGCGCAGCTCTCGTCGCAAGCTGATGTACGAAACAACTGTGGGGGCGGGTCTACCGGTAATCGAAAACCTGCAAAACCTAATCTCAGCGGGTGATGAGCTAGAGCGCTTTAGCGGTATTCTTTCTGGCTCTCTGTCATACATCTTCGGTAAGTTAGATGAAGGTATGAGCCTAAGTGAAGCAACTAATATCGCAAAAGAAAATGGTTTTACTGAACCGGATCCTCGTGATGATCTTTCTGGTATGGATGTCGCGCGTAAGCTTCTGATCCTGGCTCGTGAAGCAGGCATGTCTCTAGAACTAGAAGACGTTGTGGTTGATCAAGCTCTGCCACCAGGCTTTGATGATTCTGGTAGCGTTGATGAATTTATGGCGCGTTTACCTGAAGCAGACGCTTACTTTAAAGAGTTATCTGCAAAGGCAGCGGAAGAAGGCAAAGTACTGCGCTACGTTGGTGAGATTAATGAGGGCAAGTGCACAGTAAGCATCGCAGCGGTGGATGAAAACGATCCAATGTATAAAATCAAGGACGGTGAAAACGCACTGGCATTTTACAGCCGTTATTATCAGCCAATCCCACTAGTGTTACGTGGCTATGGTGCAGGCACCGAAGTAACGGCTGCGGGTGTATTTTCTGACGTGATGCGTACTTTAGGTTGGAAACTAGGGGTATAACAATAATGAGTTCAAGTGATATGGATGTAGTGGTTTATGCCCCAGCATCAATTGGTAATGTAAGCGTTGGCTTTGATGTGCTGGGGGCTGCCGTGTCTCCAGTGGATGGCACACTATTGGGTGACCGTGTATTGGTGAAATCTGGGGCTGACCCGTTCAGCCTTAAAACGGCGGGTGATTTTGTTGAGAAATTGCCAACTGAACCAAAAGAGAACATCGTCTACGACTGTTGGCTCGTGTTTGCTCGTGAGTTAGACAAAAAAGGCGTTGAGCTAAAACCACTTGAGATGACGCTAGAAAAGAACATGCCAATTGGCTCTGGTTTAGGCTCAAGTGCATGTTCTATCGTTGCTGCATTAGATGCATTGAACCGATTCCATGGACAGCCACTTAACGAGACAGAATTATTGGCGCTGATGGGAGAGATGGAAGGCAAGATCTCTGGTGGTATTCACTACGACAACGTTGCGCCATGTTACCTTGGTGGTGTGCAACTGATGCTTGAAGAGTTGGGTATCATCAGTCAAGAAGTGCCTTGCTTTGATGATTGGTACTGGGTGATGGCGTATCCGGGTATCAAGGTATCAACGGCGGAAGCGCGTGAGATCCTACCATCTCAATACCGCCGACAAGATATCATTGCTCATGGTCGCCACCTTGCGGGCTTTATTCATGCGTGTCATTCTGGTCAGCCAGAACTTGCTGCAAAAATGATCAAAGACGTGATCGCAGAACCGTATCGTGAGAAACTGCTTCCAGGTTTTGCGAATGCACGTCAATACGCAGCGTCTGCGGGTGCATTGGCAACCGGTATTTCTGGCAGTGGTCCGACACTGTTCAGTATTTGCAAAGAGAAAGATGTCGCTGAGCGAGTTGCTCGCTGGTTAGAACAAAACTACGTACAAAACGAAGAAGGATTCGTCCACGTTTGTCGTCTAGATAAGCAGGGTTCGAAAGTAACAGGAAGTGAGCTATGAAGCTTTACAATATAAAAGAAAATGATGAACAAGTTTCCTTTGGCCAAGCCGTTCGCCAAGGGTTAGGCCGTAACCAAGGTCTATTTTTCCCATCGGAATTACCAAAATTTGAAGATATCGATGCGCTGCTTGCAGAAGACTTTGTCTCTCGTAGCACTAAGGTTCTATCGGCGTTAATTGGAGATGAACTTACAGAGGAGCAAGTGAATGCTCTTGTTGATGCTGCATTCCAATTCCCTGCGCCTATCAACCAAGTAAAAGATGGTGTTTACGCACTGGAACTGTTCCATGGTCCAACGCTTGCATTTAAAGACTTTGGTGGTCGCTTTATGGCGCAATCTCTTGCTGCGGTTTCGGACGGCGGCAAGATCACTATTCTGACTGCAACTTCCGGCGATACTGGCGCAGCCGTTGCGCATGCTTTCTACGGTATGGAAGACATCAACGTTGTGATTCTTTACCCGAAAGGTAAGATCAGCCCACTGCAAGAGAAGCTATTCTGTACGCTTGGTAAGAACATCCATACTGTCGCGATCGATGGAGACTTCGATGCGTGTCAGGCACTGGTTAAGCAAGCTTTTGATGATTCTGCACTGCGTGAAGAGATCGGTCTGAACTCTGCAAACTCAATCAACATCAGCCGTTTGATGGCGCAAATCTGTTACTACTTTGAAGCAGCTGCGCAAATGAGCAAGCAAGAGCGTGAAAACCTAGTGGTATCAGTACCAAGCGGTAACTTCGGTAACCTAACTGCTGGTCTATTGGCAAAAGCGTTGGGCTTGCCTATCAAACGCTTTATCGCTGCAACTAATGCCAATGACACGGTTCCTCGCTACCTAGAAACAGGTAAGTGGGAGCCAAAACCAACAGTCGCAACAACATCGAACGCGATGGACGTGAGCCAACCAAACAACTGGCCTCGTATCGAAGAGCTGTGCCGTGTGAAAGAGTGGGGCTTGGAGACGTTAGGTAAAGGTGCAGTATCTGATGAGCAAAGCGCACAGTCAGTGAAAGACTTACATGCTCTAGGCTATCTATGCGAACCGCACGGTGCGATTGCTTACCGCGTTCTTGAAGAACAATTGCAAGACGGTGAAACCGGTCTGTTCCTATGTACTGCTCACCCTGCGAAGTTCAAAGAAGTCGTGGATGATATTCTAGAATCCGATATCGAGCTTCCTGCGCCACTAGCGAAGCACGCTGCGATGGAGCTGCTATCGGAAGAGCTCGACGCAGACTTTGACGCATTGAAACAAGTACTGCGCCGCGTGCAGTAAGCTTCAAAGTATAGTAAGTATCAAAAACAGAAATAACGAGAGGTGAATGAGTAATCATTCACCTTTTTTATTGTCGGTAAGTTTTGACTCTCTTTATTATTGAGAAACGAACTTAACTAAATGAGATGAAAAGAGAAGCATGCATTTTTTGATTTTTCTTGGCTCAGTGAGAAACAGCACGCCACCACGACCAGCCCGTTTAGGAATGCGAGTCAGTAAAGCGTGTGAAAAACTCATCGCGAGTCAACATTCGCAACATACGGTCGAAATCATCGACCCTTTGAATTACGACTTTGGCGATGTGTTTAAGCCCGAGTTTGCTTATCACCGCTCTAAAGTTCCGCAGCACCTAAGTGAGCTGGCAGACAAAATCAAACAGGCCGATGGGTATGTGATGGTTAGCCCGGAATATAACCATTCGATGAGTCCTGCTTTGGCGAACATGCTTAACCATTTCGGCAGTTCGCTGTTTTCTTACAAGCCGAGTGCTATCGTGACCTATTCTGCCGGACAATGGGGTGGTGTTAGAGCTGCTGTTTCTATGCGTACCTTCTTATCTGAACTTGGATGTCTACCTGTCTCTGCGATGATCCACATTCCGAAAGCGCAAGAAGTCTTTGATGAACAGGGCGTTGCTGCGGATGAGTCGGAGCAGACGCAGTGGGACAACTATATGAATCGCACTATGCATCAAATGATTTGGTGGGCAGAAGGGGCGTCACTGCAAAGAGATAGGCTTGATCCAACCTCTTTAGCGCAAGCGTTTCAGAAAGATCCTTCGCAAAGAAATGCACCTTAGAGGCGAGTTGCTTTCCATTATAGAAAGGGTTTAGAAGGATTCTGAAACAAAAAAAGCTTGGTCATTGCAGACCAAGCTTTTTAAATTCTAGCGAGCTAGTTTACTGAGAGATTATAGAGTCTCAGTAAAAGTACGAGCGATTACATCACGTTGTTGCTCTGGAGTTAGCGAGTTAAAACGTACTGCGTAACCAGAAACACGAATAGTTAGTTGTGGGTATTTCTCTGGATGTGCAACTGCATCTTCTAGTGTTTCGCGTTTAAGCACGTTCACGTTTAGGTGTTGGCCGCCTTCGATACGAGGAGCAGTTTCGATTGCAACTTCACGGCTTTCGTATTCACCTAGGTCGCTGATTGCGATAACTTGGTCTGCTTCGTAGCCAGCAGTTGCAGCAACACAACGAGCTTCATTTTTTTCGCTATCTAATAGCCAGATAGAGTTTAGTAGGTCGTCGTTTGCCGCTTTTGTAATTTGGATACCTTGGATCATCACTATCTCCTAGACCACTTACGTGGTGATTATTGGTGTTAATTTTCGAATTTTCGTTGAGCTGAGTATTATATAGCTAATATCCACTATTTTAATATTGATTTAAGTCAAAAAACAACCAAAAACATCATTTTTATTAAGGTGATTTTATTGAGTTAAATCAATAAAACCTTTGAAAACAAACTAATTACAATTTATTTGATAATATAAAAAATATTTAATAACTGGTTTTGTTGTAAATTTACTACAAATTGAGATTAAAGTTTAAACTGGTTAACGCAACTATCTGTATTTAGGTAGCAATACTGAAAGTCTAAAGTGATTAAATGACAAACATGAAAAACAAGCTTGGGAATAAACTCATTGGTGCACATGTCTCTGCTGCTGGTGGGGTCGATCAAGCTCCGTTGAGAGCTCGTGAAATTGGCGCGAATGCATTCGCACTATTTACAAAAAACCAACGCCAGTGGGTGGCGAAGCCTTTAGAAGCAAAAACCATCAGTGCGTTTAAAGCGAACTGTAAAATGCTGGGTTTCGGAGCAGAACATATTCTTCCCCATGATTCTTATCTGATTAACTTGGGTGCGCCGGAAGAAGAAAAGCTGAATAAATCCCGCGCGGCATTTATTGATGAAATGGAGCGTTGTAATCAGTTAGGGCTGACTTTGCTTAACTTCCACCCGGGTAGTCACCTAAAGAAAGTCTCTGAACAGGAGTGCCTCGCAACGATCGCCGAGTCGATCAATCTTGCGCATAAAGCGGTGCCGAATGTGATCGCTGTTATCGAGAATACGGCAGGTCAAGGCACTAACTTAGGCTGGAAGTTTGAGCACCTTGCTGAAATCATCGAGCAAGTGGAAGATAAAGATCGTGTCGGCGTTTGTATTGATACCTGCCATACCTTTACGGCTGGTTATGACTTGCGTACAAAAGAAGATTGCGAGCGCACCTTTGCAGAGTTCGACCGTATCGTAGGTATGCACTATTTAAGAGCAATGCATCTAAATGATTCAAAAGTAGAGTTTGCCAGCAAAGTAGATCGCCACCATTCGCTAGGTAAAGGAGAGATCGGGTGGGATTGCTTTGAGTACATCGCGAAAGACCCTCGTTTTGATGGTATCCCTCTGATTTTGGAAACAATTGATCCAGATATTTGGCAGCAAGAGATCAACACGTTGCGTCAATTCCATTTAGCGGCCATTGCCAGTTAATGGCGTAACCACAAAGTTGGCACCTTTCTTTCTTAGTCATTGAACATCAATCTCTGAATTAGCAAAGAAGGATGCCAACATGTCTCGACCACTCTCTTTTACTCCTTATGCTTTCACTCGTCGCGTGCTTCGCTTACCGATTCCTAATCGTCACATTACCGGACAGGGGCATTTTCGAACGCCACAGAAGCATTAGTCTTTTATTGCTTGTCTCAAGTTCGTGGTAAGTTTTTGTTTGTTTGAGTTTCGCTCGTTAGAATAGAAGCAAAATTTAGGACAGGAACTTTCCATGAATCAGTCACCCACTTGGCACGATGTGATCGGCGAAGAGAAAAAGCAGAGCTACTTTGTAGACACCTTGAATTTTGTTGAAGCCGAACGCGCCGCAGGCAAAGCTATTTTTCCTCCCGCAAAAGATGTCTTTAACGCGTTTCGTTTTACCGAGTTCAAAGACGTTAAGGTCGTGATTCTAGGACAAGACCCATACCACGGCCCAAATCAGGCGCATGGCCTGTGTTTCTCTGTACTTCCTGGCATTAAAACGCCACCATCTTTGGTGAATATGTACAAAGAACTGGCGCAGGATATTGAGGGTTTCCAAATTCCTCAACATGGCTTTCTACAAAGCTGGGCTGAACAAGGCGTATTGTTACTCAATACGGTATTAACGGTGGAGCAAGGTAAAGCGCATTCACATTCAAAGACAGGTTGGGAAACGTTTACTGATCGAGTGATTGAAGCCATTAACCAGCATCAAGAAGGTGTAGTGTTCTTGTTGTGGGGGTCACATGCACAGAAGAAAGGTCGTTTTATCGATCGCAATAAGCACCATGTGTTAGCTGCCCCACACCCATCGCCACTCTCTGCACATCGAGGCTTTTTCGGTTGTAAGCATTTCTCTCAAGCAAACCAGTTACTTACATCACAAGAAAAAGCACCAATCAACTGGCATTTGCCATTAACGGTATAAATGAAGAGACAGCGATCATGGATGCTATGATCGCTGTTTTTTTGAGCACGCTCGAGGCTGATAGTAAATTTCTCATGTACACTTACTAAAAGTAGGTGTTAAGGAGAGACGCTATGATGATCGAAAGAATTCGACGCGAACATGGTTATATGGTTCGTCTGTTGGCGATACTGCGCCATAAGCTTAATGAGATAAAAAAAGAACGTGTAATCAACTATGCGTTAGTAAGCGAGATTGTTGATTACCTCTCTAATCATTCGGAGAAAGTACACCACCCGAAAGAAGATATCCTCTATCACCACTTTCTTGAACACTATGGTAAGCAACAAACCATGGAAAATTTAGAGAAAGAACATCTAGAGTTAGCGAGTAAAACCAGAGAGTTTTCATCCGTGATAGAGATGATCCTTCAGGATGCTGTTGTGCCACAAGACATGTTTGTCGCTCACCTAGAAGATTTCATAGAATCGCAAAGGCACCACTTGGAGCTAGAAGAGCGAAAAATTTTGCCTCTCATTGAAGAGTTATTTACCACAGAAGATTGGCAGCATGTCGAGAGCTTATGGAGCGTCAGTGAGGATGACCCTGTGTTTGGTGACACGATTGCTGATCGTTATAAGCAGTTGGCCGAACGTGTTCGTCAAAGTGATACTGAATATGTTTAAGACTGAATGATGAAACCTGAGCGAGCGAAAGCCGTCTCTCGGGTTTGTGAGATACATTTCTTATTTATTGGGAATCAACCGAAAATTTAGTGTGCATATTTCTCGGCAAAAAGTACGGAAGATTCTCATTGAGTAATAATGGTATTCATACTTAAACCTTGGTACATAAACTCACGGTGTTTACGGTCACTGTAAACAAAAAACAAAAGGCACCCGTAAGGTGCCTTTTGTTTGAATTAGAGTTTAATGTCTTCCAAGTTATAATCGGTACAGACATCAAGTTCGCGCAGCTCTTTAAGCAAATTGCGTCTGTCGTTCATCTCTTCTATTTCACGCCACTTTCGCTTTACTGGTTTGGCACGAGATTTGGTTGTTGAGGTAGTATCCAGATTAAAAATGTCATCTAGTTGAAAGCCTTCCATAAGCCACCTTTACCTTTCTTAAGCTAAACTGTTGTAACCAGTCCTTGTGGAGTTTTTTAAGTACCACAATAGCCGTGAGAATAACCATGATATATTTCGCATTTGTGTCGGTAGCATGACATTTTCGTGCAAAAATATTCTCAAAATCACACTTTTTATTGCAACTATGTGGATAAAAAATGCACAAACGATCTCAAGAAAACGATTAAATAGAGAGATTTTCTATGTTAATTCGATTTGATGAATGGGTGCACTGCGCAAAGGTTAAAGTTGCATAAAATCAGTTTGATGAAATAGTGTTCAATTAGATGGTAAGTCACTAGCGTAAATTTATGTAACACCTTGTGAATACTAGCTTGTTCTTGTTTATACGGTTTACCATTCCATTTAATGAAGAATAATTATTTATGTTGGCGTTTGGTAATTGAAATGTTGCGCAGTTTGAGTATTAAGTCTTCTATTTATGTTATTTTTTGGTGACTTTATAGTGAAAAATAACAATGTTATTCTTGTTGTTGCATATTGATTTTTGCGCTCCTAGGTTGCATTATCCGCCCGTCAAAAAATACGCTGGTACGTAAAATGGATGCATGAAGCGACGTTTACGATTCTAGATTGCCCATAAACATTACTTAAAAAGCTAAGCACACTTTGACACTTAGCAGGCAATTTGGTGGATGGCTAGGACGCATAGACTGGCGCAACTCACTTTGAGGTACACATGACAGACTTAATCAATTTGATGAACGATCTCCTCTGGGGCTCGATTCTGGTTTATCTTCTTGTTGGTGTTGGTATTTACTTCACCGTTCGATTAGGGTTCATTCAGTTCCGCCATTTCGGCCACATGTTCTCTGTTCTTAAGAACAGCCGTAAAGCAGACAAAGCTGGTATTTCCTCTTTCCAAGCGCTTTGTACTAGTCTTGCTGCACGTGTTGGTACAGGTAACATGGCGGGCGTTGCAGTTGCATTGACTGCGGGTGGTCCTGGTGCGATCTTCTGGATGTGGCTGATTGCAATGCTTGGTATGGCAACATCGTTTGCTGAGAGCACACTGGCGCAGCTATACAAAACCAAAGATGATGATGGCAACTACCGTGGTGGCCCTGCCTACTACATGGAAAAAGGCCTGGGCATGCGTTGGATGGGCGTGTTGTTCTCAGTTTTCCTAATCATCGCTTTTGGTTTGGTATTCAACGCCGTACAAGCTAACTCAATTGCCAATGCAATGAGCAACGCATTTGGTTGGAATAACCTGTATGTCGGTATTGCCGTTGTTTTACTGTCTGCAATTGTTATTTTTGGTGGCATCAAGCGTATCGCAAGAGTTGCTGAGATGATCGTTCCGATCATGGCACTACTTTATCTAGCCCTAGCGCTGTTCATCATGTTCTCTAACCTAGAGAAATTACCTGATGTATTGATGCTTATCTTTAAGAGTGCATTTGGTCTGCAAGAAGCAGCAGCAGGTGGTCTTGGCTACGCAATTGCACAGGCAATGATTAACGGTATCAAGCGCGGTCTATTCTCGAATGAAGCAGGTATGGGTTCTGCACCTAACGCGGCAGCTTCAGCAACACCTTACCCACCACACCCAGCGTCTCAAGGTTACGTACAGATGCTAGGCGTGTTCATGGATACGATCGTTATCTGTTCTGCAACAGTGGCTATCATCCTGATGTCTGGTGAGTATGTCGGTCAAGCAACAGAAGTGACGGGTATCGAGCTAACTCAGCGTGCATTGAGCTCACAAGTTGGCGATTGGGGCGGCATCTTTGTTGCTGTGGCAATCTTCTTCTTTGCGTTTACTTCAATCATTGCAAACTACTCGTACGCTGAAACGAACTTAATCTTCCTAGAGCACAATCATAAAGCGGGCTTAAGCATTTTCCGCGTTATTGTTCTTGGTATGGTGATGTTTGGTGCACTAGCTTCGTTACCAGTCGTATGGTCGCTTGCTGATGTCTCTATGGGTCTGATGGCGATAGTCAACTTGGTGGCGATCATCTTGCTATCTGGCATCGTGATTAAACTAGCCAAAGATTACAATCGCCAGCTTGGTGAAGGCAAAGTGCCAACATTTGATGCGAATGATTTCCCAGAGCTGAAATCTCAGCTTGAAGAAGGCATTTGGTACAACGATAAAAAAGACTAAGTGAGCTATCACTCATAGTTGAAAGCTATTAGTACGATGTAAAAAGCCATGCAGACAATGCATGGCTTTTTTTGTACCCTATTAAAAACAAAATTAGAGAAGGGAAAGTCATGCTTATCGTAGTTTCTCCAGCGAAGACTCTTGATTACGAGTCTCCGTTAGCGACAGAAAAATTTACTCAACCTGAGTTGGTCGAATACTCAAAAGAGCTTATCGATGTTTGCCGCAAACTGACTCCTGCTGATGTTGCCTCTTTAATGAAAGTGAGCGACAAGATTGCCGATTTAAATGTGGGCCGATTCCAAGAGTGGAGTGAAACGTTTACCACGGAAAACTCACGACAAGCCATTCTTGCATTTAAAGGTGACGTTTACACAGGGCTAGACGCCGAAAGTTTATCTGAAGCGGACTTCGAATATGCTCAAGATCATCTGCGTATGCTATCGGGTCTTTATGGTTTACTAAAACCACTTGATTTGATGCAGCCATACCGTCTTGAAATGGGTACCAAGCTTGCAAACGACAAGGGTACGAACTTGTACCAGTTTTGGGGCAATGTAATTACGGACAAGCTTAACGAAGCGATTTCTGCTCAAGGTGATAATGTCCTTATCAACCTTGCATCAAATGAATACTTTAAAGCGGTTAAGCCAAAGAATTTAGATGCGCAAGTGATCACGCCAGTATTCAAAGATTGTAAGAATGGTCAATACAAGGTCATCAGTTTTTACGCGAAGAAAGCGCGCGGTATGATGGCGCGTTACATCATTGAAAACCGTGTTGAGAGCGTTGCAGACCTGACTAAGTTTGATACGGCGGGTTACTACTTTGTGGAAGATGAATCGACGCCAACAGAGTTAGTATTTAAACGCGAAGAGCAAAAATAAAGCTGATTGAGACGTAGTCTACGTTAATCTCTATCAGCACAAACGAAAAAAGGGTTGGCATTGCCAACCCTTTGTTATTTTCTAGCTTGAGCTACTTGGCCCCAACAAGATTACTTCTTCTTAGCGGTTTTCTTTTTCGCTACTTTTTTCTTGTCGTCTTTTTTCTTTTTCTTCTTAAACACGGGCTTTTTGTGTTTAGGACGCATCTCTTTCACGAAACGCTCTTTGATGTCTTCTTTCACGTAACGTGCAACGCGATCCATCATTGGTTGGTCGTGTGCTTCTACGATTGAGATAGCGTTACCTTTCTTACCTGCGCGAGCAGTACGGCCGATACGATGAAGGTAAACATCAGCCGTGCGTGGCATGTCGTAGTTGATAACGTGTGATACATCCGGAAGATCGATACCGCGCGCAGCAACGTCCGTCGCGAGCAGCACGTTCACAGTACCATCGCGGAAGCGAGAAATCGCATTATTACGACGATCTTGCGGCATTTCACCTTGAATCCAAGAACATGGAATCTGTGCACTTTCAAGCTGCGCTCGTAGCTCAGCCAAACGCTCACGAGTCTTTAAAAAGACGATAGTGCGCTCAGCTTGCTGAGTAATAATGTGTTTTAGTAATTCTAGTTTGTGTTCAGCATCATCAGCTCGGTGATACCACTGAGCAATTTTCTTACGCTCACGCAGAGGTGATTTTGCATCGATCTCTGCTGGATCATTCAACAGATCAGCGGTAAAGCCTTCTACGCCTTTCCCTTCTAACGTTGCTGAGAACAGAAGGGTTTGCTTACGCCAGCGACATTCGTTAGATAGGCGATCGACAGTAGGAGCAAAACCCATATCTAGCATACGGTCTGCTTCATCAAGGATTAACCATTCGATTGCACGACAATCAAAACGTTCTGCATCAATGTATTCTTTTAAACGGCCAGGTGTCGCAACCACAATGTCTTGTGTTGTTGCAAGGATGTCGGCGTGCTCTTGGTACTGAACACCACCAGTGATGGTGAAAATGTTGAGTTTGGTATTTTTTGCCAAAGCACGTGCTTGATCGGCAATTTGCATCGCCAGTTCGCGAGTAGGCGTTAGGATCAAAATACGCGCAGGCCCAGGCTTACGACGAGGGAAGTCTTGCAAGTATTGCAATGCTGGCAGGACGAAGGCGGCCGTTTTACCAGTTCCTGTTGGCGCTGACGCTAGAATGTCACGACCGTCCAACGCTTGTGGAATCGCTTCTGCCTGAATTTTTGTTGGGCGTTCGTAACCCATCTCTTCAATGGCTTCAAGTAGGTTTTGGTCTAGATCAAGTTCAGCAAAGGTTCTGATCACAATGAGTTCTCCACAAGCAAAGCTTGGTTAATGGTTCGCCACAACAGCATAGAATACAAAAAGGTCGCACATTATAAAGTGATTGGTGATAAGGATCACATGTTATTTCACATCTTAAGATAAAACTCGCGGGTTAACTGGATGAAATCATCACTATAGCCGTCATTTGAACGGATAATTAAATGTGACGTCTGCAAATCGCAAGGTCGTTTTGACAGTTCAAATAAAAGTCGGTGTACTGGTTTCTTTTCTGATGGTTGCACACGACAGATCCTCGATAGATACCAACCTTGGTTTAATGCTAGCTCAATGAACTGCTCGCCTTCGGTGATTGGCAAAACAAAACTAGCTCTCCCTTCGTCATCAAGCAAATGATAGCAACGCTGTAGCAATGCGTTATGGCCTAGCGTATCAGTGTGCCTCGCGGTTGCACGTTGACTGTGTTTCGATTGCTCGCCGCTGTTGAAGTAGGGCGGGTTACAAATGATGCGTTGGAATGAATGTGTCGGCGTAAAGTGCAGTATGTCGGTGTGATGCACACTTACACGATCTGACCAAGGAGACTGGGCCATATTTTTTTGCGCGGCAGCAACGGCTGTTAATTCGATATCGACCGCGGTTATTTCAGCTTCTGTAAAGCGTTGAGCACACATCAGGGCAAGCAGGCCAGTGCCAGTGCCAATATCGAGAATTTTAGCGTCGTTAGGGCTTTGAATCCAAGCACCAAGCATTACCCCATCTGTGCTGACTGGCATACCACTCTCGCCGCCCTCAATACAAAATTGCTTAAAATTGAAGCCTTTAGTTTTCAGTTTTTTGTTCTTCATGATTGTTTTATATTTGCTCAATAATTAAGTAGATTGCTCTATTGTTTATTAGTTGTATAGATTGTTGTTTTGTTGGTTATTAAATTGTATTGTTAATTGATCGAGATAAAGAACTGGTCTGTTATTTGGATCTGGTTATATCCACTGCTTTTAAGTTTGAAAACTAAATTAATATGGTGTTTTTTTCTTAAAGGTTGCCAAATGATGAGTCTTTCGTCATTATGCGGCGAAAATTTTATAGATTGAACCACGTGTACTTATTGACTTTAGGTATACAAAAAGTGGTCTAAGCATACACAACATTCATTAATTAAAAGACAAGGGTTATCTGTGAAGCAGACGTTAAAACTAACAGATATTATCGCAGTAGGCTTTATGCTATTTGCGTTCTTTTTAGGTGCGGGCAATATTATCTTTCCACCTCTAGCGGGTCAGTTAGCGGGTGAAAACTTAATGCCAGCTATGTTTGGTTTCTTGCTAACAGCGGTAGGTCTACCTCTTATTACTATCGTTGCTATTGCTGTTGCTGGTGGTTCTTGGGATCACTTGACGCAAGATCTTCCGAAAAAAGCGGCAGTTCTTATGGCTGCACTGATTTTCATCATCATTGGTCCTGCGTTTGCAGCGCCTCGTACTGGCCTAGTGGCTTACGAGATGGCGGTGAAACCTTTCTTCCTTGAGGCGTCACAAACGCATCTGACAGCGTTCTCAGTGATCTTCTTTATCGCAGCGATGATGTTCTCATGGTTCCAAGGCCGTTTGATCGATCTTATCGGTAAAGTACTGACACCAGCATTGTTCGTTGGTTTGATCATTCTTGCTGTCGCTGTCTTCCTTGATCCTCAGGGCGATATGATTGGCGCGCACGGTGAATACCTAACGCAGCCTCTGACCAAAGGCTTCTTAGAAGGCTACAACACAATGGATACGTTCGCGTCATTGATGTTTGGTATGCTGATGGTTGATGCACTGCGCGGTAAAGGCATTACTGAGCGCTCTGCAACTACTAAATATCTGATCTATGCAGGTTGTATTGCTGCTGCTGGTCTTGCGTTTGTTTACATCTCACTATTTTACTTAGGTGCGACGAGTGCAACGGTTGCTGCTGGTGCTGATAATGGCGGCCTAGTGCTTAGCCAATACGTTCAAGCGTTGTTTGGTCCATACGGTCAAATCGTTCTGTCTGTCATCGTATTGCTAGCGTGTCTGACAACCGCGATTGGCTTGATTTCTGCGTGTTCAGATTTCTTCAGCTCGAAAACACCACTGTCATACAAGCAATGGGTACTGATTAATGGTTCTGTTTGTGCATTGGTTGCAAACGTTGGTCTTGCACAGCTGATTTCTCTGTCAGTGCCAGTATTGTTTGCGCTGTACCCTGTGGCGATTGCGTTGGTTGCACTAACATTTGTGCGCAGCAAACTGCCAAATCCACGTTTTGCTTACCGCGCGGTACTGCTTGTATCTCTGTTGTTTGCGTTGGTTGATGCGGCAAAAGTATCGGGTATTGATGTTTCTGCGTTTAACATGTTGCCACTATTCGAAGTCGGCATGGGTTGGGTGCTTCCAACATTTGCGGCTATCGTGTGCATGTTCTTCATCGCGAAACCTCGCCCAGAACTAGCACAAGAAACCGCGTAATCACTTCGCGTTATCAAGATAATAAAAAGCCCGATGAATTACTTCATCGGGCTTTTTACTTTTTAATGATGACGTGTTTGCGCTATTAAAGCGTGTCGTGGAATTCCACAAGAACTTGTTCACACCATTTTTCGATGCGTTCATCACTCAGTTCGTACTGTGAGTCTTCATCTAACGCAAGTCCAACAAACTTGCTGCCATCTTCGATCAGTGCTTTCGATGCTTCAAATTCGTAGCCTTCATTTGGCCAGTAACCGATAAAGGTTGCGCCTGTGGCTTGTAATTCATCGTGAAGTAAGCCCATCGCATCTAAATACCACTCTCCGTAACCTTCTTGGTCACCCAGGCCAAACAGCGCTACAACTTTGCCTTTCAGTGGCGTGGTCGCGATGTCTTGCCAAATCGCGTTCCAATCTTCTTGAATTTCACCAAAATCCCAAGTTGAGATGCCAAGGAGTAATAAGTCGTAGTCCGCCATTAGTGATAACGGTGTCTCTTTCACATTGTGAATGTCGACAAGGTCTTCACCAATAAGGGTACGAATTTTCTCTGCTGCCATTTCTGTGTAGCAGGTCGTTGAGCCGTAAAAGAGTCCGATTTTCATTATATGCGTCGTTATTTGTGTTGCTGTTGTGGAAGATTCTAACCATAAATTGAGGAAGATTGCAGCGAATATCCTATGTGGGATGATTTTTTATGGTATTGGATTGGCAGGTGCTTTAATCTAAATACTGTAAATATAAACAGATAAGGAAGCATTCATGACGGCACAACAGCCTGTCAATCAACAAGATTTTTCGCTTGTTGAGCAATTCTTAGATGCGATGTGGATGGAGCGTGGCCTATCAGAGAACACGTTGGCTTCCTACCGAAACGATTTAATGAAGCTGCTCGTGTGGATGGAAAAACATCGATACCGTCTTGATTTTATCAGTTTGTCTGGCTTGCAAGAATATCAAAGCCACCTTGTAGATTTAGATTACAAACAGACGTCTCGTGCGCGTATGTTGTCGGCGATTCGCCGTTTATTCCAATACCTGCATCGTGAGAAGGTGCGCGCTGATGACCCGAGTGCGCTCTTGGTTAGCCCTAAACTGCCACAACGTTTACCCAAAGATATTAGTGAAGAACAAGTGGACGCGTTGCTCGAAGCGCCAGACCCGAATGACCCTATAGAATTGCGCGATAAAGCGATGCTAGAGCTACTCTACGCAACAGGATTGCGTGTGACAGAGCTCGTCAGTTTGACCATGGAAAATGTTAGCTTGCGCCAAGGGGTGGTGCGCGTGACAGGTAAAGGTGGTAAAGAACGCCTGGTTCCTATGGGGGAAAATGCGGTCGATTGGATCGAGACGTTCATTCAACAAGGGCGCCCTGCGTTACTTGGTGATACATCATCCGATATTGTTTTTCCTAGTAAACGCGCAAGGCAAATGACTCGTCAGACGTTTTGGCACCGTATTAAGTACTATGCTTTGATAGCAGGGATTGATACTGATCAGCTGTCGCCGCACGTACTGCGTCATGCCTTTGCCACGCATTTATTGAACTATGGCGCAGATCTCAGGGTCGTACAGATGCTTTTAGGACATAGTGACTTATCGACCACGCAAATTTATACTCACGTGGCGACTGAACGATTGAAGCAGATCCACAGTCAACACCACCCAAGAGCATAACAATGGTTAGATTCATCCATGTCTTCTTGGAAAAACGATTTTACATTAAGGTGAATTTCATGAGCGTATTACGCCGACTAACTCTGCTGACTTTACCATTTTTTGTTACCGCTTGTGGTGCAGAAGAAAGTCAGGCTCAAACGGAGACTCCTGCGCAACAAGTGGCGCCAGCTGCACAAAGCGGCTTTGATGAAGCAGCATTAAAAACTAAGTTCTCAAAGCTTGGTTTATCTATCGTTGATATTCAACCATCAGACGTCGCTGGCTTATTGGAAATTCAAACCAATGGCGGGATCCTGTTTGCTTCAAATGATGGTAGCCATTTTATCGCTGGTACGCTTTATGCCATTAATGATGATGGCAGTTACAAAGATGTCATAGCAGAGCGTCAAGCGCCGCTTAACGCCGAGAAAATTGCTCAGTTCTCCGATAGCATGATCGAATACAAAGCCGACGATGAAAAGTATGTTGTGACTGTATTCACTGATATCACCTGTGGTTACTGTGTGCGTCTGCATAGCCAAATGCAAGGCTATAATGACCTAGGTATTACAGTGCGTTACATGGCTTACCCTCGCCAAGGTGCAACTGGCCCTGTGGCAGAGCAAATGGCAACGATTTGGTGTGCTGAAGATCCGGCGTCGGCAATGCACAATGCGAAAGTGAATCGTACATTTGATAACCCTGCGAAAGACTTAAAACAATGTAAAGAAACCATCCAGGCGCATTACAATCTAGGTCGCCAATTGGGCATTTCTGGTACGCCAGCAATCTTCTTACCGAATGGCGAAATGGTTGGTGGCTACCTACCACCTGCAGAGCTATTGAAACGTTTAAAGCAACTATAATCCATTAGGAGCAGAGCCGGCAAAGTTGTCGGCTCTTTCAAGCATGATAGAAATTCAACGACGTCCTGAACCTGATCTTTCCCTTCTTCCTGATTCCATTCCTCCGATTCTTAAACGTATCTACATCAACCGTGGGATAACGGATCTTTCACAATTAGAAACGTCGGCCCGTGGGTTGCATTCATATCAAAAACTCGGGGGGATTGAGCAAGCTGTCGATCTTTTGTTTCAGGGGATAAAAGAACAAAAACGCATCATCGTTGTCGGTGATTTTGACGCTGATGGCGCGACAAGCTCAGCATTATCAGTACTCGCGCTGCGCATGCTTGGTAGTCACAATGTGGATTACCTAGTGCCAAATCGTTTTGAAGACGGTTATGGGTTAAGCCCAGAAGTCGTTGACCAAGCCCTAGAGCTTGGCGCTGAGATGATCATGACGGTGGATAACGGCGTCTCATCAATCGAAGGCGTGCGTTACGCAAAAGAAAATGGCATTACCGTGCTTGTTACCGATCACCACTTGCCAGGACAAGTGTTGCCTGATGTGGATGCAATGGTGAACCCAAACCTTGAGAGCTGTAGCTTTCCATCTAAAGCGCTTGCGGGTGTAGGGGTCGCGTTTTATCTCATGATGGCACTATGCGTTCATATGCGAAAACACAATTGGTTTGCAGAACAGGGGATGCAAGAGCCCAAGTTGATGGAACTGATTGACCTTGTTGCACTGGGTACCGTCGCTGACGTCGTTCCATTGGATGAAAACAACCGCATTCTTGTACACCAAGGCTTGCAACGTATTCGTGCGGGCAAAGCGCGTCCCGGTATCCAGGCATTAATTGAGGTCGCGAAGCGCGATGCGCGTCGTTTAGTTGCGTCTGACTTTGGCTTTGCTTTAGGTCCACGTATTAACGCAGCAGGCCGTCTTGATGACATGTCTTTCGGTGTTGAACTGCTGATGTGTAACAACATCCACGCAGCTCGTCGCATGGCAAGTGAATTGGATGGCTTGAACCAGACTCGTAAAGAGATTGAAGAAGGCATGAAGCAAGAAGCGATGGCTTTCTGTGAGCGCCTTCAGTTTGGTGAAGGCAATGAGCTTCCTTATGGCTTAGCCTTATTCCAACGTGATTGGCACCAAGGTGTGATTGGTATTTTGGCTTCGCGCATTAAAGAGAAGTTTCATCGTCCAGTCATTGCATTTGCTGATGGTGGAGAAGGGACGATTAAAGGCTCGTGTCGTTCTATTCCGGGGCTACACATGCGCGATGCGTTGGATTTCATCGACACGCAAAACCCGGGTTTGATCATCAAGTTTGGTGGACACGCCATGGCAGCAGGCTTAACGATTAAAGAGCAGGATTTTGAGCGTTTCAGTCGTTTGTTTGATGAAGTGGTAAAAAAGGAACTCGATGAAGCGGCGCTAAAAGGCGTGATCATGTCAGATGGCGAACTTAAGCCGGAAGAGTTCTCTATGCATGTTGCTGAACAGCTGCGATCGGGTGGCCCTTTTGGACAAGCTTTCCCAGAGCCAATCTTTGATGGTGAGTTTAAAGTACTGCATCAAAAGCTGGTGGGTGAGAAGCATCTTAAATTGATGTTAGAGCCGCTTTATAAAGGTCACCCTACCAATGTGATGATCGACGGTATCGCATTCAATGTTGATCTACGTCGATGGCCAGATGCATCGGTTAAAACAGTACGTCTCGCGTATAAGCTGGATGTGAATGAATTTCGTGGTAATCAATCATTGCAATTGATGATCGACCATATCGAAGCTAAGTAATACCTAGATCAACCTTTCTTATAGAGTACGGTTGCCCCTAAGTGGGCGTAAAATTTTATGACCGTGCTCTCTCTCACCGCAATCTGATTTCTCATCCGAAATTTTCCTGTATCTCGGTCACATTTTTCAGTAGAATTTCTCGGTTAAATTCTATTCTAAAATGTTGAGTAAACATGTTTGAAATCAATCCAATTAAAAACCGTCTGCAGGACGTGTCTCAGCGCACAAATGTCCTGAGGGGGTATCTTTGACTATGACGCGAAGAAAGAGCGTCTAGAAGAAGTCAACGCAGAACTTGAACAACCAGATGTATGGAACGAACCTGAGCGTGCGCAAGCACTGGGTAAAGAGCGTGCATCACTAGAAGCGGTTGTTGAAACCATTGATCAACTAGAGCAAGGTGTGGAAGATGTAGAAGGTCTTCTTGAGCTGGCTGTAGAAGAAGAAGATCAAGAAACATTTGACGAAATTGAACCAGAACTTGCTGAGTTGGAAGAGAAGCTAGAAAAGCTTGAATTCCGTCGTATGTTCTCTGGCGACCACGATAGCTCTGATTGTTACATCGATTTGCAAGCTGGCTCTGGTGGTACAGAAGCACAAGACTGGACTAACATGCTGCTGCGTATGTACCTACGTTGGGCAGAAGCGAAGGGCTTCAAAGCTGAAGTGATTGAAGTCTCTGAAGGTGAAGTCGCGGGTCTTAAGTCGGCAACAGTTCGCATCTCTGGTGAGTATGCGTACGGTTGGTTACGCACTGAAACGGGCGTTCATCGTCTTGTTCGTAAATCTCCGTTCGATTCAGGCGGTCGTCGCCATACGTCATTTGCTTCTGCGTTCATCTATCCAGAGATTGATGAAAACATCGACATCGACATTAATCCTTCCGACCTACGTATTGACGTTTACCGTGCGTCAGGCGCAGGTGGTCAGCACGTAAACACCACAGAATCTGCGGTACGTATTACGCACGTACCTACGAACACAGTGGTTCAGTGTCAGAATGACCGTTCTCAACATAAGAACAAAGATCAGGCAATGAAACAGCTTCGAGCGAAGCTATTTGAGCTTGAATTGCAAAAGCAAAATGCGGAAAAACAAGCTAATGAAGACGCTAAGTCTGACATTGGCTGGGGTAGCCAGATCCGTTCTTACGTATTGGATGACTCACGTATTAAGGACCTCCGTACGGGCATTGAAAACCGTAATACTCAAGCGGTTCTTGATGGCGATCTGGACAAATTTATTGAAGCTAGCCTGAAATCAGGTCTATAAAGCTTTTCACCGACAAAAACAGGATACATCGAAAATGACTGATGCTGTTCAAAACGAAACTGTACTAGAAGAAAATAAGCTGATTGCTGAACGCCGCGCTAAACTGGATGCAATCCGAAAGAGCTGCAAAGCGAACGGCCATCCAAACGACTTCCGTCGTGACGCACTAGCGGGCGACCTTCAGAAAGAGTTCGGTGAAAAGACGAAGGAAGAGCTAGAAGAGCTTAACCACGTAGTAGCAATCGCAGGCCGTATCATGGCTAAACGTGGTCCATTCTTGGTAATTCAAGAAACTTCTGGCCGTATCCAAGCTTATGCTGACAAAGCGGTTCAAAAAGTACTTAAAGAAAAATACCAAGGTCTAGATATCGGTGACATCATCGGTGTTAAAGGTGCACTTCATAAGTCTGGTAAAGGTGACCTATACGTGAACATGGAAGAGTACGAGTTGCTAACCAAAGCACTACGTCCACTTCCAGAAAAGTTCCACGGTCTAACTGACCAAGAGATGCGTTATCGCCAACGTTACGTTGACCTGATCGTTAACGAAGACTCTCGTCAAGCGTTTGTAGTACGTTCTAAAGTAATGTCTGCAATCCGCAACTTCATGATCTCTAAGCAGTTCATGGAAGTTGAAACGCCAATGATGCACGTTATCCCTGGCGGTGCGAGTGCGCGTCCATTTATCACGCACCACAACGCACTAGACATGCCAATGTACCTACGTATCGCGCCAGAGCTATACCTGAAGCGTCTAGTTGTTGGTGGTTTTGATCGCGTATTCGAAATCAACCGTAACTTCCGTAACGAAGGCCTTTCTCCACGCCACAACCCAGAATTCACAATGATGGAATTCTACATGGCGTACGCAGACTACAAAGATCTGATGGACCTAACTGAAGAACTACTAAGCTCAGTGGCGCAAGAAGTTCTAGGTTCAACGTCAATGCCTTACGGTGATGAAACGGTTGAGTTTGGTGGTACTTACACTCGTATGAGCATGTTCGAAGCAATCAAGCACTACAACCCAGACCACGCGCAAATCCAAGCGCTAACAGAAGAAGACCTACAAAACCGTGATCTAATGGTTTCTATCGCGAAATCTGTTCACGTTGAAGTAGAACCTTTCTGGACATGTGGTCAGCTTCTTGAAGAGATCTTTGGTGAAACAGCAGAACCTAAGCTAATGCAGCCTACGTTCATCACTGGTTACCCAGCAGATATTTCTCCACTAGCTCGTCGTAGCGACGATAACCCGTTCTTTACAGACCGCTTTGAGTTCTTTATCGGTGGCCGTGAAGTAGCGAACGGTTTCTCAGAGCTTAACGATGCTGAAGACCAAGATGCACGCTTTAAAGCACAGGTTGAAGCGAAAGAGTCTGGTGACGACGAAGCAATGTTCTACGATGCAGACTACATCACTGCTCTAGAGCACGGCCTACCGCCAACAGCAGGCCAAGGTATCGGTATCGACCGTTTGGTTATGCTACTGACTAACACGCACACTATCCGTGACGTGATCCTATTCCCTGCAATGCGCCCGCAAGCGTAATTCGATAGGATGAGTAAAAAACCACCTTCGGGTGGTTTTTTTTTGCCTTTTAGTTAAGTTAATTCAAGTTGTTGCATTTGCTTTTTAATGGGATATGCAAATAAACATTCGCCAAATCTCAATCTATTGCATAGTCTTAATACTGAGACAGACGTGAGGGGGCGGAGTCTCGATAATGTTACCCGCTCGCAAAGATAAGTTTGTGGCACAAAATTTCTATTAACAATGAAAAAGGGTTAGAGAATGGCTGGGCAGTTTAAGATGGATTCCATCCCGGGATCGCTTGTGGTAGTTGGCGGTACTTATGAGCCTTGGTTATCGGTACTGGAGCAAGTGGGCTGGAAGTGTCACCAAGTAGGTGACTTACGCAAAGCTAATACGCTGTTAGAAGATATTGGTCCATGTATCGGTATTGTTGATCTCAGCCATGACGAGTTCAGCTTGAATGGTTTGGCGAACTTAGTCAGCTCTCACAAACACGTACGTTGGTTAGCGTTTATTCGTGAATCTCAGCTTGGCACTGACACCATATGCCAGTTCATTGTTAACTTTTGTATCGATTTTTTCACAGCGCCGATCCCAGATGCACAGTTATTAAGCACAATAGGTCACCAGCTTGGCATGCTTAAGTTGGAGAAAAAAGTTTGGCCTAGTTTTGGTAGCAGTTTAGATATGGGTTTGATCGGTGAATCTATCCCGATGAAACGTTTACGCGATCAAGTGAAGCGCATTGGTCCAACGGACGTCAGTATTCTGATTTCTGGGGAAAGTGGGACTGGTAAAGAGGCGGTTGCTAGGGCCATCCATAAAGTCTCTTCACGCTCTCATAAACCGTTTATGGCAATTAACTGTCGCGCACTCAATGAACAACGTTTCCAAGCTGAAGTATTTGGTATTAACGCCGATGAAGATATGGAAGCATGCCTGCTTGAACAAGCAGATGGAGGCACCGTGTTGTTTAACGACATTCTTACCATTTCAAAAGAGCAGCAAATGAATCTGCTGAGATTCTTGCAAGAAGGCACCATTGATACCAAAGATGGCGTAAAAGCGGTTAACGTGCGTATTCTTGCTGCTAACTCGTCAGATGTTGAAAAAGCTTTGATTGACGGTGACTTCAATGAAGAGCTTTACCATTACATCAACGTTCTGCGCATCAATGTCCCTAGCTTGAAAGAACGTGCGAGTGACATCGCATTGCTGGCTCGTTTCTACTTACAAGAGTTCTCAAAAGAGTACAACTCGCAAGCAAAAAGCTTTTCTGAGGATGCATTCAAGGCACTGACACGTTATTTCTGGCCTGGAAATGTGCGTGAGCTGATGAACCAAGTGAAGCGAGCGGTATTAATGTCCGACAGCGTAATGATTGAAGAGCATCACTTAGATTTACCTCAACGTAATGACTCAAAGCGCAGCTTGAAATCAATCCGTGAGAAGAGTGAACGTGATGCGTTGCTGGTTGTTTTGGAATCTCATTCTGGTCAAGTTTCAAATGCGGCGAAAGAGCTCGGAGTTTCGCGTGCAACCATGTATCGACTACTTAATAAACATAACTTGATTTCCGAACAAGCCATGTAGTTGGCCTTTCCCTGTGTTAAATAGGCGAATAAATACAATAAAAGAGAGTGGCCACAGAGCTGCTCTTTTTATTTTTTGTTTGGTTTGATTTATAAAATCCGCAAATTTATATATTCCTCAGGTGAATATGTTATACATAAAAGTATATGAAACTAAATTGCGGTGTATTGATTTGTTTTTAATCAAAAAGGCAAAAAATGTTTGATATATATTCATCAAAGCTTACAATTTAACCGTAACTCAATGAGTTATACCTTTCATAAACGGATTAATTTTTAGCTAGGAGGCGCAAGATGAAACATTACGTTGTTAACACCACTGCTTGCGCTGATCGTATGCCTATCGCTCCGATAACCCTTAAATCGGATGATACCAATACCACTGGCTCACAAGATAAAAATTAATCCGTAACCTATCATATTTATTACTAGGCTGCGGGAAAGTAGCGGCTTAGTATCAACAGAATATTTCTGTTCATTTTACGCACTATTTTTCCCAGTCGAATACATCGATAATCGGAGAAAATATTATGCGTCACTCTATTTACTTACAATTGGCCACTTTGCTATTGAAAGCAGACCTTAAACGCGAAGAAAAGCAATGGCAGCGAACCATACGCCGAACTGCTCATGATATTCCATGGACGAATGTTCATCTATTGAGAGATATTGGTTTAGATCGCGATGGTCGTTCTACACGTGCCAATGTTCCGGATGCAGTAAAAGTTGAACGTCGAGTTCGTCACCTTCGTCGAGTTTTAACGTCGCGAATAATGACGTAATCGTTAGCGTGTTGGACTGACTGAGTTGCTAACGAGTCATTCAACACGCTTAACTTTTTATATGAAGTATGACTTCATTGGATAAACAGCTGATCTTGAAGATCAGCTGTTTTCGTTTGAAGGTGGTACTGTTAAGGGCAAGGATTCGAGTAAGTTGTACCTATTGCTTGAATTTCAGTAAGTAGTTCGTCGCTAAGTTGCAAATCAATACTGTCGATATTGGCTTTTAATTGGTCTAGGTTTGTTGCTCCTATAATGTTAGAAGCAACAAATGGACGCTGATTGACAAACGCGAGCGCCATTTGTGCAGGGTTTAGACCATGCTCTTGAGCTAAATTGACGTAAGCTTCGGTCGCTTTAACACCTTGTGGAGTGAAGTAGCGCGCAAAACGCTCCCACTTAGTGCATCGAGCGCCTTCAGGTTTTGCCCCGTTTAGGTATTTACCACTCAGGCAGCCAAATGCCAAAGGAGAGTAGGCAAGTAACTGAACGCCTTCGTAATGGCTGATTTCAGACAAGCCAACTTCGAAGCTGCGGTTCAATAAGTTATATGGGTTTTGAATGGAGACAATTCTTGGCAAATCGTGTTTTTCTGCCAAACGCAGTAGCGACATCACCCCCCACGGCGTCTCGTTGGATACGCCGATATAGCGCACTTTACCTGCATTCACTAATTCAGTAAGCGCTTCCAACGTTTCAATTAACGTGACTTCTTCTTGTTTGTCAGGGTATGGGTAGTTGAGTTGACCAAAGCAGTTGGTTTGACGCTGCGGCCAATGTAGTTGGTACAAATCGACATAATCGGTTTGTAGACGATTAAGGCTGTCATCAATTGCTGTATGGATGTGGCGACGATTAAGGCTCATGTTGTCTCTAATGTGAGGAACATTTCGAGGGCCTGCCACTTTTGTTGCCAGTACTACTTTTTCTCTTTTGCCGCTTTTTGCTAACCAATTACCGATGTATTGCTCGGTGAGCCCTTGTGTTTCCGAGTTTGGCGGTACAGGGTACATCTCTGCGGTATCGATGAAGTTCACCCCATGATCGAGGGCAAAGTTGAGCTGCTCAAAGGCGTCCTTTTCTGTGTTTTGCTCGCCAAACGTCATAGTGCCGAGGCAGATTTTACTGATCTCAAGTGATGAGTGCGGTAGTTTTGTGTATTGCATATCACGTCCTTGAAGAGTTACCGACTAAATAAGTGACTCCAATATAGGGGATTTTTAGCCGCAATCGCAAATGATTTACGTATAAAGGAAGAGCAAACTCGAAAGCTACAGTTAGCCTAACTACACTTAAATGATCGTGTGAAGGAGGTATGTTATGCAGAAGCATCAATTGGACATGTGGCTACATGGTCCACATAAAGATACTTATAAAACTCCCAAAGTATTTGTGATTGGGTGTTCTGATGTCTCTGACTATCTTTTAGCTGTGGAGTACAAGCATCAACTTGAGCCGATTAAAGACGGTGAAGACCCGATACATTTTGGCTCTCTAGACTTAGTAAAAGAAGAACTATTGAGGCTAGGGGTCGATAAAGCGTATTTAAGGCTGCGCAATGCGTATGACGAATGTGGCACTGAAGAGGCAGCCTCGTACTGCGATATTGAGTTATCGCTCGTGACGCACTAAATAGCTGATATGGTTTTATTCTGGTTGAGTGTTAATGTAGTGCTTGAGTAAGATCTGTTCAGTAAACTGTGTTCTAAGGTAAAAGCCTCGGGGCAGAGTTTTCATCGGCTTACCATTTGAGTTGTATGCTTCGGTGAGCGCTTTTGCATTTGCGGCTTTAGGGCGAAGATGCAGCGCTTCTCCGTGTCTGGCGGAAATTTGATCAAATCTTCCCAAGACGATCATCTCCATTAACTCTTCCCAGTCATTTCGCAAAATCCGCTCTTCTTCTTCATCTGGTGACCAAATGAGTGGACTGCCCACACGTCTTTCAGCGAGTGGGATTTCTCGTTCTCCTTCTACGGGTACCCAAAGCACACGAGATAGCTTGTTTCGAACATGACTTGTTTCCCATGTAAGACCATGAACACCAGTGAGGGGAGCCACAGAAACAAAGGTTGTTTCTAAAGGTTTGCCAGAATAACTGATCGGAATACTTTTCAACTCGATCCCTAGTTTTGCGAAATCTTGTTGAGGTTTACTGCCAGCTGGAGCGCCCAAGTGCCATTCGAGTAATTGACCCACCCAACCTTTATCACGTTTTAAGTTTTCAGGAACAATCATATTCGCCTCGGCGGCCAACTCAGCAAAACTGAGTCCTGCCATATCATGCGCTCGTTCCAATAGCTCTGCTTCTGTTTGTGGTTCTGGTTTCATAGTTACAAGGTGGTATTACAAAAAATATAGTTTATCAAACTCCGACCAAATCTACTGTTTAAGATTTCACCGAGGCGGTGTAAGAACGATCAATTCATAACTTATCCACAGGTGGAGGAGGTATTGATAAGATCCTGACGGGGTCTGTATGAATAAACAGGGGTTAAAATGCATTTTTGGGGTTGATTTTGTTGTAATCATCTAAACGAATAGCAGGTAAGTGTGGATAAATAGCCTGTTGGTGGATCTTTGACCGATCTGAGTTTGGTGAAAAGATCATCAAGAAATTGAAGATCGAATTATCGTTATTTTTAAAAATAAATACTTTTTTATCAATGTTTTATGTTTGTTTTTTTGTTTATTCATTTGTTTTTCATTTGATGGGATTGAACTGAATTACTCATTTGAATTGAATTCTTCACAAAGTTATTCACAGAAAAGGTGAATAAATGTGGGCAATGTCTCACTCTTGTGTTGATAAGGTATGGTTTGATTAAAAGATATCCAAAAATGCTGAAAAGGTAATAAATCTTGCTCATATCACATCAGTAAGTTTGCTAGTAATGGGGATATGTGGAAAAATCACGGTAATAAAAAATTTATTCATAGAGGTTAGCCAGTGATAGATGGCGATGGTTACCGACTTAATGTTGGTATTGTGATATGTAATAACCATGGTCAGGTCTTCTGGGCTAAACGATACGGGCAACACTCATGGCAATTTCCACAAGGTGGGATTGACGAAGGTGAAACCCCTGAACAAGCCATGTTCAGGGAGTTATACGAAGAAGTCGGTTTAACGAAAAAAGACGTTAAGATCATTGCAACAAGTCGTCATTGGTTAAGATATAAGCTACCAAAGCGATTGGTGCGTTGGGACTCCAAGCCTGTTTGTATCGGCCAAAAACAGAAATGGTTTCTGCTGAGATTAGAATGCGATGAGTCTCGCATTAATATGCAACGCGGAAAATCCCCTGAATTTGATGGTTGGCGCTGGGTAAGTTACTGGTATCCAGTTAGGCAAGTTGTTTCTTTCAAGCGAGATGTTTATCGACGAGCGATGAAAGAATTTGCATCCTTAGCCATGCCTTTTCGAGAGAGAAAAGCGAAAGGGAAAAGAAAAAAGCAACGTAGAGGATAATCATGCTCAGTCAGCTAAGGGAAATAGTTGAGAAAGTCTCCAGGGTCGATGATGTGCATCTGGCACTCGATATATTGGTGAAAGAGACTTGTGCTGCCCTTAGTACTGAGTGCTGTACTATCTATCTTGCTAATGAAGAAATGCAGCGCCTTGAGTTAATGGCAACTCAAGGCCTTATTTTTGAAGGTGATAGTATTCATATCAACTTCAATGAAGGCTTGGTTGGGTTGGTAAAACGAAGCGCTGAACCCCTTAACCTTGCCGAAGCCTCAAAACACCCCGAGTTCAAATTCTTTCCTCAACTCGGCGAACAGATTTACCACTCTTTTTTAGCTACTCCAATCATTCATCGTAAACAAGTTTTAGGTGTGTTGGTGATCCAACAAAAAACACCGCGCTTGTTTAGTGAAATGGAAGAATCGTTTCTTGTTACCTTATCCGCTCAGTTAGCGGTGCTCATTGCACATGCGCAGAATCTTGGGCATTGGCAGTTAGCATCTAAACCCACGGTATTAAAAGGTTTGCCTGCGTCTACTGGTGTCGCGATTGGAGAGTTTTGGTTCGACAATACCCAGCCGAGTTTATCGGATGTTTTCCCTTCGTCCACGTTAGATAAGGAACGCGAGCACGAGACACTACTGGTGGCCATAGAGCGAGCGTTAAATGACTTTCGCCGTATGCGGAAAAAACTGGACAGTGAAATCAACAAAGATGCGCTGGCGATCTTCGATCTGTTTACTCACTTACTGAATGATCCGATGCTTCGCGGTGATTTGAAGAAGCAGATTGAAAAAGGAGACAGGGCAGACTGGGCGTTACGCCAAGTTGTAGAGTCATACTCGAATCGATTTGCCAGAATGTCGGATGTATACATGCGTGAAAGAGCGCAAGATATCCGAGAGTTAGGGCAAAGGCTGCTCTATTTTCTGCACAACAGCGAGCAAGAAAATTCTGCAATTGATCGTCCCATTATTTTGGTGGCGAATGAACTCACTGCCACCTTGCTCGCTTCTGTACCTAAAGAGTTCTTGTTAGCCGTCGTATCATTAGAGGGAGGCGCAAACTCTCACGCTGCCATTTTATCTCGAGCTCTTGGGGTCCCTGCAGTCATGGGCGCCAACATTAATCCGGATGTGGTGAATGGCAAACTCGGGATAGTCGACGGCTATACGGGTGAGATCTTCTTAGAGCCAAACCGCCAGTTGTTGCGAGAGTATCGCAGCTTAGTAAGCGAAGAGTCTGAATTGTTTGCCATGGTAAACAAGGACCTCGCACTCCCTGCGGTTACGCAAGATAATCACCATATCGAAATTATGCTGAATGCGGGACTCAGTGCAGACAGTAATATTGCCATCAACACAGGTGTTGATGGTGTTGGGTTGTACCGAACTGAGATTGCATTTTTACTTCAGCATCACTTTCCTTCGGAAGATGAGCAGTATCATCAATACCAAGCAATACTTAACAGCTATCCGAATCAACGAGTAGTGATGCGTACTTTGGATATTGGTGGTGACAAACCTTTGCCGTATTTGCCCATCGAAGAAGATAATCCGTTTCTAGGCTGGCGTGGCATTCGTTTTACATTGGATCATCCAGACATTTTCTTGATCCAGCTGCGTGCAATGTTAAGAGCGAGTGCAGAAAGCGGAAACTTAAGTATCTTATTGCCAATGGTGTCAGGGGTAAAAGAGCTAGACGATGCCATTAGCTTGATTAATCAAGCTCACAGCGAAGCCGTTTTGCTTGATGATAGAATTCAATTCCCACAAATTGGGGTCATGATTGAAGTACCATCGATGGTGTATCTGTTGCCAACGATTGCTCACCGTGTTGATTTTGTTTCTGTCGGGACAAACGATTTAACTCAGTATTTATTAGCGGTAGATAGGAACAATTCGCGCGTAGCGGATGTCTATGAATCTATGCATCCTGCGGTACTGTTAGCGCTTAAGCAAATCCATGAGGTGTGTGATAAATATCAGGTGCCCGTGTGTATTTGTGGTGAGCTAGCGGGTGATCCATTTGGCGCTCTTCTCTTACTTGGGTTAGGGTATACCAGTTTGAGTATGAACACCTCCAATGTGGCTAAGGTGAAATATTTGATTCGTCATAGCCAACAAGAAGAATTAGAAAAATTAGCGGAGCAAGCAATGACAAAGTCCTATGGGGAGGACATTCATCAAATGATGCATGACTTTTTCATTCAACAGGGCTTTGCAGGCTTTATCCGTGCAGGTAAAAAGTAGGAAATCGTGACCGTCTCTTTATTTTTGTTATTGTTGGCGCTAGGCGCTTTTGTGGGTGTGATGGCGGGGTTACTCGGTATCGGTGGTGGTTTGATTGTTGTTCCTGCCTTGTTGTATTTGCTTCCTCTTGCTGGGATCTCTCCAGAAATGAGTATGCACATGGCCTTAGCCACTTCGTTAGCGAGTATTATTGTCACGTCTGGCTCATCGGCGATGAATCACCTTAAGCTCGGCAATGTCGATATGTTTGTCGTAAAATGGTTGATGCCTGGTGTGGTCATTGGTGGCTTTGTTGGTGCCAATATTGCTGAGTGGATCCCTACACACTATTTGCCGAAAGTGTTTGGTGTCATTGTTCTTTGCTTGTCAGTACAAATGTTTCGTTCCATTAAAGTTACGAGCAGTAAACCTATGCCGAGCAGCCCTGTGACTGTAGTTTACGGCACGGGAATTGGTGTCGTATCAAGCCTTGCTGGTATTGGTGGTGGCTCACTGTCGGTACCATTTCTAAATAAACACGGGATAGAGATGCGTAAAGCGGTGGGTTCATCCTCCGTTTGTGGTTGCGTGATTGCTATTTCTGGTATGATCGGCTTCATCTTACATGGCTATAAAGTGGAAGGCTTACCTTCATACAGTATTGGCTATGTTTATCTTCCTGCTTTATTAGCTATTGCTATGGCCTCGATGCTCACAACAAAAGTGGGTGCGAAGCTGGCAACTAACCTTCCAACTGCGGTATTAAAAAAGATATTCGCGGTGTTCTTAATGTTTGTTGCAGCGACCATGCTGCTCTAAGTTTGTACCCAAGTCATTCTCGCTGAACCAAGCATCTAGAGGTTACTTGGGTATATTTATTTTGTTGTGATAAGAAGAGAATGATTTATGTCTCAGGGATATATTGAATTTCCCAATATTGATCCGGTTTTAATCTCTATTGGTCCTGTTTCGGTTCGTTGGTACGGTTTGATGTACCTTGTGGGCTTTATGTTTGCTCTATGGTTAGCGAACCGACGTGCGGATAAGCCTGGAAGTGGTTGGACACGAGAGCAGGTTTCTGATTTGTTGTTCGCAGGCTTCCTTGGCGTGGTGATTGGTGGCCGTGTAGGCTACGTGCTTTTCTACAATTTTGAGCTCTTCCTGGCTGACCCTTTGTATCTATTTAAAGTGTGGACCGGTGGTATGTCTTTCCACGGGGGCTTACTGGGTGTGATTACTGCGATGTTCTGGTATGCACACAAAAACGGGCGAACTTTCTTCGGTGTTGCTGACTTTATCGCGCCGCTTGTGCCATTTGGTTTGGGTATGGGGCGTTTAGGTAACTTCATGAACAGCGAGTTGTGGGGCCGAGTAACGGATGTGCCTTGGGCGATCGTTTTCCCAAATGGCGGTCCACTGCCACGTCATCCATCGCAGCTTTATGAAATGGCGCTTGAAGGTATCGTACTTTTCTTCATCTTGAATTGGTTCATCAAGAAACCTCGTCCTCTAGGTTCTGTTTCAGGGCTATTTTTAGCTGGATATGGTACATTCCGCTTCTTAGTTGAGTACGTGCGCGAACCAGACGCTCATTTGGGTTTATTCGGTGGCTTTATTTCCATGGGACAGATTTTATCCCTGCCAATGGTGGTTATCGGTGTCCTCATGATGGTTTGGGCATACAAACGTGGTCATTACAAAGACGAATTACCACAAAAGACGAAGTAAGGTATTGGTGTGAAACAGTATTTAGATTTGTGTCAACGCATCGTTGACCAAGGTGTTTGGGTTGAAAATGAGCGTACAGGCAAGCGCTGCCTGACCGTAATCAACGCGGATTTAACCTACGATGTTGCGAACAATCAATTTCCGTTGGTCACCACACGTAAAAGTTTTTGGAAAGCGGCCGTTGCAGAGCTATTAGGGTATATTCGTGGTTACGATAATGCGGAAGATTTTCGTAAGCTGGGCACGAAAACCTGGGATGCCAATGCCAACCTAAATGATGCCTGGTTGAATAACCCATACCGTAAAGGTGAAGACGACATGGGCCGTGTCTATGGGGTTCAAGGGCGCGCCTGGGCGAAACCTGATGGTGGTCATGTTGACCAGCTACGTAAGATAGTGGATGACTTAACGCGTGGCGTTGATGACCGCGGTGAAATCTTGAACTTCTACAACCCGGGTGAGTTCCACATGGGGTGCTTGCGTCCTTGTATGTACAGTCACCATTTTTCATTGCTGGATGATACGCTTTACCTGAATAGTACTCAGCGTTCGTGTGATGTACCGCTTGGCTTAAACTTCAATATGGTTCAAGTTTACGTGTTCTTGGCGATTATGGCGCAAATTACGGGCAAGAAACCTGGTCAGGCATTTCATAAGATTGTGAATGCTCACATTTATGAAGACCAGCTTGAACTGATGCGCGATGTTCAGTTGAAGCGTGAGCCATTAAAAGCGCCGACGTTCCATATCAACCCAGAGATTAAATCTCTAGAAGATTTGGAAACTTGGGTCACACTGGATGACTTTTGGGTTGAAGGGTACGAGCATCACGATCCTATTCGTTACCCATTCTCAGTGTAACGAGTATCGTTCTTCAAGATATAGAAAAAGCTCCGAATGGAGCTTTTTTCTTTTTTGTACTTAGAAGGTATTATTTTAGTGCACTGACAATATAACGGTGAATTGGGTTGGTCTGCATCGGTGTGGACAGTGCCGGGCTAATAAACTTAGGTTGAGTGAATATTTCTTTACTCACTAATGAACGGATAAGCTCAAAGTACTTCAGCTCTGTTTTCCCGCACAACAATAGTGAAAAGTCATCGCCCAATTTATCATAGGCATTGAGCACCTCTCGGAATCCTCTAAGATACAAGTAATCCTTCGTTAAACCTCCACCTCGATAGACTCGGGCAGTCGTTGTAAATGCTTGAAGATCAGAAGCTTTATACTGTTCTTTTAATAGCATGAACGTATGGCGGAAATCGCGATCCTTGATCATCGACTCTACTGCCAGAACTCGTAAGGCTAAGGTTCTTAGGCGCTTGATACTGAAATGTCCTGACAGATACTCACATAATATAGCCAGCCCTTCTTGAGTGTTGGTATTGGCAGGACAACCTAAGCTCAGGACTTTTAGCGGTTGTTGACGACCGTTAAGCGTAGTCAGGAGATGTACTCCCATTTCATGATGTGCAAGAGCCTCCAGCTCATCAGTGGTGATGTACGCCGCGTGGTTAATTTTGACTCGAGATCCTGAAACTAGTGCGTTTGCTAACATCCCGTCCAACACCTGTATTTCACATTCATACCCATTGCGTTGAGCAAAATTTTGCATGAAACGTGCTATTGCACGGCTATCGTGCTGAGGTTCTTTTTCTTCTTCTGTAGGAAGGTGTAATATGAAATGGGCGTTGGCAATATCTTTGGCGCTCGGTTCCCCATAATAGCGTAAGGAGTTATAAAGAAACTCTTGCGTACCTATGGTATTCACTTGATCCAGTTTATCTGCATAAGACTGAATTACATCTGCGTACAGCCTCTGCAATTGGGTGTCTTGAATGTTTTCTAGAGGTAGCTCATATAGACGTCGCTTTGCGCTGTGAGTATCTACATTAGTAATTGAATATTGAAAATTAGGCTCTTGAGAATATTTGTTTTTAATGAAACGTTCTCTTTCTTGAGCATAATTAAGAGGATTCACGCTACTGAGGATATCAATATCAGCAACCAGTTGGGTTAGGTTTTCGTCTATTGCGAGTAGCTGATCAGAAATAGCGTCATTAAGCTGCGTCATGTTGTCGACTCCAAATGAGATAGCTCAGCATAAGCATGCTGATGTGGCTCAAATTATCACCGGACAATCGATTTGAACAGTTTAATTATCATAAAAAAGGCTCCACGATGTGGAGCCTAAACAATAAGCGATGGTATGTCGTTGTTGTTACGTTGTTAGGGCTAGAATCGCACCTGGTAGAATAACGAATACTGACATTAGGTAGCCACCAACAACAGCTTTATTCTTAATAGCCATTTCAGAAATCATCTCAGCGCCTTTAACCGGAATCTCACGTAGGAATGGAATTCCAAAGATAAACAGCGTCGCCATGATGTTAAATACTAAGTGGACTAGAGCGATTTGAAGTGCGAATACTGCGAACTCTCCAGATACCGCTGTCGCTGCTAGTAGTGCCGTAATACAAGTACCAATGTTAGCACCCAGAGTGAAAGGGTAGATATCTCGTACTTTCAACACGCCAGTACCAACCAACGGAACCATTAAACTTGTCGTGGTTGAGGAAGATTGTACTAGAACGGTCACGATTGAGCCTGATACGATGCCGTGAATAGGACCACGACCGATGGCGTTTTTCAAAATTTCACGTGCGCGACCAACCATTAGGCTCTTCATCAATTTACCCATCACTGTGATTGCAACGAAGATAGTCGCAATACCCAAAGCAATAAGCATGACGCCGCCAACAGTATCACCGAAGGTAGAAAGTGGCTCTTTAATTGCGCCTACGACTGGCTTTGTAATTGGTTTAATAAAGTTGAAGCCTTTAATGCTCATATCACCAGTAGCAAGCAGTGGAGAAACAAGCCAGTGAGAAACTTTCTCTAAAATGCCGAACATCATTTCCAACGGAAGGAAAATAGCGACAGCAAGCAAGTTGAAGAAGTCGTGAATGGTTGCACTTGCAAATGCACGTTTGAACTCTTCTTTACAGCGCACGTGGCCAAGAGACACAAGCGTATTGGTCACTGTGGTACCAATGTTAGCACCCATCACCATAGGGATAGCGGTTTCTACAGGTAAGCCACCTGCAACCAAGCCTACAATAATAGACGTTACAGTACTTGAAGACTGAATTAAGGCTGTTGCCACCAAGCCGATCATTAGACCTGCAACTGGGTGTGCGGCAAATTCAAATAGCACCTTAGCTTGATCGCCAGTTGCCCATTTAAAGCCACTACCAACCATAGATACTGCTAGAAGAAGCAGATATAACATGAATGCCAAGTTAGCCCAGCGTAACCAACGAGCTGTGCTCGAAATTGGTGCCACTGTTGAAGTAGCTTGGTTCATCATAATTTTCTCCGTTGACCTTTCAGTTCATTTTTCGGTCTGTAGTTGAATCTGCGGGCGATGTTAGAGAATAAATATTTCAGTAATATTACAGATTTCTTGCTGTGAGAGATTTTTATTGTTCTTTTTGATAATGGCGTAAAAGAGGAAGAAAATTAATTTTTAACCTATTGATTTTAATGGTTAAATTTTGATTTCGTTTTATTTGATTTTTGCGTTTTTTTTGTAGAGAAAATGCGCCTCAGTTCAACTTTTATGACAGTGTTGACTTTATACTTTCGGTAAAACTTATACTTTTGTAAGGTATTGTATGGTTTTGTCGAGTTTATTGTTTGTCTCTGTCACATTTGGTATAAAAAGTATCACTTTCTTTTCGGGACTCGATCATGTCACATCTAAACTACAACCATCTCTATTATTTCTGGATGGTGTGCAAACAGGGCTCTGTAACTAAGGCGGCTGACGCGCTCTTCCTGACACCGCAAACCGTGACAGGACAGATTAAAGCGCTTGAAGAGCGCATGAAAGGAAAGTTAACCAAGCGCAATGGTCGTACAGTTGAGCCCACTGAGTTAGGTCAGCTTGTGTTTAAGTACGCCGACCGGATGTTCGGTTTGAGCTATGAGATGTTAGATATCGTCAATTACAGCCAGCACTCGAACATTCTATTTGAAGTTGGTGTAGCCGATGCATTATCTAAACGCTTGGTCAGTAAAGTACTGATGACGACCGTCCCGGAAGATAACAGTATTCATTTACGCTGTTATGAATCGACCCACGAACTGCTACTTGAACGCCTTTCTCAGCACAAGCTAGATATGATCCTTTCGGATTGTCCCGTTGATTCTACTCAAAGTCCTGGCCTTTATAGCAAAAAGTTGGGTGAAAGTAGCATGAGCTTTTTTGCTTCTTCTGAAATTGAAAATGTGCGATTCCCTGAGATCTTGGAACAAAAAAAACTTCTGATTCCCGCGAGCCGAACGGCTATGGGGCGTAAAGTTATTCAATGGTTTGATCGTCAAGGCCTTCAACCCAATGTGCTAGGGGAGTTTGATGATGTTGCGTTGATGAAAGCTTTTGCTCGGTACCACGATGATGTGATTTTCTTGGCACCGACCGTATACATGTCGGAGATTGAAGACGACCGAAATTTACAGCTAATTGGCCATGTCGATGGGCTAAAAGAAGAGTACTACGTGATTTTTGCGGAACGAATGATCCAACACCCCGCGGTAAAAAATGTTTGTGATGCTGATTTCAGTCAAATGTTTGAGTAAACCCGTATCGTTGCGTAAATAAATAGATTACTATCAATAAAAATATAATTCTAAATAATATCTAAGTAAGCAAGATACTTGTTTTAGTGAGCAAAACTATTAATTATTGATGGCGCACCAATTAAAATCCTTGGTGGATAATATTGGTGTATCACTAACAACTAAATTAGAGGTTCTAATAATGAAGACTCTGGAAGTGTATCTTGATTTTCTTAGATATATAAATCAGTGCAACACAACAAGCTGGCCAGGGTTGGAATAAGTAAGTTGTAGCTAGAGGTCCAACACATGAATCTACAAGAAATGGAGCAGAACTCCGCAAAAGCCGTCGTGTTGCTCAAAGCGATGGCAAACGAGAGACGCCTACAAATCCTTTGTATGCTGCATAACCAAGAGCTGTCCGTGGGAGAGCTGTGTGCAAAGTTAGAGCTAAGCCAGTCGGCATTATCTCAGCATCTTGCTTGGCTTCGCCGTGATGAGTTAGTCACGACAAGGAAAGAAGCACAAACGGTGTACTACACATTAAAGAGTGATGAAGTGAAAGCGTTAATAAAAACACTGCATAGTCTTTATTGTGCTGAGAGTGCTCAACATTAATTAAATAGTCCTAATATACTGCTCATCTTAGAGTGTGAATCTAACTTGTTGGAATATTTGAGAGTGGCGTTAAACTTTTGATGATAGGGTACTACTCATCGACCAATTTGCTTTGTTCTCAAGTGTTTTATTAGTGCTTTCTAGTTTGAGCGTTATATGGGTAATGAATAAGCTGATGTCTTTAAATGGGACATTCAGAAAAAGAAAAGCTGGCATTGCCAGCTTTTTTTATTAAGAAAATTTTGTAGATATAAAAAAACCGACACAAGGTCGGTTTTTTCTTCACTGTAAAATCAGGACTCTATTAAAGAGCTTTGATTTGTGCAGCGAAACGAGACTTATGGCGAGCTGCTTTATTCTTGTGAATAAGGCCTTTAGTTGCCATGCGGTCTAGGATAGGTGTAACTACAGCGAATGCAGCAGTTGCAGCTTCTTTGTCGCCTGCTTCGATAGCAGCAACAGTTTTCTTCATGTAAGTACGCATCATTGAGCGACGGCTAGCATTGTGCTGACGACGTTTCTCAGCTTGGATAGCGCGCTTCTTAGCAGATTTACTATTTGCCAAGGGTCTAACTCCCAAAAACTTAGTTCTGTGACAATTTAAGGGCGAGGAATATCCCTCATTTGCGCTTAAATGTCAAATGATTTGTGCAAAAACCGATCTAAGCCAAAACAAATTTTGGTAAGAGAGGTTATCGCGGTTAAGATGGCGGGGATTCTAACAGCATTTTTATACCAATGCTAATAATTATCCGCGAAAGGCACACTTATTCCTTACAACCCGCGGATAGATTTTTGACGTCTATTTACAGCACCTGTCAGAGAAACAGTATAGGGTTAGCTGTCTTATGGTGATATTCCGAGGTTACAGTGAGTAAACGACTACTCAAGTCTGGCATGATCGTCAGTGCTATGACATTTATTTCCCGCGTTCTTGGCCTAGTTCGTGATGTTGTAGTGGCAAATTTAATGGGGGCAGGAGCAAGCGCAGACGTCTTTTTCTTCGCCAATAAAATTCCTAATTTTTTACGACGTTTGTTTGCTGAAGGTGCTTTTTCCCAAGCGTTTGTACCTGTTTTAACGGAAAGCCATGCTCAAGGCGACATGGATAAAACTCGGGAGCTCATTGCTCGTGCAGCGGGCACATTGGGGGTGATAGTCTCAATTGTTACCATCTTAGGTGTTCTAGGTTCCGGTGTGGTGACTGCACTGTTTGGTTTTGGTTGGTTCCTAGACTGGATGCATGGTGGTCCCGCGGCTGAGAAGTTCGAACTTGCTAGCGTGATGCTCAAGATTACCTTTCCTTATTTATGGTTCATCACTTTTGTTGCCCTATCGGGAGCCATTCTCAATACACTAGGTAAGTTTGCGGTTTCTTCGTTTACTCCCGTCTTCCTCAACGTAATGATCATTTTGGCAGCATGGTTTATCTCGCCGCAGATGTCACAGCCAGAGATTGGTCTTGCCATCGGTGTTTTCCTTGGTGGTTTGGTTCAGTTCTTATTTCAAATCCCTTTCCTTATTAAAGCGGGGGTTATGGTTAAGCCGAAATGGGGCTGGCGCGATCCGGGCGTGGTGAAGATCCGAACCTTAATGATTCCTGCTTTGTTCGGTGTGTCGGTAAGCCAAATCAACTTGTTGTTTGATACTTTTATTGCCAGCTTTCTGCAAACCGGTTCGATCAGTTGGTTGTACTATTCAGATCGCTTGTTGGAATTCCCGTTAGGTCTGTTTGGTATTGCTATTGCAACGGTGATTTTACCAGCATTATCACGCAAACATGTTGACGCACAAAATGAAGGATTCGCACAAACCATGGACTGGGGGGTGCGCATGGTGATCTTACTTGGCCTTCCTGCAATGCTTGGTTTGATGGTACTGGCAAAACCTATGTTGATGGTGTTATTCATGCGAGGTGAGTTTTCGCCACAAGACGTACATCAAGCATCATTGTCACTCTTTGCTTACGCTTCAGGCTTGTTGAACTTTATGCTGATTAAAGTGCTCGCTCCGGGTTATTACTCGCGTCAAGACACTAAAACGCCAGTGAAATACGGCATCATTGCGATGGTGACCAACATGGTATTTAATGCAATTTTTGCGTACTTCTATGGCTACGTTGGCTTGGCTATCGCGACGGCACTATCGGCATTTGTGAATATGGCACTGCTGTATCGTGGCCTGCACATCGCAGAGGTATACCAAATCACTAAGCGAACCGTCTTCTTTATTATACGTTTAGCTATTGCTGGCGCGGCGATGGTGGCGGCAATCTTATGGCAACTGGAAGATATGTCAGTATGGCTGGGCTGGAGCTTTGCTCACCGAAGCGCGGTGCTAGGGATGTTGATCGGTTTAGGAGCCGTGGTTTACCTAGTGGTTCTATTTTTAACTGGTGCGCGTTTAAAAGACCTAAAAGCTGGGACAGACTGAGGGTGATTAGTATATAATCCGTCAGTTTCACACAGTGTAAAGTAAAACAGAGGCAGAAAGCAGTATCCAATGGAACTGATTAGAGGCATTCACAATATCAACCCGCGACATCATGGTTGTGTGCTGACTATTGGCAATTTCGATGGTGTCCATAAAGGCCATCAACAAGTATTGCAGCAAGTGTCTGAGCAAGCGGACAGGCTATCCTTGCCTTCTGTTGTGATGACCTTTGAACCTCAGCCGATGGAGCTGTTTGCCAAAGACAAGGCACCTGCAAGGTTGACGCGATTACGCGATAAGTTCGTGCAATTGAGTAAGCTCGATATTGACCGCTTACTGTGTGTCAATTTCAATCGCCATTTTGCAAGTTTAACCGCGGAAGAGTTTATCCGTGACTTGTTGGTCGAGCGTTTGGGTGTTAAGTTTCTTGTCGTTGGTGATGATTTCTGCTTTGGCAAAGGCCGTACAGGTAACTTTGCAATGCTGCAGGAAGCAGGGGAAAAATACGGCTTTGATGTCGTAAGTACCCAGAGCTTTTGTTTACAACAATTACGTGTCAGCAGTACGGCTATCCGTCAAGCGCTGGCGCGTGACGATTTGCATTCCGCGCAACAGATGCTGGGAAGAAACTACAGCATCAGCGGTCGTGTTTCTCATGGAAGAAAGCTAGGTCGAACCATTGGGTTCCCTACTGCAAATATTCCTTTGAAACGCTGTGTTTCTCCGGTTTCCGGAGTCTATGTTGTTCAAGCGCTTGGCTTAGGAAATAAGCCAGTTGGTGGTGTTGCTAATATTGGTCAAAGACCAACCGTCAATGGTGTTCGCCAACAGTTAGAAGTGCACTTATTCGACTTTCATGCCAATTTATATGGCAAGCAACTAGAAGTGGAACTTTTGCATAAACTTCGAGATGAGCAAAAGTTTGAGTCGTTTGAAGCACTTAAACAACAAATCGAATTGGATGCTGAAGCAGCAAGGGTGTGGCTGCGTCAGCTTAAGCGTTGAGCGGTTTATTCCACCGTTCAACATAATGTCTAATTTTCGCCCAATATAACGGAATTAAGAATCGATGAGTGAGTATAAAGATACCCTGAACTTACCTGAAACAGGGTTTCCAATGCGCGGCAACCTGGCCAATCGTGAGCCAGAAATGCTTAAGCGTTGGTACAAAGAAGATCTTTACGGTGAAATCCGTAAAGCTAAGAAAGGCAAAAAGTCATTCGTATTGCACGATGGCCCTCCTTACGCAAATGGTGACATTCATATTGGTCACGCACTAAACAAGATTCTTAAAGACATTATTATTAAATCCAAAACACTTTCAGGTTTTGACGCACCTTACATCCCAGGCTGGGACTGCCACGGTCTACCAATCGAATTAATGGTAGAGAAGAAAGTAGGTAAGCCAGGCCAAAAAGTGACAGCAGCGGAATTCCGCGAGAAATGTCGTGAATACGCAGCTGGTCAGGTTGAAGGTCAGAAAGAGAGCTTTAAACGCCTTGGTATCATGGGTGAGTGGGACAAGCCATACCGCACTATGGATTTCGCAACTGAAGCGAACATTATTCGTGCTCTTGGTAAGATCGCAAGCAATGGTCACCTGCTAAAAGGTTTCAAACCTGTTCACTGGTGTACAGACTGTGGTTCTGCTCTTGCTGAAGCGGAAGTAGAATACAAAGATAAAGTATCGCCATCTATCGACGTTCGTTTTAAAGCGGCTGACGAAGCGGCACTGCTATCTAAATTTGAACTGACAGAAGGTCATGAAGGTCACGGTGACGTATCTATCGTTATCTGGACAACAACACCTTGGACACTGCCTGCAAACCGCGCAGTATGTCTACGTGATGATCTAGAGTACGTGCTTATCCAAACAGAAGGCGACAACGCTGAGCGTATCATCGTTGCTGCTGAGCTGGCGAAAGACGTAATGGACCGTGCTGGTATCGAGCACTTCCACAACCTAGGTTTTGCGAAAGGTGCGGATCTTGAGCTTTCTCAATTCCAACACCCATTCTACGATTTCACTGTACCGGCGATCCTTGGTGATCACGTTACAACTGATTCAGGTACTGGTGTTGTTCACACTGCACCTGGTCATGGTCAAGAAGACTTCGCGGTTGGTAATAAGTACAACCTAGAAGTAGCAAACCCAGTTGGCTCAAACGGTGTTTACCTACCAGATACAGAGCTATTTGCTGGTCAGCACGTATTTAAAGCGAACGATGCAGTAGTAGAAGTACTAAAAGAAAAAGGTGCACTACTACACCACCACGCTTACGAGCACAGCTACCCACACTGTTGGCGTCATAAGACTCCAATCATCTTCCGTGCTACACCTCAATGGTTCGTTTCTATGGACCAAGCTGGCCTACGTGCTAAAGCATTAGAGTCAATCAAGAATGTAGAGTGGATGCCTGAGTGGGGTCAAAGCCGCATCGAAGGTATGATCGAAGGTCGCCCTGAGTGGTGTATCTCTCGTCAACGTACTTGGGGTGTGCCAATTGCTCTGTTTGTTCATAAAGAAACAGCAGAACTTCATCCAAACACGCTAGAGCTGATCGAGAAAGTCGCTAAGCTGGTTGAAGAGAAAGGCATCCAAGCATGGTGGGATGTAGATGCCGCTGAACTACTAGGTGCTGACGCTGACCAATACGAAAAAGTGCTAGATACGCTAGACGTATGGTTCGATTCAGGTGTCACTCACTTCTCTGTTGTTGATGCTCGTGAAGAGTACAACGGCAACAGTGCAGACCTATACCTAGAAGGTTCTGACCAACACCGCGGTTGGTTCCAATCTTCTTTAATTTCATCTATTGCGATGAAAGACGAAGCACCTTACAAACAAGTACTGACACACGGTTTCGTGGTTGACGGTCAGGGTCGTAAGATGTCTAAATCTATCGGTAACGTGGTTGCGCCAAAAGACGTAACCAACAAGCTAGGTGCTGACATTCTTCGTCTATGGGTTGCTTCTACAGACTACACTGGTGAAGTTGCGGTTTCTGATGAAATCCTAAAACGCAGCGCAGATGCGTACCGTCGTATCCGTAACACAGCGCGTTTCTTCCTAGCTAACTTGAGCGGCTTCAACCCTGAAACAGACATCGTTCCTGTTGAAGAGATGGTTGCGCTAGATCGCTGGGCGGTTGGTCGTGCACTAGCAGCACAAGAAGAGATTGTTAAAGCATACGAAGAGTACAACACACACGGTGTGACTCAGCGTCTAATGCAATTCTGTTCAATCGAAATGGGCTCTTTCTACTTAGACGTAATTAAAGACCGTCAGTACACAGCAAAACGTGGCGGCAACGCTCAACGTAGCTGTCAGACTGCACTTTACTACATCGTAGAAGCGCTAGTTCGTTGGATGGCGCCAATCATGTCGTTCACTGCAGATGAAATCTGGAACGAAATGCCAGGTCAACGCGACAAGTTCGTATTCACTGGTGAGTGGTTCGACGGTCTATTCGGTCTTGCTGAAGGTGAAGAGCTGAACAACGAATTCTGGTCTGAGATCCAAGCGGTTCGTGGTGCGGTAAACAAACTTCTAGAAGATGCGCGTAAAGAGAAAACCATTGGTGGTGCACTACAAGCTGAAGTGACTCTATTTGCTGATGACGCACTAGCGGCGAAGATCAACAAACTTGAAGATGAACTGCGCTTTGTTCTACTAACCTCTGCGGCGAAAGTTAAGCCTCTAGGTGAGAAGACGGATGCAGCACAAGCCACAGATATCGAAGGCTTGTTTGTAGAAGTAGCAGCAGCTGAAGGCGAGAAGTGTGACCGTTGTTGGCACCACACGCCAGACGTAGGCACAATTGAAGGTCACGAGAAGATCTGTGGTCGTTGTGTGTCTAACGTAGACGGCGAAGGTGAAGTACGTAAATTCGCGTAATTGCCTAGAACGACTGAACTTTTTTTAAAATTAACAGCCCCAGTATTTACTGGGGCTGTTTGTAGGTAAAGTAATGAGTGAAAAAGCACTGACGTTAAAGCAATCTGGAGTTCGCTGGCTGTGGTTAGCAATTCTGGTATTTATTGCAGATATTGGCATCAAATTGGTGGTGATGGACAACATGGGCTACGGATGGGCAAACCGAATTGAGGTGTTGCCATTCTTCAACCTACTTTATGTTCATAACTACGGTGCTGCATTCAGCTTCTTGAGCGATCAAGCCGGTTGGCAGCGTTGGTTATTTACAGGTATCGCGTTTGTTGTGACGGGTCTTTTGACCTACTGGATGAGCAAGCTTCCAGCAAAAGAAAAATGGAACAACATTGCTTATGCACTGATTATTGGTGGTGCAGTGGGCAACGTGTTTGACCGCGTCGTTCATGGCTTTGTTGTTGATTACCTAGACTTCTTCTGGGGTAACTACCACTGGCCAGCATTCAACCTTGCTGACATGGCGATCTGTATTGGTGCGGCAATGATTATTCTGGATGGCTTCCGTAAAAAAGACGCTGACAAGTAATCTTTTGCGGTATATCGAATAACCCTAAGCGTCGTCCGTTGATTCGAGCGACGCTTTTTATTATGTTGGAGCGCCAATCAGCATATCAATGTATAAAAAGACCAAGCTGACAGCGTAATAACCCAAGAACAAGGAAGCATTAACGTGACAACAATAACCAATGAATCGGTAGTAACCCTTCACTTTACGATTAAAATGAAAGACGGATCGGTTGCAGATAGTACTCATAACATGGGTAAACCAGCGAAATTTGTTATGGGTGATGGCAGCTTGAGTGAAAACTTTGAGCAGTGCTTGATAGGCCTCGAAACAGGCGCACAAAAAGCGATTGAGCTAAAGGCAGAAGACGCGTTTGGTATGCCAAACCCTGATCATATTCACTATATGGATCGCACTAAATTTGTAGGTGATGCAGAAGTGGAAGTTGGTACAATCATGGCCTTCAGTGGCCCTGATGGCATGGAAATCCCGGGCATTATTACAGAGATTGCAGGCGATTCAGTCACTGTGGACTTCAACCATCCTCTAGCGGGACAAGACGTGACTTTCGAAGTTGAAATTTTGTCAGTAGAATAGCGAACCAAATAAAAGATAACTTCCATGAGCAATGAAATGAAAATCCTGTTAGCTAACCCACGTGGTTTCTGTGCTGGTGTTGACCGCGCGATTAGCATCGTAGAGCGTGCGCTAGAGATGTATCAGCCACCGATTTATGTGCGTCATGAAGTGGTGCATAACCGTTTTGTGGTTGAAGGTCTAAAACAGCGTGGTGCTATCTTCGTTGAAGAACTGCACGAAGTGCCAGACAACAACATTGTGATTTTCTCCGCTCATGGTGTATCGCAGGCAGTTCGTCAGGAAGCCAAGCAGCGTGATTTGACCGTATTTGACGCAACGTGTCCTTTAGTAACCAAAGTGCATATGGAAGTGGCGCGTGCGAGCCGTCGTAATATGGAAGTGGTTCTGATTGGTCACGCAGGTCACCCTGAAGTCGAAGGTACGATGGGGCAATACGCCAGTGAAACCGGTGGTATGTACTTGGTTGAAACTCCAGCCGATGTTGAGAAACTGAAGGCGATTGTGAAAGATCCATCCGATCTTCATTACGTAAGCCAAACGACGCTTTCTGTCGATGAAACTGCCGATGTTATCGAAGAGCTACGCCGCGTGTTCCCAGATATCCAAGGTCCACGTAAAGACGATATCTGTTATGCGACACAAAACCGCCAAGATGCCGTACGTGAATTAGCTGGTGACGTAGATGTGATGGTTGTGGTGGGTTCTAAAAACTCATCAAACTCTACACGTCTTAAAGAGCTAGCTGAAAAGCTAGGGACACCTGGCTACTTAACCGACTGTCCGGAAGATATCAAACCTGAGTGGTTCGAAGGCAAAACAAAGGTCGGCGTGACTGCGGGAGCATCTGCTCCGGAAGAGCTCGTTAATCAGATTCTAGAGCGAATCAAAGAACTCGTTGGTGCCGAAGCGGTTGATGAAGTACTTGGCCGTGAAGAGAATATGTTCTTTGAAGTACCTAAAGAACTTCAAATCAAGCAAGTGGATTAGTCTCTATTTATCGAATATTCAAAAGGCGACCTGTGTGTCGCCTTTTTTACATCTCTCTTAACTCATTTAGGTAATCACGAATTTGGTCTTTTCCTAAACCATCGATAATCATATCAGACACCTTCGTGATTCTTCGCTCAAGCGATTGAGCAACCTTTTCGCAATGTGCGTACATGTCTTCATCAGAACCATCGGTCGGAAAAGCATCAACTTGCCAGTTTACTCGAACACCACCTGCAAGCCACTGAGGAGCGGTTTCTTGATGTAAAGAATCACAGAGAATAATAACGATGTCGGGAAGAAACTGAGTTCGCTCCTCCCATGAATGCGTGTGGATATGCGGAATGGGGAGTTGGTGGTCATCTAAATATTTTTGCACCACTGGGTGCACCTTGCCTGTGGGATGTGAGCCTCCACTGGTGACACTAAAATCTGCTGGCAGGATATTGGTTGCGATTGACTCCGCGAGGACGCTTCGTCCAGCGTTGTGCTTACATATGAATAAAACTTTATACATCATCGCCTCGTCTTTTCAGAGCGTCCTATTTATACGCTAGCGGAAACTCAGCGATGATGTGTGAAGTTTTTGTGTTAGTGGCTAATGCCGAGCATCTCTTTGAGCACCTTTAAGTAGCGGCGGCTTACTGGTATCTCAAAGCCTGTTTTGGTAATGATTTCCGCTAACCCATTTTCCAGTAACTTGATTTCGCTAATCGCTTTAATACTGACTAAGTATTGACGATGGCAGCGGACTAGAGGGGTTTTCTCTTCCAACGTTTTTAATGTCAGTTGGGTGCTCGCGGTTTGGCTGGTGGAGCGTACATGCACGCCGCTGATATCACTGTAAGCACATTCCACCGTGTCGGTGGCCATGATAACGATGCGGTTGTGTCCGATGCACGGTATCTGATCCAACGTGTCAGGTGTAATAGCAGACAGTTGTTGCGTTAGGGCGGATTGGCTAATGACTTTGTTTAGTCGTTTGACCGTTTTAGTTAACCGGCATGGGTCGACAGGTTTGAGCAAGTAATCAAAGGCATTGTCTTCAAATGCTTGAATCGCATACTGATCATAAGCCGTGACAAAAACCACATAAGGCATGGTTTCTGGATCAAGCATCCCAAGTAGTTCAATCCCCGTGACTTGAGGCATTTGGATATCGAGAAACACCACATCAGGCTTAAGTTCATTGATTTTTTTTAGGCCAAGGATTGCGTTTGAGGCATCGCCCACGACCTCGACTTGGCCTGTTTCATCCAGTAACTCTGCTAGCTCTTCACGAGCAAACTGTTCATCATCAATGACGAGTGCGGTTAACATCCAACATTACCTTTATTGCTTCAGCGTGCTTTTATGATTTTGGGGGAATGATAAAGCTCATTTTAGTAAATTGATGTGGCTCGCACGTAATTTTTAGCGCTGCATCACGTCCAAATTGATTAGTGAGACGTTTGTCGACAATTTCTAAACCTAGCCCTGAGTGGTTTTCTTTTGGCGGTTCAAAACTGCCTGCGTTGTCTTCGACGGTAATCAAGTGACCTTGTGGGTGTGCTTCGCTGTATATATGAACTTTACCACCTTCAAGCATGTTTGAAATTCCATGTTTAATGGCGTTCTCAACCAAAGGCTGGAGTGTAAAGCTTGGTAATTTGATGTCCAGCAATTCAGGTTGAATATCGATTTCAACCTCTAAGCGGTCCGTAAAACGCGCTTTTTCGATGCTCAAGTACGAGTTCACATGTGCAAGCTCTTCCTTTAGCGTCACGGTATTAATGTTCTGCTTTAAATTGCTGCGGAAGAAGTGCGATAGATTTTGGATTAGCTCGCGCGCTTTGTCAGGGTCACGACGAGTAATCGCACTAATAGTATTGAGAGCATTAAACAAAAAGTGTGGATTCACCTGAGCGTGAAGCAATTTTATTTCTGCTTGGGCGAGTAAGGCTTGTTGTTGTTGGTAATCGCCATAAAGGATTTGGCTAGATAGAAGCTGGGCTATTCCTTCCGCCATCGACATGTTGGCCGTCGAGAACAATTTACGCTTCGGTTCATACAGCTTTATGGTACCAATGACCTCTTTCCCTGCACGCAGTGGGATGATCAGCGCAGATCCGAGCTTGCAATCTTTTGCAATGGAGCATTGGTATGGACGCTCCGCACCATCAAGATAAATGATGTCGTTTTTCTCCATGGAGTCTAATGTGCTTTGCGATGAAATCGGCGTGTTCGGTTTATGGTGATCATCGCCAATGCCCACAAACGCCAAGATCTTTTCTTGGTCAGTAATCGCGACAGCGCCCACTTTGGTTTCTTCGTAAATAATACGTGCGATTTTCTCTGCGTTTTCGGTGTTGAAGCCGTTGCTTAGAATTCCCACTGAGCGATCAGCAATGGTGAGCGCTCGACGCGAAAACGTCGCAGAAAACTTTTCAAAGATTGCTTTTCTGTCTTGCAGGATACTCATGAACAACGCCGCACCAAATGAGTTCGCGATGATCATAGGCGCTGCAATAGCGGACACCAGTTCATAGGCTTGATCAAAAGGTTTCGCGACGGCGAGCAGCAAAATCATTTGCACCACTTCTGCAACAAACGTGACGCTGAATACGACGCTTGGATTAAACAGCAATGCGCCTTTATTTCGCTTGATAAGGTAAACGTGGAGCAAGCCACCAATTACGCCCTCGGCGGTGGTTGAAATTGCGCAGGCTAGGTCAGTAAAGCCACCAAGAGAGTATCGATGGATGCCACCAGTAAATCCGACGGCGAAACCTACAACAGGTCCACCAAACAGCCCGCCCATAACTGCGCCGATCGCACGAGTATTGGCAATAGCATCGTTGATGTGCAGACCGAAATAGGTGCCGAGAATACAAAAGCCAGAGAAGAGTACGTAACAAATTAGGCGGTGGCTTAAGCGCGAAGAAATACTCAGCAAAGGTAAGATGATTGGCGTTTTACTTAGCATGTAAGCCAAAACTAAGTACACACACATCTGTTGTAAAAGGGAGATGACCAGTTCCATAGTGAACCTAACCTAGAATCAATGTTGTTATTGTATACCTAAGTAACCTCAAGATGCTTGGCTCAGATAGATAAGAACAGCTAAGTAAATGATGCTGCGCTGTGCTTTCTGAGTCTTAAAGTGACTTGGGTATAAAACAAAAAGAGCCTGCAATTGGCAGGCTCCTATCTTAGTCACTCAGATGTGACGAGTATTACGCTGTTTCTGATACGGCTTGTGGTTTCTCTTCGTCAGCCAGTTCAGTTTCACCTTTACCCTTAGAGGTTTTGATAACGTAACCTGTCACAGCTAGGGCAAACACAATACCTACGATAGTTGATAGTTGCATTGGCAGACCAAAACCTAGCGAGCTGTTGTTTAAGATGAACGTGACACATACCGTGGTCATGAAGATAGCTGGGATAGTGGTAATCCAGTGCAGCTTGTTGTGACGCAGTAGGTAAGCGGACGCAGTCCAAAGCATCATTACCGCTGTTGTTTGGTTTGCAAAACCGAAGTAGCGCCAGATAATGCCGAAGTCTACTTGAGTTAAGATACCGCCGATAACGAACAGTGGAAGTGCCATCAGTAGACGGTTACGTAGCGTTTTTTGTTCCATGTTGAAGTATTCAGCAAGGATCAAGCGGCTTGAACGGAACGCTGTATCGCCAGACGTAATTGGTAGGATAACCACCCCCAGGAACGCAAGGATACCACCGAACACACCTAGCAGACCAAATGATGCGCTGTATACCACGTTACCAGGACCACCGTTTTTCACAGCTTCTGATAGAGCGTCTAGAGAGCCGAAGAAAGACAGAGCGATAGCACACCAAATTAGCGCGATAACACCTTCACCAATCATTGCACCGTAGAATACGAAGCGACCGTTTTTCTCATTTTCCATACAACGCGCCATCAGTGGAGACTGAGTTGCGTGGAAGCCAGATATAGCGCCACATGCGATAGTGATGAACAATGCAGGCCATAACGGCATGTCATTTGGGTTGAGGTTAGAGAACATGTCCGAAACTTGGAAGTCACCCATTACTGTGTGTTCGCTAGAGAAAGCAACGGCTGTCATTAGGCCAACAGACATAAAGATAAGTAGGGCGCCAAACAGTGGGTAGAAACGACCAATGATTTTATCGACAGGAACAATCGTCGCAATGATGTAGTAAGCAAAGATAGCAATAACCATCGTTGTCATGCTTACACTCAAGCTTGTTTGATCATTGATGAGGTTAGTAATCATGCCAGCAGGGGCTGAAACGAACACTACGCCAACTAGAAGCAATAGGACAATGGCAAAAATATTCATAAAGTGTTTTGCGCCATTACCTAGGTAGCGACCTGTAATGGTAGGTACAGATGCACCGCCGTTACGCACTGAAAGCATGCCTGAGAAGTAATCGTGTACTGCACCAGCAAAAATACAACCGACTACAATCCAAAGCATCGCCGCAGGACCGTATAGTGCCCCCATGATCGGGCCAAAAATTGGACCAACACCTGCGATGTTAAGTAGTTGAACTAGGTAAACTTTCTTTGTTGACATTGGAACGAAGTCAACACCGTCCGATTTGGTGTGAGCTGGCGTTTGGCGTTTTTCATTGATGCCGAAAATCTTCTCGACGAAAGCGCCGTAGATGAAGTATCCGCCGATTAGGGCTGCGACACAGGTTAGAAACCACATCATAGCAATTGTCCTTGGTCTTAGTTGGGTAGGGTAATTTTTTAATCTCAGGATGCATGTTATGCGTCACTTGTGTTAAATGCATTCGGTTAGTAGATGAGTGGTCGAATAGAGCACTGAGTGGTCGATATGCTGCTTGAGCGGTTTTTAAAAATGGCGAAAGGTTGATGACAGTCTTGAGCGGCTGATTTGAGTCATCAGTGGTTAAATCTGCAAGCTCAGCGGCAAGCGCCAATAATTAGTGGTAAGCTTATTTTTGAAAACAATTACTTAAGGAAGAACCATGAAAAAGGTAACGGTAGGTCTGGCACTGGCTTTACTTGCAGGATGCACAGCAACGACAGCAGATCTTGCCAAGTCGGGAGATTGGCATCAGATCGGATATCAAGATGGCATAACCGGACACACATCGCGCACGATGAGCGAGCTTCGTGAGTTGGGTAGTGTTAAGCAAAGTGACTACGACCAAGGTTATTTAGAAGGTTTACGTGAGTACTGTAATCCTGCTTTTGCGTATCAAATGGGGTTATCTGGTCAGTATTACGAAGGGGTTTGTGAAGGTACTGAGCAATCGCAAAAATTCCGCATGGAATGGCAACGTGGTTGGAATGAATACTCAAATTAATAGTCAATAAAGCCGTTGTTACACTGTCTGCATCACATAAATGTGGCAAAATCTTCCTTATTAAACTATGTTCATATTGCTTGATAGTGAGCACAGCAAAAAAAGGAATCACATTATGTCAACGCAAATGGCTGGTGGCTGGAGTCCATTTCATGAACTCACAGCAGAGAATAAAGAAGTATTTGCTAAAGGTATCGAGGGGTTTGTCGGTGTCAAATACTCCCCTTTGGTTGTGGCTACTCAAGTCGTAGCCGGACAAAACTATGCGTTTTTCTGTAATGCAGAAGTTGTCTACCCTGGAGCACAACCATACCCAGCAATGGTTCATATGTTCAGTGACCTTGAAGGTAAAGTCGGTATTACTCACATTGAACGATTGAACTACTAAATTAAGCCATAAAAGGCGCCTGACTTTTAAATAAGTGAGGCGCTTTATTGATTAAGATTGATTAGTTTGCGCGATCACGACTTTTCTTAAATATCCTTGCTTGGCGTTCAGTTGCTCAGTCGCGCTTTCTCTATCCAGCCCGGTTAAAATCATCAAAATCGCTAACTTGGCGTCGTAGTCCGTTTCTTTGAGCGCCGTTTTAGCCTCTTGGTTAGTACAATCTGTTGCTTGCATAACAATACGAGCCGCTCTTGCAACTAGCTTTGCATTCGTCGCTTTCACATCTACCATTAAGTTCTGATAACTTTTGCCCAGGCGAATCATGCTTGCGGTAGTGAGCATGTTTAGTACGAGTTTTTGTGCCGTCCCTGATTTTAAGCGAGTGGATCCCGTTAACGCTTCAGGTCCAACAACGGGGCTAATCGCAATATCAGCGATATCTGCAATCGGAGAGTCAGGGTTACAAGATAGTGCTACAGTGGTGGCACCAAGCTCGTTCGCATACTCTAAGCCACCAATCACGTAAGGTGTTCGTCCACTTGCCGCAATACCAACGACGACATCGCGTTGTGTTAGCGTATTCTCTTTAAGATCTTGCTCGCCTAATGTAGGGTCGTCCTCCGCCCCTTCTTTTGCACGGAACATTGCCTCTTTTCCACCGGCAATAATACCAACGACCATCTCTGGATCTGTGCCAAAAGTTGGTGGGCATTCTGAAGCGTCCAAAACGCCAAGTCGACCACTGGTACCCGCACCGATGTAAAACAACCGACCTCCGACCTTAAATGCTTTCGTGATCTTATCAACGGCTTCAGCGATCTCAGGCAATACTTTTTCAACGGCAAGAGGAACGAGTTTGTCCTGTTGGTTGATGCGTTGAACAATATCGAGAGAAGGCAGCAAGTCGATGTCCATGGTGTCTGGATTTCGCCCTTCAGATACCAGATGGGATAAAGCTGCGATAAGTGCATCGTTCGTCATAATGAATTAAGCCTTTTTGTTTAGGATCTATTGCCCTTAATTTTTTGAATAGAGTACACCCAGTGAAGCGAGACGACTTGCCCCCGTAACTTCCGGTAAGTTGCTAGGGAGGCCGTGAATATGGCGCTGCGCAAGCCAAGCAAACGCCATTGCTTCCATGTAGTCGCCATCAACACCTTTTTCTGCCGTTGTCGCAACGCTCCATTGTGGCAATAACTTGGCCAGTCGTTGCATCAAAAGCGGGTTTCTTGCTCCACCGCCACAGACCAATAGTTGAGGTGTGATGCCATGAGAAAACTTGTCGACTTCGTTGGCAATGGTAATTGCAGAATACTCGCAAAGTGTACGTTGTACGTCTTCGATTGGTAAATTGTGATGGGCCAGTTGTAGATGCAGCCAGTCAATATTGAACAGTTCTCGCCCGGTACTTTTAGGGGCAGGCATGGCGAGGTAAGCTTCTTTGAGTAATTGAGTCAACAAAGTAGCGTTTACCGTTCCTTTAAGTGCAAATTGTGCATCTTCGTCGAAGCTTTGCCCAGTATGCAGCGCACACCATGCGTCCATCAACATATTGCCCGGGCCTGTGTCATAGCCAATGACTGGTTGTTCTGGATGCAGTACCGAGATATTGGCAATGCCTCCAATGTTAAGTACCACAGTTGTGGAATCCTGCATCGCAAAAATGCTTTTATGGAAAGCAGGGACGAGTGGGGCACCTTGTCCACCTAGCGCCATGTCTTTACGACGAAAATCCGCTACCGTATCAATGCCTGTCTTGACCGCGATAATGTTGGCATCGCCCAATTGAGTGGTAAACGGCAAGTTTCCGGTAGGCTGATGGAACACTGTTTGACCGTGATTACCAATCGCACGAATTTGCTCTGCGACGTAACCAGACTTATTGAGCAGCTGTAACACGGCATCTGCAAATAGGTGGCCGAGCTGGTGGTCAAGTTCACCTATGGCTTTTAAATTTGTTGCTTGACCGGTACAAACAGATAACAGCATGTCTTTTAGTGCTGCGGGCATTGGGTAGTCGTCGTGCGCAATCAGGCGAACGTGCTCATCGCTTATTTCAACTAGAGCGGTATCAACACCATCCATACTCGTTCCAGACATCACACCAATGTACAGTTCGTTAAATTTCATAGCCGATCTCGTCAATTCTTCATTCACTTATTGTAAAGCAAATCTGAAGCGAATAACCTCATCGAATACGAGATATTCAGCCGATTTTGAGGAGAAAACATGGGACCGTTATGGGTTGACGTTGCGGGGTATGAACTGACCGCTGAAGACAAAGAAATCTTGGAGCATCCTACGGTTGGTGGCTTAATTCTATTTGCCCGCAACTATCATGATAGCGAACAGCTTCAAGCACTTACTCAATCCATCCGAAAGGCGGCTAAGCGCCCGTTTTTGATCGGTGTGGATCAAGAAGGCGGCCGAGTGCAGCGCTTTCGTGAAGGTTTCTCATTAATTCCTGCTGCTGATGAGTACGCTAAACATCAAAATGGTGAAGAGCTTGCTCGTATGGGCGGTTGGTTAATGGCAGCAGAGCTGATTGCCCATGATATTGATTTAAGCTTTGCCCCGGTACTTGACCAAGGCCATCAATGTAAAGCGATCGGTAACCGTGCATTCGGTGAAGATGCCGATACCATTCTTCGCTATAGCACTGCTTATATGCAAGGAATGAAGAGTGTTGGCATGGCAACGACAGGCAAGCACTTCCCTGGACATGGTGGCGTGATTGCAGACTCACATCTAGAAACACCATACGACGAGCGCAGTGATATTTTTGAACAAGATATGGCGATCTTCAAAGCGCAAATTGATGCCGGTATTTTAGATGCCATGATGCCTGCTCACGTGATTTTCCCACATTATGATGCTCAACCAGCCAGCGGTTCTGAATACTGGTTAAAACAGGTCCTGCGTCAGCAATTGGGTTTTAAAGGTTTGGTTTTTTCGGATGACTTGACCATGGAAGGCGCTGCGATTATGGGCTGCCCAGCCGAGCGAGGTGCTCAAGCATTGAGAGCTGGCTGCGATATGTTGTTAATGTGTAATAAACGAGAAGCGCACGTTGAAGTATTAGACAACTTACCGGTTTCAACCGTGCCACTCGCGGATGGATTACTGAAAAAACAGTCATTTTCTCCAAGCGAACTTAAGCTATCTCAAGAGTGGAAAGCGGTGAGTGAAGCGATGAAACGCTTGACTAGCTAAACCTCTTGTAAAAGATTCAAAACAGCGATGAGAAGCCAAAGTTAATTATGCTTTGGCTTTTTATTTAACTGTAAATTTTAGTTTACACTAAATGTTTTTTATTATGTACGCTTGTTTTTCTTTTTTAGCCTGTTATCTTGTCGTTAAAGCTTAGTTGTCTCACCAAGGGTTTGGTTGGGTGTAAAAATAAATATACAGGTTAGAGTTATGCAGAAAAGTGAGTTGAGCAATATTAATATTATCGAAGAACAGGTTCTTATTACTCCGGAGGAACTAAAAACCAAGCTTCCTTTGAGTGAAAAAGCACGTCGCTTTATTCAAGAGTCTCGTCAAACTATCGCTAATATTATTCACAAGAAGGATCACCGCCTGCTTGTTGTATGCGGTCCATGTTCTATCCACGACGTAGAAGCGGCGAAGGATTACGCAAAGCGCCTTAAAGCACTCTCTGAACAACTAAGTGACCAACTGTATATTGTTATGCGTGTTTACTTTGAGAAGCCGCGCACCACGGTCGGCTGGAAAGGCCTGATCAATGACCCACACCTAGACGGCAGTTTCGATATTGAACACGGTCTGCATGTTGGACGCGAACTTCTGGTGGAGTTGGCAGAGATGGAAATCCCGCTCGCGACTGAGGCTCTAGACCCAATTAGCCCACAATACTTGGCGGATACTTTTAGCTGGGCAGCCATCGGTGCTCGTACGACGGAGTCACAAACTCACCGTGAAATGGCAAGCGGCCTGTCTATGCCAATCGGTTTTAAGAATGGCACCGATGGCAGTTTGGCAACCGCAATTAACGCGATGCAAGCTGCGTCCTCTAGCCACCGTTTTATGGGAATTAACCGTGAGGGACAAGTCGCACTGTTGACCACCCAGGGCAATGCTAATGGACATGTGATCTTACGTGGCGGCAAGCAAACTAACTACGATTCGGTATCAGTCACTGAGTGTGAGCAAGAGATGGCGAAATCTGGTCTTGATGCTTCATTAATGGTGGATTGCAGTCACGCCAACTCACGTAAAGATTACCGTCGCCAGCCATTAGTCGCGGAGGATGTGATTCATCAAATCCGTGAAGGCAATAAATCTATTATCGGTCTTATGATTGAAAGCCATATCAATGAAGGAAATCAATCTTCTGACTTAGCTCTTGAAGAGATGAAATACGGTGTATCTATCACTGACGCATGTATCAATTGGGATTCAACTGAGGCACTATTACGTCATGCACATGAAGAGCTAGTGCCTTTCTTAGAAAATCGTCTAAAGGCTAATTAATACAGGATTTAAGGAACATCAATGGCAGTTGAACTTAACGCATTACGCGATCAGATTGATGCAGTCGACAAGCAAATGTTGGAGCTATTGGCTCAGCGTTTAGCGCTCGTAGAGAAAGTTGGGGAAGTAAAAAGCGAACATGGTTTGCCAATTTATGCTCCAGACCGCGAAGCGGCGATGTTAGCTTCTCGTCGCGCTGAAGCTGAAAAAATGGGAATTCCTCCACAGCTTATTGAAGATATTCTGCGTCGAACAATGCGTGAATCTTATGCCAGCGAGAAAGATTCCGGTTTTAAGTGTTTGAACCCTGATTTACGCTCAGTTGTTATTATTGGTGGTAATGGTCAATTGGGTGGCCTGTTTGGGCGTATGTTCAAATTGTCGGGCTACCGGGTCAAAGTTCTCGGCAGTAAAGACTGGGATCATGCGGATGAGATTCTAGACAACGCGGGTTTAGTCGTGGTCACGGTGCCGATCCATCTAACGGAAGGGGTGATCGAAAAACTGGGGAACTTGCCGCAAGACTGCATTCTGTGTGACCTGACTTCTATCAAGTCGAAGCCTCTGCAAGCAATGTTGAATGTGCACCAAGGTCCTGTAGTTGGTTTACACCCAATGTTTGGCCCAGATGTTCCGAGCCTTGCCAAGCAGGTTATTGTGTACTGTGATGGTCGTGGTCACGAGCATTACCAATGGCTATTGCAACAGTTTGGAATTTGGGGCGCAAGCTTGTGCCAAATCGATGCACAAGAGCACGATCATGGCATGACGTTGATTCAGGCGTTGCGCCACTTCACGTCGTTTGCTTACGGTATGCACCTAAGCAAAGAGAACCCGAACATCGATCAGTTGTTGAAGTTAAGCTCGCCAATCTACCGCCTTGAATTGGCGATGGTGGGACGACTGTTTGGTCAGGATCCGAACTTGTACGGTGATATCATTTTCTCTTCTCAAGAGAATATCGATATGATCAAGCGATTCCATCAGCGTTTAGGTGATGCGGTAGCGATTCTGGATAGCAGAGACAAAGCGCGATTCATCGAAAGCTTTAAGCAGGTGAGTGATTGGTTTGGTACTTATTCTCAACAATTTATGAATGAGAGCCAAAACTTACTCAAACAGGCGAATGATAATATTCATCGCGGCTAATCACGGGTTATTTAGCCGTGCAGAGTCCGAAACAAAAAGAGCAGCGTAAGCTGCTCTTTTTCGTGTTGATGAACAAATCAGTTCGTCGCAGTATTACTCGTATCTTCGCTTGATACTGTGTTGATACTGGTATCGCGATAGGGTGAATTGGTTAAATTGACTTGCAGGCGTACAACGTTATCAATCAATTGAACCAAAGGTCCCCATTTCACTTTTTTCTCTTTTTCAAAGACGTCATTGAAGTTTTCTGGCGTCCACTCCATTAAGTATTGAGGGTTGAGTGCTCGTCCGAGGAAGCGTACTTCATAGTGCAAGTGTGGCCCTGTGGAGTTGCCAGAGTTACCGCATTGAGCAATGATGTCGCCTTTACTAACAAACTGACCGCTTTTCACTTTGAAGCGTTGTAGATGAGCAAAGGAGCTCATAAAGCCAAATGAGTGACGAATGGTGACATAGTTACCATAACCACGATTGCTCGGGCGAACGGTTTCCACCACACCGTCAGCCGGTGCCAGGATCTCTTCTCCTCTTTTACAAGTCAGATCGATACCAGTATGAACATGCCTCTTACCTGAAATCGGATTAATACGACTGCCGTAAGAAGAAGAAATACGTTGGTATGTGACTGGGCTGTCATTTGGTATCAAACGGAACATCGTCGCTCGAACAGCAGAATCGATAGCGGCTGCGTCAATTCGCTCCTCTAACCCCATGCTGTTCTCATCGATCATCAACTCTTCGTCTGCGAGACCTAAAACCGATTCAACGTCGAATACCCGTTTGCCCAATAGCTGAATTTGATTGTTTTTGTCCGTCAAAGACTGGGAAAGCGAATGATTGGTATCAAGCTGTTCTTCGTAAAGAGCCGTCACTTCGGCCTTTTCACTTTCCAGTTTGGCGATGATTTGTGTTAGTTCGTCTTTATTGTGCATCTGCTGCTGATTAAGGTACCACGCGCCACCAACGACGGCGGGTAATGCCAATACTGAAGCAAATACTGCTAGGACCGAACTGCGGCCCAAATAGAACTGCTGATCGCCGTCTTTCGTCGGGATCTGCATGATGATTTTTTTAGACATAGTTATTGTTACTTAAATAGGCGTTCATTTATTTTTCTCCTAAAAACCAGAGAGGTGCTCTAACTCTCGATTCAGAAGGTCGTTATTGCCTACATTCAATTCTATAAATCGTTTTAGTTGGCTAATGCTTTCGATGTCTACCTTAGCGATCTTCAACCTAATCTCACACTTAGAGACATTCACAATTTGCGCTTTTAACGTAATCACTTGTTCGGATTGATCAAATGAAAAAGTCACATGGACCGGAAGGGTTGGATCCAAAGCCTCAGTCTCTTCCACTTTCATGAGTAAACCATGCAAGGAAAGATCTTGAATCCTAGCTTCAATTGCCAAGTCACGTTGTTCTATCTTAGCTGGAGCTTGATGGAGAATACGTGAAAAGCGTCGTCTCTCTGTCATATGAATATTCTCGTCAGGTCGTCAAACAGAATTGAATAGTATATCAATACGAACAAAAAGTGTTCGATTGTTGTTTGAAAAGTGTCGAGGTCGCTACAGAGTGACGTAAGTGCAATGTCATGTTCTTAACGAACGAGACGGGCTAATGAGCTCTTTTTATAACAAAGAAAACAAAGGCCGCTATGATAGCGGCCTTTGTACAAATTACAATCAAACTTTGTGGGTTGCGATTACTTCGCAATACGCTTGTATTTGATACGGTGTGGTTCTGCGGCTTCAGGACCCAATGTTTTCTTCAACCAATCCATGTACTCTGTGTAGTTACCTTCGTAGAAGTTAACTTGGCCTTCGTCACGGTAGTCAATGATGTGGGTCGCGATACGGTCAAGGAACCAACGGTCGTGCGAGATAACCATTGCACAACCAGGGAACTCTAGTAATGCTTCTTCTAGAGCACGCAGTGTTTCAACGTCAAGGTCGTTGGTTGGTTCGTCGAGTAGCAACACGTTGCCGCCCGCTTTAAGCAGCTTCGCAAGGTGGACACGGTTACGCTCACCACCCGATAGTTCACCAATAATCTTTTGTTGGTCACTGCCTTTAAAGTTAAAGCGTGAACAGTATGCACGAGCTGGGATTTCGAAGTTGTTGATCTTAATGATATCAGCACCTTCAGAGATCTCTTGGAATACGGTTTTAGAATCGTCCATGCTGTCACGGAACTGATCGACCGATGCTAGTTTTACTGTATCGCCCATCTCAATTGTGCCCGAGTCTGGTTGTTCAGTACCACTTAACATCTTGAATAGCGTCGATTTACCTGCGCCGTTCGCACCGATGATACCAACAATCGCACCTTTAGGGATGCTGAATGACAGGTCATCAATCAGAACACGACCGTCAAATGACTTAGTCAGGTTCTTCACTTCAATAACCTTATCACCTAGACGCTCACCAGGTGGGATAAACAGTTCATTGGTTTCATTACGTTTTTGGTGATCAGAGCTTTGCAGTTCTTCAAAGCGAGCCATACGTGCTTTTGACTTCGCTTGACGACCTTTAGGGTTTTTACGTACCCACTCAAGCTCTTTCTCGATAGTCTTTTGGCGAGCACTCTCTTGGGAGGCTTCTTGTTGTAGACGAGCGTCTTTTTGCTCCAGCCATGAGGTGTAGTTGCCTTCCCATGGGATACCTTCACCACGGTCCAGTTCTAAGATCCAGCCCGCAGCGTTATCTAGGAAGTAACGGTCGTGGGTGATGGCTACTACGGTACCTGTGTAATCCACTAAGAAGCGCTCTAGCCAAGCCACTGATTCTGCATCTAGGTGGTTGGTAGGTTCATCAAGCAGTAGCATGTCTGGCTTAGAAAGTAGCAAGCGACAAATAGCCACACGGCGGCGTTCACCACCTGATAGGTGCGCAATTTTTTGGTCCCATTCAGGTAAACGTAGTGCGTTTGCTGCACGCTCAAGCGCATTTTCTAGGTTGTGGCCATCTTTCGCTTGGATAAGGGCTTCTAGCTCGCCTTGCTCTTTTGCAAGTGCGTCGAAGTCTGCATCTGGTTCAGCGTATGCTGCGTAGACTGCGTCCAAACGTTTCAGAGCGTCAGCAACGTCAGCAACCGCTTCTTCAACAACTTCACGAACGGTTTTTGATTCGTCTAATACTGGTTCCTGAGGTAGGTAACCTACGTTTAGACCAGGTTGTGGACGCGCTTCACCGTCGATATCCGTGTCGATACCTGCCATGATACGTAGCAGTGTGGATTTACCTGCACCGTTCAGACCTAAAACACCGATTTTCGCACCAGGGAAGAAGCTCAGAGAGATGTCTTTAAGAATTTGACGCTTAGGTGGCACAATTTTGCTCACCCGCGACATGGTATATACGTATTCAGCCATTGCCGATCGTTCCTAAATTAACTGTCATTCAAACCCATCATTTTATACCAAGTGCTTTGTTTTTGTTACCGCATTGCAAGAATTTCCCTAACGAATGGATTTCTTATTTTGAGCTGACCGGAAACTTACACGGTTAGGGTATACACTTTTGTTATTCGTTAAGAATGACGAAGTGTTTTCTATGCGAGTTAGAAACGCTTTGTCTCCATCGTCTTAAAAGTTTGACGAGTACAATTTTTAATACACTAAGTTGCTTTACATGGACATCTGCATTCTGTGTAAATAGATGCATGTGTGAAAATTGCCTTAACATCACATGAACTCTAACAAAACTAGGCTTTAGGGCAGTATATGTCTGGGGAAAATGACACAAATGAGATTCAACGTATCTGAATTGGCTAAAAACGTATGCTGCGCCGCCGCGTTGTGTGCTATGAGTTTGAGTGCTAATGCCGCGCTGAGTTTGGAAAAGCAGCGCGAAGTATATGAGCAAGCTCAAGATTTATTAGATAAAAATGACATCGACGGATACCTTTCGATTCGTCCTAAAATTTCTGACTATCCACTAACGCCTTATGTGGATTACCGCACTTTTATTAGACAGTTACCGGAAAAGTCACCACAACAGGTGAACGAGTTTATTTCTGAGCACGAGTCTTTTCCATTTTCTCGTCGAGTTCGCGCTCCATACCTCAATCATCTTTATAAGCAAAAAGATTGGAAAACCATTACTGAGTTTCAAAAAGTCATTCCTAGTGGTGAGCGTTACCAATGTATTTTCTACGTCGCTCAATTAAAGCAAGGCAAGAAAGTCGCGGCGTTTAAAGGGGCTGAACATATGTGGTTACGTGGCATCAGCATTGCTGATGAGTGTGACCCATTATTTGAAGCATGGGACAAGGCGGGTGAGCGTACCGATGAACTGATTCTACAGCGTATGTTACTGGCGTTTGATGCTCGTAATGGCGGTTTGATGAGTTACTTGCTCAAACTGCCTAAATCAGCGCAGGCAAAGCAACAAGCCAAAGAAATGAAAGCGTTGTTTGATAATCCTTCAAGTGTTGCGGAATTCGCGAAGAAAAAACCTGCGAATGATTTTAATCGAGCGCAAAGTGAATATGCGTTAGAAAAGTTGGCTCGCATGAACACTAGCCAAGCACAAGGTGCGTACGATGCTGTCATTAAAGGACAGAAGTTTTCTCCAGAAAAAGCGCAAGAACTTGCCGACTATATTGCATTTCGATTGACTCGTACGGAGTCTGAGTCATTAGCTAAATGGCGCGATGATAAAACGAAAACCAGTCAGTACTTACCGTTGATTGAAACGCGCATCCGCTTAGCGATTCAAAATGCAGATTGGAAAGGCGTACAAGAGTGGATTGCTGTTCTAAATAAAGAAGAACAAGCCACGCTACGCTGGCAATATTGGCTTGGAAGAAGTGAAATAGCGTTAGGTGATGACATCGCGGGGAAACAGCGTTTAGCAACTCTGCTTGGGCAACGAAACTTCTACAGTGTGGCTGCCGCCAATGCAATCGGGCAATCAATCAAATACCCAACGCATACGGTTAAGTTGGATAAGAAAGTTGTTCAACCCTATCAAGACTCGTTAGCTCGTATCGAAGAGTTGATCGCGACGGATAAAATCGCAGCAGCGAAGAGTGAATGGGCACACTTACTGCGCCGCGTAGGGAAAGATGAAAAGGCGATGTTGGCGGCTTATGCATCATTTAAACGTTGGCATAACCTAACGGTGACCGCGAGTATTCAAGCGCAAATGTGGGATAATATCGAACTTAGGTTCCCAATAGCACACCGCTGGTGGTTTAACTTTTATGCGAAAAAGCACAACATTGATCCCGTCACGATGATGTCTCTCGCTCGACAGGAAAGTGCGTTAGATGTTGAAGCCCGCTCTCCAGTTGGCGCTCGTGGTCTTATGCAGATCATGCCTGCGACGGCGAAGTACACGGCACGTAAATATAAGTTGAGTTATCAAGGTACGCAGGATCTCTACAATGTAGGAAAAAATATCGAAATTGGTAGCCATTATTTGCAAGGTTTATTAGAGGATTACGATAATAATCGTATTTTTGCTCTTGCTGCTTATAATGCAGGTCCTAACAGAGTAAAAACGTGGCGAGAGCGTACCCAAGGAAAAGTGGATGCTTATGCCTTTATTGAGGCAATTCCATTTAAAGAGACGCGCGGTTATGTGCAAAACATCTTGATGTTTGAAACATACTATCGTGATCTTTTGGGTATCGATGGCGCGTTCTTGAATCAACATGAGATCAATACCAAGTATTGAGTGAGGTAACTTGATGTCGCACGAACCCGAGTACAAAGACTGGCAACAGATTATTGAGCTAATTCGAACAAGTATGGGCACCCAGCAAGATGACATGCTGTTAACTATGCTGATGTCACGTGATGAGAGAGAGTCATTAATATCACGCGTTAATATAATTAACGAACTTCTTAAAGGAGAATTATCTCAACGTCAGATCAGTCAGATGCTTGGTGTGGGCATTGCCACCATTACTCGAGGCTCTAACGAACTAAAGTCGAAATCTGATGAAGAAAAAGACAAGTTGAAAGTCTTGTTAGAACAAGTTGCGGTATCTAAGTAGACAGTATATCCAATTTGCTTTTAGGCCTTGGTGTTACAATTGACTAAGATAACGTATTGCAAAGGGCGGAAATATCCGCCCTTTTGCGTATCTAGAGAATAGGCTGAGTGTTATAAATTTGAAGGAAAGTGCTCAGGGTTTGTGAATGGAATTAAAGCCAGAATCAAGGCTTGGTGATAGACCGAGCTTCGAGTTAGCTGGTTTTGGGTTAGCAGGCTAATAGCGCCACCTTTCTGTTTGATATTATCAGTACCAAACACTTCGTCCATTACATCTCCCAATTCATTCGCATCCTTGAGTTTTTCCAAGACTTTTGGCGGCAACATTAAGCTTGCAGAACGAGATTCACCGCGGTGAGTCTCTGACTCAACCACCATCCAAGCAAACGTCACGTTTGCTTCAATTCCCGCTTCGAGACCGACATAGTAATCCGCGTTTGGCATCTCTACTTTTGCGTTTTTAACGCGGTTTAGCGCACCACGATGAGTTTCTTCATTCGTCATGGGCTGATCTGCAACCTCACTCGGTACACTGATGCCAACGAAGTTGAATTCTTGATGCGGAAATGCATTACGAAATGCACTTTGAACTGCATTAATTTTGGCTGGGTTTAGCGATGCGATTACAACTTTTTGGGTTGCCATGATCTTTTTTCTCACTGGTGTCTATTAACTCAATTTTACTTGCGTAGGCTTTACGTTCTCACTCGGGTAACAGCCTAATACTTTCAAGTGCTTAGTGATTTTTGTTAGCTCTTCAAGTGCCTGTTGCATTTCTGTCGAAGCAAGATGTGATGTCAAGTCTACGTAGAACATCTCCTCCCACGGGTTCCCCATAATTGGGCGTGATTCTAGCTTGGTCATATTGATGCCGTAACGTTGCAGCACTAATAGTGTTTCAACCAATGAACCTGCCTCTTGGGAGGTCGACATGATCAATGTGGTTTTTGCTGGAATCTGAGTAGAAACTTCAACCGGTTTACGAGCAACCACGATAAAGCGAGTATGGTTTTCGGTTTGGTTTGCGATGTTGCCTTGAATTGCTTGCAAGCCATATAGCTTACCGCTTGATGCATTACCAATTGCAGCCACATCATCACGATCCATCTCTTGGACTTTCTGCATTGCATCTGCTGTGCTCGCGCAGGACTCCAGCTTTACCCCTTTCATACGGCTTAAAAACTCACTGCACTGTTGGTGTGGCTGAGGGTGAGAATACAGCGTTTTAATATCTTCCAGACGAATGTCTTTTTTCGCAACCAAGCAGTGTTCGATTGGTTGAGTCAGCTCTCCAACGATGTAAAGCGTCGTGTGTTGTAGTAAGTCATACACTTCATTAATAGAGCCTGAGCTGGTGTTTTCGATTGGCAGAACGCCATAATCAGCATGGCCAGATTCAACCGTTTGAGTCACTTCTTTAAAGTGCTCGCAGTTGAGCTCGATAAGCTCTGTATTTTTACGACTGAAGTATTCGCGACTTGCCAAGTGCGAATAAGAGCCTTTGGCTCCTAAAAAAGCGACGCGAGCAAGTGGCTTACGGCTTTGCTGTGGGTTAACGAGATTTTGCAGATAACTTTGTTGAAGCAGAACTGAGTCTTCAATGATGGTATGGAAAAGTTTAGTGATGTACTGCGCGTCAAGTTCGTATTTATCTTGGCCATTAGAAATCAGCTTGACCAATAATTGCTGTTCACGGACGGCGTCGCGAACAGGCTTTGAGGTTTGTACTTTGTTTTTGGCTACTTCAATGCTGAGTTTACGGCGCTCAGACAATAAGCTGAGAAGTTGGTCATCCAACTCATTCAAGCGTAAACGAATTTCTTCGAGGGAAATAGGTTGGTCAGTCATCAATTCTTTCCTTATAAAAAAGCCTCCCGATTTGGGAGGCTTTCTGTTTGTTTTTGACTTTTCTTTCACAAACGAGTTCGCCCCTCCAACTATGGGAGGAAAAAGAAGTCAAAAATAAACAGTGAGGTTAAATGCATAAATAGTGCTTAATTTATGAGTGTTTAAACACAATAAGCAAGGCAGGGGAGAGCGTCAAGCAAAAAAATAGCGCCTTTCGGCGCTATTTCCTCAATCTGTTCAGTTTACTCTTCTTCTTCCACTAGCTCAGGCTTACTTGCACGTCGAGCTTCAGGTTTGTGGGTCAGCTTGTTCAATTGTCGTTCTAGTTTTTGCTCCACTTCGTTGATAGCTGCGTAAAGATCTTCGTGAGTTGCTGAGGCAATGAGCTGGCCTTTAGGAACTTTGATAACCGCTTCGAATTTCTTCTGTTTGTTTGGTTCCTCACTGAAAGTTGCTTGGCAACCAATTAGGTCTACTTGCCATTTCTCCAGTTTTTTAAATTTGCTCTCAATATGAGCTCGGATTGCAGAGGTGATTTCGATGTTTTTGCCAGTGATATTCATTGTCATAAGTGCTTTTCCTCTGTTGCATCCCTCATGGGTTGAGTTCAGATTACCGCTTTAAGCATAAAAATATGTGATTCAGATCATCATTTTGCTCGGGTTTTTTATGATGAAAAATGAATGTGATCTCACTCAAGAACTTCTGAGATTTATCGTGAAATTGCTTGTTATCGGTTAGTAAATCCGTAGATTGGATAGAGTACTCAGCTGAAAACGGCCTCGTTTTTAGGGAAGTTTTACGGCCTAATATTTGAGGTGGTTAAAATTTAACTACACGTAAGGTGTGATGACGATCACTGAGTCTTTCCAATGAATCCATTTAAAAAGCCGCTTACTGTACAAGCGGCTTTTTACTGTCTGGCATTTGGCTGACTTTTCGTAGCGGTATCATGAAAATGGGGTCTTTTGGGGCTAGTGAAACCCTTTCTAGACTTTTGACTTGGTCCAAGCTTTCTAGTTGTTTGTATATTATGTAGTAGCGATTAATGCTTGTGACGTACCCAACCGTTGAGCTTAAACTTTTCCGCATAACGACTTCCACGTTATTAAACCAAACATTAGGATCGTAACCTTGTTGGGCTGCACGCTTACGAATACGCTCTACATTGCCGGGGCCCGCATTGTAAGCCGCCAATGTAAAGTAGAGTTTATTTTGTGCAGTGATATCAGGATCACTGAAGTACTGCTTACGCAAAAAGGCTAAGTATTTCACTCCAGCATGAATGTTGTTTTCTAATTGTCGAACATTTTTGATATTGATATTCGGATCTTGAGCGGTGCTGGGTAGGACTTGCATTATGCCAACGGCACCTCGGCTTCCAACTAGGTCGTTATTAAATCCTGATTCCTTGTAAGCGATTGCAGCGACCAGTAAATAGTCGATATCGTATTTCTCACCATAGCGTGAAAATAGCGCCGCGAGTTTTTCTAGTTGAGCAATTTTCTTAGGGTTAAGAGCTCTGTTCAACCATCCCGTGTTATCGATGTATTTACCGTAAATAACGTTACCGAGTAGTGTCCCAGAGCGAGACTTCTGGATGAACTTATTCACGACGGCTTTTAATTTGGGACTATTTTCTCGCATTGCCCAAGCAATTTTGCCATTTTTGCGGATAGGGATTTTTTTATGGACCCGAATATCATCCATCACTTTCAGCCAAAGCTTGGCTTTATGGCTATCGAGAACAATGGCTCTGACGTAACCATTGTTGAGCATTCCGACCAGCTCATAATCTTGAAGTGTTTCTTCAATAAAGTGCACGATAACAGGCGGTAAGCCTTTTTTGTTTAGTTTCTTATTTAGTGTCTGAATGCTTTCAAAGTAGCTAGAGCTGGCGCGCACCCAAATCTCTTTGCCGCTCAATTGTTCGATTTTCGTCATCGTTGGTGTGCTTTTGTTTGTCACTACCCACTCTTGAATGTCAGTGAGAATGGGTGAACTGAACTCCACTTTCTGTTTGCGCGTGTCGGTAATAGTCAGGTTGGCGACAACTAAGTCACCTGAACCGTTTTCTAAGGCTGGCAGTAGCTGGTCGCGGGCAACAGGAATAATTTGTACGTTAAGCTTTGGTTTGAGTTTACGAAGGTCTTTTTCGAAATGTGCCAGCAATTCCGCGCCTATGCCTTTTGGTGTGCCGCCCTCAATGTAGTAAAAACCTAAATCAGCAGAAACTAAGACGCGCAGTACATTCTTCTCCTTGATGACATCGAGGTCCCCAGTATAAGGAGGCTGTTTGAGCGGCGAGATTTGCAGTGCGCAAACGGAAGCAGACAATAGGAGCAGCATAACTGCGCAAAGCTTAGATATCGTCACGTTCACATCCTTTTTATAAAGGGGGAGGAGAACTTTAAGCATATGTGGAGCTAGGAAGATCATCAAGCAAGGGCTGAATACACTATTGAGAGTAATAAAAAACCGCCACGGTAAAAACGGTGGCGGTTCAGTTTAAAGCAAGTTCAATTACTTCACAGGGTTGAGCTCGATAAGCTTTTCAGTTCTTGCTACGGCGTCTTCCAAACCAAGTTGCTTGTAGGCCTCTAGCTGGATAGTCAGTGACTTACGTGCAGCTTCTGTGTCTGGATACGCTTTTTGTAGCTCTTGGCTGCGATTAATAGCAGCGACCCAAGCTTCACGGCGAAGGTAGAAGTCAGCAGTCGCTAAATCATAGTTCGCTAGACGGTTTTTCAGCGCGACCATACGTTTTTGTGAATCTTCTGCATATGGGCTATTCGGGTAGCGTTGAAGTAGTTTTTTGAAGTCATCAAACGCTTTTTTTACCGGTTCAGGATCGCGATCGCTTCGATCTACGCTGAATAAATCATGCATAAAGTTACGATCTTGCGCCATGTGGCTTAGACCTCGCATGTACAGCACCCAATCCATCTTTTCATGGGTTGGGTTTAAACGCATAAAGCGAGAAATGGTTGCCAAGCCCAAAGCAAGGTCGTCGTTTTTGTAGTACGCATAGATTAGGTCAAGCTGCACCTGTTCTGAGTAGGCACCGAATGGGTAACGTGAGTCTAATGCTTCCAGTTTCTCAATTGCAGAAAGCCAATTACCACTTTGAAGAGAAATCTGTGCGTCTGCATACAGTTCCGAAGGCGGCACATCAGGAACGATTTCTTCTTTGCTTGCACATCCAAACAGAAGGGATACCGCTAAAAGGCCTGTTAAAGTCTGACGTTTCATATCAGGAGTCTGTTCCTTGAATCTAAATATTTCTTAAGCTGCCGTTACTTTCTTTCCAGTAACAGATACAATGACGTAATAGTCTATTTTTTCACAGTCGTGAGCATTAGTCTCACAGTTTTTAAAAAAGTTCGATATGGCTCAGCAGATTGTATTAACAAATACCGTAAAAGATAGCCAGTTAGGTCAACGTTTAGACCAAGCTATCGCCGAATTATTCGCGGACTTCTCTCGCTCGCGCCTAAAAGAGTGGCTGCTTGATGGGAAAGTTCAAGTTGATGGTGAAGTTGTCACTAAACCTCGTACCAAAGTAATGGGTGGCGAGGAAATTACATTGCAAGCCGAGTTAGAAGATGAAGAACGCTGGGAAGCGCAAGATATCCCGCTAGATATCGTCTATGAAGATGAAGATATTATCGTTATCAACAAACCTCGTGACTTTGTGGTTCATCCGGGCGCTGGTACGCCTGATGGCACTGTACTTAATGCGTTGTTGCATCATTACCCTGATATTGCAGAAGTACCTCGTGCAGGTATCGTGCACCGTTTGGATAAAGACACCACGGGTTTGATGGTGGTGGCGAAAACCGTTCCTGCACAAACTCGTCTGGTTCGCGCACTGCAAAAACGTAATATTACTCGTGAGTACGAAGCGATCGCTATTGGTCGTATGACTGCGGGCGGTAAAGTGGATCAACCGATTGGTCGTCACTCTACTAAGCGCACGCTTATGGCGGTAGCACCAATGGGCAAACCAGCAGTAACGCACTACCGTGTTGCTGAACGCTTCCGCGAACACACGCGTATTCGCTTGCGTCTAGAAACGGGTCGTACGCACCAGATTCGTGTGCACATGTCTTACCTTCAGCATCCGTTGCTCGGTGATATTGCATATGGTGGACGTGCTCGCATCCCGACAGGTGCGTCTGAAGAGCTAACGGCAATGATCCGGGGCTTCGATCGCCAAGCATTGCACGCAGTAATGCTGCGCTTTGAGCACCCAATTACGGGCGAAGTTCTTGAGTTTCATGCTCCAGTGCCTGATGACATGGTTGTGATGACTGAAGCGCTTCGTCAAGATACAGAAGAGCACGGCTTACCGGAAGAATTCTAATATGAAGACGATCATTCCGAATTGGCCAGCGCCTAAAAATGTCAAAGCTTTCGCCTCAACACGCATAGGCGGATTTTCGACAGGCCCTTACCAAGGGCTAAATTTAGGTACTCACGTTGGGGATGATTTGTCTTTAGTAGAGAAGAACCGAGCTTGGTTGGCGCAACAGGCAAGCATGCCAAATGCGCCAATCTGGTTAAACCAAACGCATTCAACCGTTGTGGCTCAAGCAAATGAACCAACAACACAGGTGCTTGATGCGGATGGTGTATTTACTTCTTCAAGCCATGTTGTATGTTCAGCGATGACCGCCGACTGTTTACCTGTATTATTGACTAATACACAAGGTACGCAAGTAGCCGCTGTTCACGCAGGTTGGCGCGGCTTAGCAAATGGCATTGTCGAAAATGCGTTAGCGTTGTTTTCTGGTGAAGTGATAGCGTGGCTTGGCCCCGCCATTGGCCCTCAAGCCTTCGAAGTGGGTGAAGATGTTCTGCAAGCTTTTGTTGATTTTGATTCACAGGCGAATCAAGCATTTGCTCCACGCGATATCGACGGTAAATGGTTTGCTGACATGTCGGTGCTGGCAACGCAACGTTTAAACCGAGCTGGTGTGACACAAGTGTTTGATTCTGGACTTTGTACTTACCAAGATAAAGCCTCTTTTTACTCGTATCGCCGTGATGGTAAGACAGGTCGACAAGCAACCTTTATTTGGATCGAAGACTAGCTATAAGCACCAAAGTGCTAAGATGCATACTACTATTTTTGCAAAGCTATCTTTATTCATTCACTCCCTTGAAATTCCCCTCGTGAGTATCCATCTTTCTAACTGTCAAAAGAATTTCCTTTAGTTGAGGTTAGGAAGGTAGATATGCGTCTTGATCGATTCACAAGTAAGTTTCAAATCGCTATCTCTGATGCTCAATCACTAGCGTTAGGGCGCGATCATCAATATATCGAGCCAGTTCACCTCATGGTGGCTTTGCTTGATCAAAATGGCAGTCCAATTCGTCCATTGCTTACTATGCTGGATGTGGACGTAACGCATTTACGCTCTAAATTGAGTGAAATGTTAGATCGATTACCAAAAGTCAGTGGCATCGGTGGGGATGTTCAGCTCTCTAGCTCGATGGGCACATTGTTTAACCTGTGTGACAAAGTGGCGCAAAAGCGTCAAGACTCCTATATCTCGTCTGAAGTCTTCCTGCTTGCCGCTTTAGAAGATCGCGGACCGTTGGGGCAATTACTCAAAGAGCTCGGTTTAACAGAGCAAAAAGTCAGCCAGGCAATCGAAAAGATCAGAGGTGGTCAAAAGGTCAATGACCCGAATGCGGAAGAGCTTCGCCAAGCATTGGAAAAGTTCACCATAGACCTTACCGAACGTGCAGAGCAAGGTAAATTGGATCCTGTTATCGGCCGTGATGATGAAATCCGTCGTACTATCCAGGTATTGCAGCGTCGTACTAAAAACAACCCTGTGATTATCGGTGAACCAGGCGTAGGTAAGACAGCAATTGTTGAAGGCTTAGCGCAGCGCATAGTTAACAATGAAGTACCTGAAGGTCTGCGTGGTCGCCGTGTGCTATCACTGGATATGGGCGCACTGGTTGCTGGCGCGAAATACCGTGGGGAATTTGAAGAGCGTTTAAAATCAGTATTGAATGAACTTGCTAAAGAAGAAGGCAACGTCATCCTCTTCATTGATGAACTACACACTATGGTCGGTGCTGGTAAAGGTGAAGGCTCAATGGATGCGGGCAACATGCTAAAACCGGCATTAGCTCGTGGTGAGCTGCACTGTGTTGGCGCAACAACATTGGATGAATATCGTCAGTACATCGAAAAAGATGCAGCATTAGAACGTCGTTTCCAAAAAGTGCTGGTGGATGAGCCGACCGTTGAGGATACCGTGGCGATTTTACGTGGCTTGAAGGAGCGTTATGAGCTTCATCATCACGTCGAAATTACCGACCCAGCGATTGTTGCTGCGGCGAGTTTGTCACATCGCTATGTCTCCGACCGTCAGTTGCCGGATAAAGCGATTGACTTGATTGACGAAGCGGCTTCAAGCATTCGTTTACAAATTGACTCTAAGCCAGAGTCCTTGGATAAGCTTGAGCGTAAAATCATCCAACTCAAAATTGAGCAACAAGCACTAAGTAACGAGCACGATGAAGCGAGTGAAAAGCGTTTGAAAGCGCTTAATGAAGAACTCAATGAAAAAGAACGTGAGTACGCTGAACTAGAAGAGGTTTGGAATACAGAAAAAGCAGCTCTTTCTGGCACTCAACATATTAAGTCTGAGCTTGAACAAGCTCGTATGGACATGGAGTTTGCTCGCCGTGCTGGCGATCTAAACCGTATGTCGGAGCTTCAATATGGTCGTATTCCTGAACTTGAGAAGCAGTTAGATCTTGCAACCCAAGCTGAAATGCAGGAAATGACGCTATTGCGTAATAAAGTAACCGACAACGAGATTGCAGAAGTACTTTCTAAGCAAACCGGCATTCCGGTATCCAAGATGCTAGAAGCGGAAAAAGAGAAACTACTTCGTATGGAAGACGTGCTGCATAATCGTGTGGTAGGGCAAAGCGAAGCGGTCTCTGTTGTATCGAATGCCATTCGTCGTAGTCGAGCTGGGCTTTCTGATCCAAACCGACCAATTGGCTCCTTCTTATTCTTAGGTCCAACTGGTGTGGGTAAAACAGAGCTTTGTAAGACACTTGCGAGCTTTATGTTCGACAGTGAAGATGCGATGGTCCGTATCGATATGTCTGAGTTCATGGAGAAACACTCAGTGGCAAGGTTGGTTGGTGCTCCTCCAGGCTATGTCGGATATGAAGAGGGTGGTTACTTAACTGAAGCGGTTCGTCGCAAGCCGTATTCGGTAATTTTGTTAGACGAAGTAGAGAAAGCGCATCCGGATGTATTTAACATTCTGCTGCAAGTTCTCGATGATGGGCGTTTAACGGATGGTCAAGGTCGTACTGTTGACTTCCGTAATACGGTTGTGATCATGACATCTAACTTGGGTTCATCTCGTATCCAAGAGAATTTCGCAACATTAGACTATCAAGGTATCAAGAGTGAAGTGATGGATGTGGTTAGCAAACACTTCCGCCCAGAGTTCTTGAACCGTGTTGACGAAATCGTGGTGTTCCATCCACTTGGTCAAGAGCACATTAAGTCCATTGCTTCTATTCAATTGGAACGTTTGGCGAAACGACTAGAGGAGAAAGGCTATCAACTAGAAGTTTCCGACAAAGCACTCGACTTGATCGCTCAAGTTGGTTTCGATCCTGTGTATGGTGCGCGTCCTTTAAAACGTGCAATTCAGCAGAATGTCGAGAACCCGTTAGCCAAATCAATTCTTTCTGGTGAAATCGTTCCAGACAAGACAGTGCAGCTAATTGTTACTAATGACCAAATTTGTGCTCATCAATAATTGTATGGATACAGTAAAATTGAGATAAAAATCACACTAAAGGGGCCGTTTGGCCCCTTTTCTATAGTTTTTTAGAGTCTTTTGTCTGTTTTCTATACGAATAAACTAAAAAGGTGAGTTTTTTTAAAAAATGCACTTGTGTTCTTTAATGAACTCCCTATAATGCGCCTCCGTTGTCACGGGAAAGCAAGTGAAGTGGAACCTAAACAACTACGGTTAGTGAGTTAAAATTAACTCGCAGATAAATAACTTAAAAAAGTGTTTGACACGATAAGTTATCTAGCTAAAATAGCCGTCCACTTTGAAGAGAACTTCGAAGTGTGCTCTTTAAAAATATAGACCTATCAATCTGTGTGGGCACTCGTTGATGATAATCCAATTCGATACTTCGGTATCAAATTAGGTTTCAATGAAACGAAGTGACCATTGAATCTTCGGATTCAGCACAGTCAATTCAAACATTACTTTATGTAATGTTCAGTATTCATTGAGCCGAACAAAATCTTAAATTGAAGAGTTTGATCATGGCTCAGATTGAACGCTGGCGGCAGGCCTAACACATGCAAGTCGAGCGGAAACGA